>CAYSAC010000062.1:0-14015 GCA_964428815.1 uncultured Acidimicrobiaceae bacterium | reverse complement strand
CCGTCGGGGGGTGGCCGCCGCCCGCAATGCCTTCGACCCGCCTTCGGCGGCGTCGTTGCGGCTGCTCGCTGGCGCTCCCGACTCCGCGCTGCCCGACTGCCGCGCTCGCCGAGCGGAGCTACGGCTGGACTGGGGCTGCTCATCCCGCACGTCGTTGACTGACTGGCCCGTCTCGCGCACACGAGGCTCTGCCGCCTCCTTCCACGCGCTGGCGCTGCCTTCTCCGGTCACGCGCTCGGTGTGGGTGTTCGAGGCCGGTGTACCTGCGCTCGTCCTCGGCAGCGCGCAGCCCGACAGCGATGTCGTCGCTGACCCGGGCATGGATGTCGTGCGACGGCGCAGCGGCGGGGGAGCGGTGCTGCTCGTCCCCGGCGACGTCACGTGGATCGACGTCATCATCCCGTCAGACGATCCGCTCTGGGAGGACGATGTCGGCCGCGCCTTCCTCTGGCTCGGTGAGGCGTGGCGCGCAGCCCTTGACGACCTCGGCATCGACGCCCGCGTCCACGACGGAGCGCTCGTCCGCGCGCCGTGGTCCGACCGCGTGTGCTTCGCGGGACTGGGCCCTGGCGAGCTGACCGTCGAGGGACGCAAGGTGCTCGGCATCAGCCAGCGCCGGACCAGGGGCGGCGCCCGGTTCCAGTGCGCGCTGCTGCACCGCTGGGACGCCGAGGGCACCGCCGCGTTGCTCGGCGTTCCCGCCGCTGAGCTGGCCGACGTCGCGCTCGGCGTGCTGCTCGAACCACACGCCGTGGTCGACGCCCTCCGCGCCCGGCTGCCAGCGCCTTAGCTCCCCTAGCCGAACCTCCCGAAGAAGGTGGGTCGTACGGCCCACCTTCTTGACCACATTCGAAACGTGGTCCCACCTGGTGGTTGACGGGTGGAGGGCAGAGGCATATGGTGGCACGCAATGGCACGCAGGGGATGGGCTCGGCGGGTCGAGGCAGCAGCAGACGGGGCGATGGGTGTCCACAGAGCGGTTCGTGGGGACGTTCGAGCACGGGCTCGACGACAAGGGGCGGCTGGTGCTGCCCTCCAGGATTCGCGCCCACATCGCGAAGTTGGGCATCGTCGCCAAGCTGGACCGCTGCCTGGGCCTGTGGACGCCCGAGGGATTCGATCGGGTGGCGCTCCGGCTGGAGGAGAGCGTGGACGCCGGGCTGGCGAACCCCGGCGCGCTCCGCGTCTTCCACGCGGATGCGACGGAGGCCATCCCCGATGGACAGGGGAGGATCGTCCTGCCGCTTCGTCTCCGGACCTTCGCGGGCCTGGGGGACAAGGTCGTCATCACCGGTCGGGGGACGCGCGCCGAGATCTGGGATGTGAGCCGCTGGGAGGAGATCTCCACCCAGGGCGACGCGGACCTGCTCAGCGCGGTCACGTCCCTTCGCCTCTGACCGGTGTCCAGCTCGCTCACGTGCAGCCTCCCGGCCGTCCAGATGGAAGGCCCCAACTCCGCCCGCCCGCCATCGAGCTCGTACCGGGGAGACATCCCGGCGAGCGCCGGTCGGCCGGGGGGCTGCAGGTGAGCGAGTTCAGCCACGTTCCCGTGATGCGCGACGAGGTGGTCGCGCTGTTCGCGACCGTCCCACCCGGCACGCTGCTCGACGCGACCCTCGGAGGAGGGGGGCACGCCGCCGCCATCCTCGAGGCCCATCCCCACCTGTCGCTTCTCGGCGTGGACAGGGACGAGGACGCGCTCGACGCCGCGCGCGAGCGCCTGGCGCCGTTCGCCGAGCGGGTCACCCTCCGCCACGGCCGCTTCGACCAGGTCGAGCTGCCACCCTTGTCCGGCGCGCTCTTCGACCTCGGCGTCAGCTCGCCACAGCTCGACCGGCCCGAGCGGGGCTTCAGCTACCGCGCCGACGCGCCGCTCGACATGCGGATGGACCGTACCGCCGGGCCGACGGCGGCCGAGCTCGTCAACGAGCTGCCCGAACGCGAGCTCGCGCACCTGCTGCGCGCCTACGGCGACGAGCGGTTCGCGGCGCGCATCGCGAAGGCGATCGTCGCCTCCCGTCCGATCGCGACGACCGGCGAGCTCGCCGAGATCGTGCGCGACGCCATCCCCGCGCCGGCGCGCCGCACCGGCGGCCATCCGGCCAAGCGCACGTTCCAAGCGCTTCGGATCGCCGTCAACGACGAGCTCACGATCCTCCCCGGTGCGATCGACCGCGCCATCGACTGCCTCCTCCCTGGTGGTCGGTGCGCGGTCCTCGCATACCACTCGGGCGAGGACCGCATCGTGAAGAACCGGTTCCGCTACGCCGCCACGGGTGGTTGGACCGGACCGTCGCAGCTGCCGGTCCCGTCCCACATCCACCCGACGGCGCGGCTGCTCAAGCAAGGCGCCTGGAAGCCGTCAGCTGGCGAGATCGCCGCCAACCCGAGGGCAGAGAGCGCTCGCCTCCGCGCCGTCGAGAAGCTCGCACCACACGTCGCACCAGCCAAGGAGAGCTAGTGATGCCGACCGCCGTCCGCGCTCCGGCGCGCGCCGCACAGCGGGCGCCCCAACACCAGCCCAGGCCGGCGACGACCGCCCCTCGGCGTGACCACCTCCACGTCGTCCGACCCGAGCGGGCCCGCCGGCCGCGGTTCTCTCCAAAGGTCGGCGTCCTCATCACCGGGCTGCTCTTTGCAGGGCTCTTCGCGCTCGCCGTCGTCAACACGCTGCTCGTGCAGGGCCAGATCCGCCTCGACCAGCTCGACGGCCAGGTCGCGGAGGAGCAGGCCCGCTATCAAGAGCTGCGCCTCGAGGTCGCGGGGCTCGAATCACCGGAGCGGGTCGTTGCCGTCGCGCAGACCAGGCTCGGCATGGTCTCGCCCGACGACATCGTCTACCTCGCGCCAGCGGAACCGGTCGACGACGGCGAAGAGCCGGACGCCGCCGACAGCGGCAGCGGCGTCCTGGCCCAGGGCGAAGACGGCTGGACCACCGTCAAGCCGCTCCTGGAGCCGGCTCCGTGAAGCTCGACGGGCGCGAGGGGGAGCGCCCGTCCCGCCGACCGGCACCCCGCTCCACCTCTGCCAAGACCCGTCCCGCGTCTCGCCCACACACGCCCCGCCGTCCCGCGGCTCGCACCCGTCCGCCCGCAGGCAGGCCGCCGGCGCGGCGCAGGCGCGGCAGCGACCCGCGCCACCGGCTCGTCGCGCTCCTCGTGCTGCTCTCGCTCATGTTCGTGCTCGTCGTCTTTCGCCTGAGCGTCGTGCAGGTGCTCGACGCCGACCGCTACAACGCGTTGGGTGAGTCACAGCGCATCCGGTCGGTCACGCTGCCGGCCGATCGAGGTTCGATCTTCGATCGCAACGGCAACGACCTCGCGCTCTCGATCCAGCAGCGGACGGTGTGGGCCGACCCCCGCCTCGTGACCGATCCGGCGGCGCACGCGTCGGTCCTCTCGCCGTTGCTGAACATCGCTCCGGAGGTGCTGGTGGCCAAGCTCGGCGGCAGCGGCGCGTTCACCTACCTCGCGCGCCGAGTGCCCGACGGCGTCGCCGACGCGGTGGAGAAGCTGAAGCTCAAGGGGGTCTTCTTCCTCGACGAACCGAAGCGCTTCGCCCCGACCGGAGACATGGCCCGCTCGATCCTCGGCGCGGTGGGCGTGGACAACGAGGGCCTGTCAGGCCTCGAGGCCCAGTTCGACGATGCGCTCACGGGCCAGCCGGGCGAGCTCATCATCGAGCGCGACCCCGACGGCCGGACGATCGCGTCGGGCGAGCATCGGGTCGAGCCAGCCCAGAGGGGCGACGACCTCGTGCTCACCCTCGATCGCACCATGCAGTACGAGACAGAGCGGGCGCTCGGCAACCAGATCGAGGCGGTCGGCGCGAAGGGCGGCATCGCCGTGGTGATGCGCCCGCGCACTGGCGAGATCATCGCCCTCGCCAACATGGCGACCGACCCCGAGACCGGCCTGGCCGCACCGACCGGCAACAACATGGCGCTGACCGCGGTCTTCGAGCCCGGGTCGGTGAACAAGATGATCACGGTCGCGGGCGCCGTGGAGGAAGGGCTGATCGGGCCCGAGACCGAGATCGAGGTGCCGGACCACCTCCAGGTCAGCGACCACACGTTCTCCGACCACGACGCCCACGCGACGAAGGACTACACCGTGACGCGGATCCTGGCCGAGTCGCTCAACATCGGCACGATCAAGATCGGTCAGATGCTCGGCAAGCAGCGCATCGACCACTACCTCCGATCGTTCGGGTTCGGCGAGACGACCGCGCTCGGGTTCCCCAACGAGTCGGGCGGCCTGATGCTCGACCCCGCGAAGTGGTCCGGAACGTCGATCGGCTCGATCCCGCTCGGTCAGGGCATCGCCGTCACCGCGGTGCAGATGCTGTCGGCCTTCAACGTCATCGCCAACGACGGCACCTACGTCCCGCCAGCGCTGGTGCTCGAGACCGTCGACGCCGTCGGCCTCCGCCACGCGATGCCATTGGGGGCAACCCGCCAGGTCGTCAGCCCGGCCACCGCGAGCAAGATGCAGGCCATGCTCTCCGAGGTGGTCACCAATGGCACCGCCGCCAGCGCGGCCATCGACGGCTACGAGGTCGCCGGCAAGACAGGCACCGCCCGCAAGCCGCAGCCCAACGGCGGCTACAAGGACCAGGCCGGTCGCTACCACTACGTCGCGACGTTCGCCGGCTTCGTCCCCGCCCAGAACCCCGAGCTGTCCGTGATCGTCGTGATCGACGAGCCCTCCTCGACGATCTATGGCGGCGCGGTCGCCGCCCCCGTGTTCTCCGACCTCGCGAAGTACGGGCTGCGCCTCTTCAAGATCCCGCCTGTGCTCGGTCAGACCAACGTCGCCGCGCCCGACGGGACGGAGACGACGCCCGCCAAGCCGGCGCCCGTCCGCGCTGTCGCCGCGACCACCTCGACAACCGCCGGCACCTCGGCCGCCCCCCGCACCGCCACCGCCGCCCGCACCAAGGCGCCCTAGTGGTCTGTCGCCGGATGGCCGACGTGTCTCGCCGGCCAGTGACGTCGCTGACGGCGTCGCTCCTCCTTGTGGTAGGGCAAGGCTACGACTGCGTCGTCGGCTCCTTGTCAGCAACGCCCCTGGCTCGACGGATCCACGTCGTCAACTCGACGACAGGCCACTAGCAGCGATGCAGCTGCCGGAGCTTGTCGCTGCCGCCGACGGCGTCGAGGTGACCGTCGTGCCCGCGCCGGCGCCCGCGGTCGAGATCACCTCGGTCGTGCACGACACCCATGGCGTGCGACCCGGCGCGCTCTACTGCTGCGTGCGCGGCGCGACCGCCGACGGTCACGACCTCGCGCCGAGCGCGGTGGAGAGCGGCGCGGCTGCGCTCCTCGTCGACCATGTGCTCGACGTGGAGGCCCCACAGCTGGTCGTGGACGACGTGCGCGCCGCGCTCGGGCCCGTCTCTGCCGCGTTCCACGGCCACCCGTCGCGCCAGCTCCGCGTCGTGGGGGTCACCGGCACCAACGGCAAGACCACCACCGTGCACCTCATCGCGTCGATCTTCGAGCAGCACGGCTGGTCCACCGGTGTGCTCGGGACGCTTTCCGGCGTGAGGACGACGCCGGAGGCTCCGGAGCTGCAAGGGCACCTCGCAGCGGAGCGTGCTCGTGGACGGCAAGCGATCGCGATGGAGGTGTCGTCTCATGCGCTCGCGATGGGCCGCGTGCGCGCGACGCGCTTCGCGGTCGCCATGTTCACGAACCTGAGCGAGGACCACCTCAACTTCCATCGCGACATGAACGACTACTTCGACGCGAAGGCGAGTCTCTTCACGAGCGCGTACGCCGACGCTGCAGTCGTGAACCTCGACGACGAGCACGGTCGTGTCCTCCACGAGCGCGCCGCCGTGCCGACGACCGGCTACTCGATCACGGACGCCGAGGACATCCGCGTCGGCGCGCGGCGATCGCAGTTCCGGTGGCGAGGGCAGGACATAGACCTCGCGCTCGGCGGCCGGTTCAACGTGAGCAACGCCATCGGCGCGGCAACGGTCGCGGAGCATCTCGGCGTCGACCGCAGCGCGATCGCGGCGGGGCTGGCGATCGTCGCTCCTGTCCCAGGGCGCTTTGAGGTGGTCGACGCGGGTCAGGCGTTCACCGTGGCCGTCGACTTTGCCCACACGCCGGATGCGCTCGTCAACGTGCTCGCCCTTGCCCGCGAGCTCGCCGGGGAGCACGACGTCGTCGTCGTCTTCGGCTGCGGCGGTGAGAAGGACAAGGCGAAGCGGCCGCTGATGGGCGAGGTGGCGGCCCGTCTGGCCGATCGGGTAGTCCTGACCTCCGACAACCCGAGAGGAGAGGACCCCTTGGCCATCATCGAGGCCGTCAGGGGCGGGATCAGCGACGAGGAGGAACTGACCCTCGAGCCCGACCGCCGCGCGGCGATCGAGCTGGCCGTGCGGTCCGCCAAGCCGGGCGACGTCGTCGTCATCGCCGGCAAGGGCCACGAGCAGGTCCAGATCATCGGCGACGAGCAGATCCCGTTCGACGACCGGGCCGTCGCGCTGGAGGCGCTCAGGTGATAGCGCTCCTCATCGCCGCGGGCATCGCGCTCACCGTGTCGCTCGTCGGCACCCGCTTCCTCATCGACTGGCTCATCAGCCGCAAGCTCGGCCAGCCCATCCACGAAGACGTGCCAGAGGGCCATGTCGTCAAGGCGGGCACGCCCACGATGGGTGGCGTCGCCATCGTCGGTGCCGCGGTCGTGGGCTACACGCTCGCCCACGTGCGCAGCGGGCTGGTCTTCACCCGGACTGGGGTGCTCGTGATCGGGTGCATCGCGGGCGCCGGCCTCGTCGGCGCGCTCGATGACTGGATCAAGGTCTCACGCGAGCGCAACCTCGGCCTCAACAAGCGCACGAAGATGGGTGGACTGCTGATCGTCGCCGTCGGGTTTGCGGTCGCCACCGTGCAGCTCACTGACGTCGAGACGACACTGTCGCTGACGCGGTGGGACTCTCCCGGCACGGACCTCGGCCCGACGACGTGGGTCGTGTGGGCAGTGCTGCTCATCGTCGGCACGACCAACGCGGTGAACCTCACCGACGGACTCGACGGATTGGCTGCGGGCTCGTCTCTGCTCGCGTTCGCCTTCTTCGTGGTGGCCGGGTTCTGGGCGTTCCGCCACTTCGACGTGTACCAGATCAACCACGCGCTCGACCTCGCAGTCGTCGCCGCCGCGATGGTGGGCGCTTGCGCCGGCTTCCTCTGGTGGAACGCGCCACCAGCGCGGATCTTCATGGGCGACACCGGCTCGCTGGCGATCGGTGCGGGGCTCGCGTCGCTCGCGCTCACCATGAACCTGCAGCTGCTGCTTCCCGTCGTCGGCGCGCTGTTCGTCATCGAGACCGCGTCGGTCATCGTGCAGGTCGGCAGCTTCCGCCTGTTCGCCCGCCGGATCTTCCGCATGGCGCCGATCCACCACCACTTCGAGCTCGGTGGCTGGCCCGAGACCACGGTGATCATCCGGTTCTGGATCCTCGCCGGCATGGCCATGGCCCTCGCGCTCGGCCTGTACTACGCCGACTTCATCGGGACCGGGGCGTTGGATTGAGCGCGCTGGTGATCGGGTTGGGCGTGACCGGTCGGGCCATGGCGCGCGCCCTGCGCGACCACGGCGACGAGGTCGTCGCCGTGGAGGACAGCCCGAGCGACGCGCCGCGCACCGCCGCCGCAGACCTGGGCGTCGAGCTGGTCGAGAGTCCGGACGAGAAGCGGCTGCGCGGCCTCGTCGCCGCGGCCAGCGAGGTGCTCCCCAGCCCTGGTGTGCCCGACCACCACCCCGTGTTCGCGCTCGCGGTGGAGGCTGGCGTGCCCGTGCGCAGCGAGCTCGACCTCGCAGCGCGGTGGGACAACCGGCCGATCCTGGCCATCACCGGTACCGACGGCAAGACCACGGTGACGATGCTCGTGAGGGAGATGCTCGAGGCGTCAGGGCGCAAGGCGGAGGCCGTCGGCAACACCGAGGTCCCGTTGGTCGCGGCGCTGGACGACCCGGCGACCGAGGTGTTCGTCGTGGAGGCGTCGTCATTCCGACTGGCGTACTCCGAGCACTTCGCGCCGGCGGTCGGCACCTGGCTCAACTTCGCGGCCGATCACCTCGACGGTCACCGCAGCATGGAGCACTACGAGCGGGCGAAGGCGCGGATCTGGTCCGAGCAGTCGGCTGACCAGGTCGCGATCGGCAACGCCGACGACCCGGTCGTGGACAGCCACCTGGCGTCTGCCCCCGGACGCCGGGTTCGCTTCGGCATGACGAGCGGCGACTACCGCGTCGACGGCGACCGGCTGGTCACGGTGGCGGGTGACGAGCTGGCGCGCGCGGGGGAGATGTGGCGCTCGTTCCCGCACGACCTCAGCAACGCGCTCGCCGCGTCCGCCACCGCGCTGGCCGGTGGTGCGACGCTCGACGGCGTGCGCCACGCGCTGGTGCAGTTCCGGGGGCTCCCCCACCGCGTCGTGCTCGTCGGCGAGGCTGGAGGGGTGCGGTGGTACGACGACTCGAAGGCGACCTCTCCCCACGCGACCATCGCCGCGCTGCGCGGGTTCAGCTCCGTCGTGCTGATCGCGGGCGGCCGCAACAAGGGTCTCGACATGGCCGAGCTGACCGCGGAGGCCGAACGGGTGCGCGGCGTCGTCGCCATCGGCGAGGCGGGCGTGGAGGTCGAAGCCGCCTTCGCCGGCCGCTGCCCCGTCCGCCGCGCCGCGTCGATGGACGAGGCCGTCGCGATCGCAGCTGAGCTCGCCGAGCCCGGTGACGCGGTGCTGCTGTCACCATCCTGCGCGTCGTTCGACTGGTACGGCTCCTACGCCGAGCGAGGCGACGACTTCACCCGAGCGGTGCAGGCGCGCCTCGAGGCCGCCCGATGACCACGACCATGCCGCCTCGGGGCGGGCCCGCGGCCGCTCGGCGCCGGCATCCGACCGCGAGGACTGCCTCCGCCCGCCCGGGCCGGCGCCCCGCTGGTCGCCGGTCGGGCACGTTCCTCGGCCTGCTCGCGATCGTCGTGACGTTGAACCTGCTCGGGCTCGTGATGGTGCTGTCGGCCTCGTCGGTCGCCGCCATCGATGAGTACAACTCGTCCTGGTACTACTTCACCAAGCAGGCAATGTGGGTCGGGCTCGGAGCGGTGGTGCTGCTGGGAACGATGCGGGTCGACTACCACTGGTGGCGCCGGCTCGCCCTGCCGCTCGTCGGCCTGTCGTCGTTCCTGCTGCTGCTCGTGCTCGTGCCCGGCGTGGGCATCAACGTCAACGGCTCGAGCCGCTGGCTCGGAGCGGGTTCGCTGCGCTTGCAGCCGGCCGAGCTGGCCAAGTTCGCGGTGCTCGTGTTCTGCGCCGACCTGCTGGCGCGGCGTGCCGCCTGGATCGACGACGCCAGGGTGACCCTGCGGCCCGTGCTGCTCGTGTTCGGGGGCACCGCCACCCTCGTTCTGCTCCAGCCCAACCTCGGGACGACGATCATCATCGCCGCGATCGCGTTCTCGGTGCTGTTCGTCGCGGGTACCCCGCTGCGCTCGCTGGCCGCGGTCGGCGCGCTCGGCATCTCTGCCGCGACGCTGCTGTCGATCGCTGAGGAGTACCGGAGAGCGCGGCTGTTCGCGTTCCTGCACCCGTGGGACGACCCGCTGAACAAGGGCTACCAGACGATCCAGTCGGCCGTCGGACTGGCGTCGGGTGGCATCACCGGCACCGGCCTCGGCACCAGCCGCGCGAAGTGGGGCTTCCTGCCCTTCGCCCACACCGACTTCATCTACGCCATCATCGGCGAGGAGCTCGGACTCATCGGGACCATCGGCGTCGTGCTGCTGTTCGTCGGGCTCGGTGTGCTCGGTGTGCGCACCGCCCTGCTGGCACCCGACCGCTTCGGCATGCTCATCGCCACCGGCGTCACGGCGTGGTTCCTCGTGCAGGCGTTCGTCAACATCGGTGCGGTGATCGGCATCCTGCCCATCACCGGCGTGCCGCTGCCGTTCGTCTCGTTCGGCGGCTCGTCATTGCTGTTCGGCATGGCCGGCGCCGGCCTGCTCTGCAACGTCGCTCGCCAAGGTCGGTCGCCGGAAGCCCGTAACGTCAGCACTGTGTGACCCAGACCTTCGCGATCATCACCGGCGGCGGGACCGCCGGGCACGTCCTGCCCGCCCTCGCCATCGCCGACGCGCTGGTCGCGCGCGGCCACGGCTCCGACGAGGTGCACTACGTCGGCAGCGAGCGCGGCATCGAGGCGCGGCTGCTGCCTGAGTCCCCCTACGCGTTCACGCTGCTCCCCGGGCGGGGCATCCAGCGCCGCCTCACGCTGGCCAACGTCGGCGCCGTCACCGGGCTGCTCGTCGCGCTCGGTCGCGCCTTGCGCCTCGTCGCGAGGTTGAAGCCGGCGGTCGTCGTCGCCGTTGGGGGCTACGCGAGTGTGGCAGTCGCCCTCGCCGCCGTCCTGCGCCGCATCCCCGTCGTCGTCGCCGAGCAGAACACCTCGCCCGGTGCGGCGAACCGCCTCATCGCCCGCTTCGCGAAGGCTGCCGCCGTCAGCTTCGAGGGCACCGACCTGCCGAGAGCCGTCGTCACCGGCAACCCCGTCCGGCCCGAGATCGCGGCCATCGACGGTGACCGCGAGGCGGCCAAGCGGCGGTTCGGGGTCGAGCCGTCCCGCCGGCTCGTGCTCGTCTTCGGCGGTTCGCTTGGCGCGCTCAAGCTCAACCAGGCCGTGCTCGGCGCGGTCGCGAGGTGGCGTGACCGCGCCGACCTCGCCGTGCACCACGCCGTCGGCCGCCGGGACTGGGACGCCATCTGCGCCGCCCTGCCGGCCGACACCGGGGCGCTCGCGTACCGCGCCGTGCCCTACGAGGACGACATGCCCGCCGCTCTCGCGGCGGCGGACCTCGCGGTCACGCGCGCTGGCTCCGGCACCTGCTTCGAGCTGCTTGCTGCCGGTCTGCCCGCGGTACTGATCCCGTCGCCGGTCACGACGGCGGGGCAGCAGGACGGCAACGCCGCGGCGATGGTGGCCACCGGCGCCGCGGTCGTGGTGACCGACAGCGAGCTCGATGGCACCCGGTTGGCCGAGGAGGTCGACCGCCTGCTCGACAACCCGGCGCGCTTGGCGGCGATGACTGCCGCGGCGCGCACCGCGGCTCGACCGGACGCGGCAGACGCGATCGCAGCGCTGGCGGAGGAGCACGCCAAGCGTGGCTGACGGCTTCGACCTCTCCGAGCCGCGCACCGTCCACATCGTCGGCATCGGCGGCGCGGCGATGAGCGCGATCGCCACGATCCTTTCCTCGATGGGTCACACGGTCACCGGCTCGGACGTTCAGGCGTCGTCGACGGTCGATCGCTTGCGCGCCGCTGGCATCCGCGTCGGCGTGCCTCACGATGCCGCCCACGTGGGGCAGGTGGACGCGCTGACGGTGTCCACGGCCATCGCGGACGACAACCCCGAGGTGGTCGACGCGCGCGCGCGCGGCATCCCGGTCCTGTCGCGAGCGCGGATGCTCGCCGCGTTGGCTGCCTCGAGGCGGACCCTCGCGGTCGCCGGTACCCACGGCAAGACCACGACGTCGGCGATGGCGGCGACGGTGCTCCACCACGCCGGCCTCGACCCCGCGTACCTCATCGGCGCGGACGTGCCCGGCTTGGGCGGCGCCGCGGCCTGGGGTGCGGGGGAGTGGTTCGTCGTCGAGGCGGACGAGAGCGATGGCACGTTCCTCGAGCTGGGCGCCGAGGCGGTCATCGTGACGAACATCGAGCCCGACCACCTCGAGCACTGGGGAGGCTTCGAGAACCTCGTCGACGCGTTCGGCCGCTTCTTGAGCGGTGCGGCGGGACCGCGGGTCGTGTGTGCGGACGATCCGCTCGCCGCCCGGCTCGCGTCTGAGCACGGCGCGACGACCTACGGCACTGCCGCGGGCGCGACCTACCGGATGGCCGACCTCGAGAGCGGCCGCGACGGCGCTCGCTTCTCGCTGGTCCACGACGGCCGCGAGCTCGGCGCCATCTCGGTGGGAGTGCCGGGCGTGCACAACGCCCGCAACGCGGCGGCCGCGGCCGTCACCGGTCTGCTGCTCGGCGTCCCGCTGCGCGCCTGCCAGGAGGCGCTCGCCGGGTTCAGCGGTGCGGCGCGGCGCTTCGAGCGCCGCGGGGAGGTCGGGGGTGTCACGTTCGTCGACTCCTACGACCACCTCCCGACCGAGGTCGCGGCGGTGCTCGCCGCGGCGCGGGCGGGCGGCTGGCGGCGGGTCGTCTGCACCTTCCAGCCCCACCGCTACAGCCGGATCGGCGCGCTGTGGCGGTCGTTCGCGGACGCTTTCGTCGATGCCGACCTCCTCGTGGTGACCGACATCTACGCGGCACATGAGGCACCCCGCCCTGGTGTCACGGGCAAGCTGATCGTCGACGCCGTCCTCGACGCCCACCCCCGGGCCGCGGTGGCGTACATGCGGTCGCTCGACGATGCGGTCGCCTACCTCGCGGCCGTGCTGCGCCCCGGCGACCTCTGCCTCACCCTCGGCGCCGGCGACCTCACGACCATCCCGCCGCGGGTGCAGGCGGCGTTAGTCGGAGCAGGCCGGTGACGGCTGCGGTCGAGGCCGCCGGTCGACTCTTGGGCGATCGGGTCCGGCGGGACGTGCCCATCGGGGCCATGACCACCTACCGGGTCGGTGGCCCGGCGGCGCTGCTGCTCGAGCGGGCGCGCGCCGACGAGCTCGGCCACATCGCCGAGATCGTCCGCACCACCGGCGTCGATGTGCTCGTGATCGGCAGGGGATCGAACCTGCTCGTCGCCGACCGTGGCTTCGACGGGCTGGCGATCACCCTCGACGATGAGCTGGCAGCCATCGAGGTCGATGGGACGACGGTGCGGGCGGGCGGTGCCGCCAGCCTGCCGGTCGTCGCCCGCCGGACCGCCAAGGCAGGGCTTGCCGGCTTCGAGTGGGCCGTTGGCGTGCCCGGCTCGATCGGCGGGGCCGTGCGCATGAACGCGGGCGGCCACGGCTCGGACATGGCCGCCACCCTCACGACCATCCGCGTCGTGGACCTGCGCACCGGCGAAGATATCGAGGTGTCTGCGGCCGCCCTCGAGCTGGGCTACCGACACTCGGCGATCGCTCCCCACCACGTCGTGGTGCGAGCCGACCTGGAGCTTGCCGCCGGGGACCGGGAGGCGAGCGAGGTGCTCATCGCCGAGATCGTTGCCTGGCGCCGCGAGAACCAGCCGGGCGGGCAGAACGCCGGGTCGGTCTTCACCAACCCCCCGGGGGACAGCGCCGGCCGGCTCATCGACCTCGCCGGCTGCAAGGGCCTCCGGGTCGGCAGCGCCGAGGTCTCCGCCAAGCACGCCAACTTCATCCAGGCCGACGAGGGCGGGGCGGCCGACGACGTGCTCGCGCTCATGGAGCTCGTGGCGGCCCGGGTCCTCGCTGCGACAGGCGTCGACCTCGTACCGGAGACTCGCATCGTCGGTCGCGACCCTCGACCTGACATTGAAGGTTCAGCGTGAGCACGGTCGCGCCCGCCACCCACCCGCGGATGCGCGCGCGCCGCATCGCAGTGCTCCGCGGCGCGGGCCGCAGACGGCTGCGCAAGCTCACCATCGGCGGTGGTGCCTTCGCCCTCGCCGCCGCGCTCGCGGGCCTCACCCAGACCTCGCTGCTCGATGTGGATCGCATCGAAGTGCGCGGCGCGGCTCGGTCCGATAGCAAGGCCGTCCTGGCTGCTGCCGGCATCGATCGCGGCGACGCGCTCGTCGGCCTCGGCCTCGGCCGGGCCGAGCGCGCGGTGGCACGGCTGCCCTGGGTGGCGGAGGCGGACATCGAGCGAAGCCTCGGTGGCGAGATCACCATCGAGATCGTCGAGCGCACGCCGGCCGCGGCGTTTGCGCAGGTGGACGGCGTCGCGCTGGTCGACGCGGAGGGTCGCGTGCTCGCCGTGAGCCCGGCACCGCCCGACCAGCTGCCGATCATCACCGGGATCGGCGACACCCTCACGCCGGGGGCGACGGTGCCGGCCGAGGCGACCGGCGCGCTCG
>CAYSAC010000061.1:0-14340 GCA_964428815.1 uncultured Acidimicrobiaceae bacterium | reverse complement strand
ACGAAGCGTATTCGATCCGCTCAGCCTGAGCGCTTTCGACGGCTCGCTCGAGCCCCTAGTGCAACCACGCGGAAGTCTCGCGCACGTCTCGCCGGCCGGATGTCGCCGCTGGCTGCGTCCTCGTCCTAGCGGCTGGGCAAGGCAGGCGCGTCGTCCTGCGTCCTCAAGCGACGACCCCGACTCGGCGATACATGCACGGAACTTCCGCGCGGCTGCACTAGTGGTCCGTCGCCGGATTGTCGACGTGCGTCGTCGGCTCCTTGCCAGCGACGACTCTGACTCGACGGATCCACGCCGCCAACTCGACGACGCACCACTAGGGCAGCATCGCCTGCACCGTCTCGATCGTGTCTGCCTCAGCGGGTCCCTTGTCGTCGCGGTAGCCGCGCACCCGGGCGAAGCGCAGCGCGACCCCGCCCGGGTAGCGCGTCGAGGCCTGCACGCCGTCGAGCGCGATCTCCACGACGAGCTCTGGCCGCACCCACACCGTGTGGCCGGTCCGGCGCTCCTCCCGCTCGAGCAGCTCGCCGGTCTGCCAAGTGAGCAGCGCGTCGGTGAGGCCCTTGAACGTCTTGCCGACCATGACGAAGCAGCCGTCCTCGCCCTTGGCGCCGAGGTGCAGGTTCGACAGCCAGCCCTGCCGCCGGCCATGGCCCCACTCGGCGGCCAGCACGACGAGGTCGAGGGTGCGCACGGGCTTGACCTTCCGCCACGCCCCGCCCCGGCGGCCGGCCTCGTATGGGGAGTCGAGCGCCTTGACCATGACGCCCTCATGGCCCAGCGCCAGCGACGCCTCGAGGAACCTGGCCGCCTCATCCCCGTCGGCGGTCTCGGTGCGCGGCATCGCGGCGGTGCCGACGACCGCGTCCAGGACGGCGAGCCGCTCCCGCAGCGGTCGGTCCAGCAGGTCCTCGCCGTCACGGTGCAGGCAGTCGAAGAAGCGGGCGACGAGGACAGCGGCGGCGCCGTCGCCCTGACGACCGAACCGGCTCATTGTGTCCTGGAAGCGGTCGGGCCGCTCGTCCTCCGCGAGTCCGATGGCCTCGCCGTCGAGCACCAGCGAGCCCGCCGGGAACGACCGGACGAGGGCGACGATGCCTGGCAGCCGGCTGGTCACGTCGTTGAGGTTGCGGGTGTAGAGGCGGACCTCGTCGCCTGCCCGGTGGGCTTGGATCCGCGCCCCGTCGAGCTTCCACTCGACCGACGCCTCCCCTGTCGCCTCCAGCGCGGCGCCGACGTCGGGGGCGGTCGCCGCGAGCATCGGTTGGACGGGACGCAGCACAGTAAGACCGATGGCCGACAGCGCGGGCTCGCCTGCGGTCAGCGCGGTCCGTGCCACCGTGGGCAAGTCGCCGGTCAGCATCGCGGCGCGGCGGACGGTCTCCAGCGGCACGCCGCTCGCGCGGGCGACAGCGTCGGTCACGATGCCTTCGAGCGCGCCCAGCCGAACCTCGCCGACGAGCACGCGCCGGAGGAGATCGCCCTCCTCCGCGGTCGCCACCGCGAGCAGCTCGCCGAGCAACCGTCCCCGCTTTGCCGCGGACCCGGCGCCGCCGACCCCGGCGAGCGTTGTCAGTGCGCCGTCCACTGCTGCGATCGTCAGGCTCGGCTCGGCCGCGGGCGCGTGCTCGACCGCGGCGATGGTGGCCCAACCGACGCCGATGCGGCCCTGGCGCACGGTGCCGGACAGCAGCGCGACCGCGGGCTCGACCTCGTCCGGCTCCAGCCGCGCAAGCAGCTCGGCGAGCGCGGTGAGCTTTGCCGTGCGGGACCGGGTGGCGGCGACGGTGCCAGCGGTGGCGGCCAGGTCGGCGAACAGGGTCACCGCGGCATGATGGCGCAGCGCGTCAATAAGGTGCGGGCGTGATGTGGGTGCGGGCATGATCGATCGGAGCCGGTGGGAGCGCGACGGCTTCGTGCGGCTCGACAGCTTCGCGGCATCGGGCGTCGGTGCCGCCATGCTCGACGACGCCATCGCGCTCGTGCGGGCCGAGAGCAGCGGCGAGGACACGGGCGGCGCGCTCGTCCTGCCAGAGGCGCAGGCTGACTTCGCGGACCGGACACCCGAGCAACGGGTGTCGAAGGTGTTCAAGCTGCACCGCCGTCCGGCGTTCCGCACCTTCCTCGAGAGTGACGCACTCGGTCCGTTGATCGGCGAGCTGCTCGGACCCGACTTCGACTGCTTCCTCTCGCAGCTCATCTTCAAGAACCCCGGGGCGTGGGGTCAGCCCTGGCACCAGGACTCCTACTACTTCCCGTTCACTCCGGCGCGGCCCATCGTCGGGATCTGGCTCGCCATCACGGAGGCGACCCTCGAGAACGGTTGCCTGCACGTCCGGCCCGGCAGCCACACCGAGCCGGTGCACGAGCACGTCGAGGACCGCCGCCCCGGTGCCAACTACGGCTACGTCGAGATCGTCGACCACGACATGCGCGCGTCGGTACCGGTCCTGATGGCTCCGGGCGACCTCCTGCTGTTCGACAGTCACCTCATGCACCGCTCGACCGACAACGAGTCCACCGGCATCCGCGCCGCGATGGTCTTCCACTGCTGCCAGGCCGGCACGGTCGACCCGGGATTCATGGGCCGCCCCAGCCCAGTCAACGACTTCGCGCCGCTGCACCGCGCCGGCGAGGTCGTCCCGGCGTGATCGACACGCGCGTCGACGACCTGCTCGAGCGCATGACGATCGACGAGAAGGTCGCCCAGCTCGGCGGCGTCTGGCTCACGAGCCTGATCGAGGGCGACGAGCTGAACGAGGCGCGCGTCGCCGAGCACCTCCGGCACGGCATCGGCCACGTGACCCGCATCGGAGCGTCCACGGGTCTCCGTCCCGAGCAAAGCGCGCGGCTGATGAACCAGATCCAGCGGGTCGCGGTCGAGGAGACCCGCCTCGGCATCCCGGTCGTCGTGCACGAGGAGTCCACGGCGGGCTACTGCGCGCGCGGTGCGACGGTCTTCCCGCAGGCGATCGGGTTGGCATCGACGTGGGACGAGCGGCTCGTCGGCGAGGTGGCGGGCGTGATCAGAGAGCAGCTGCTCGCTGTTGGTGCGCGCCACACGCTGGCGCCGGTCCTCGACGTCGCGCGGGACCCTCGCTGGGGCCGCGTCGAGGAGACCTACGGCGAGGACCCCTACCTCATCGGCAGGCTCGGCACCGCGTATGTGCGTGGCCTCCAGACCGACGACCTTCGCCGCGGCGTCATCGCCACCGCCAAGCACTTCCTCGGCTACGGGCTGCCGGAGGGCGGCAGGAATCACGCGCCGGTGCACCTGGGGCCGCGCGAGCTGCGCGAGGTGTACGCCGAGCCGTTCGCGGCTGCCATCCGTGACGCGGGGCTGGCATCGGTCATGAACTCGTACAGTTCGATCGACGGGCTTCCGTGCGCGGGCAGCGCCGCGATCCTCGACGATCTGCTCCGCGGCGAGCTCGGGTTCGACGGGCTGGTCGTCGCCGACTACTTCTCGGTCCTGCTGCTGCGCAACCACCACCGCGTCGCCGCTGACAAGGGCGAGGCCGCTGTGCGCGCACTCACCGCCGGGCTCGATCTCGAGCTGCCGGCCGCCGACTGCTACGCCCAGCCGCTCAAGGACGCGATCGTCGCAGGCGCGATCGACGAGGAGCTCGTCAACCGGTCGGTGCGGCGCGTGCTGCGCTCCAAGGTGCAGCTGGGCCTGTTCGAGCAGCCGTACGTGGACGAGGGCGCGGCGGCAGCGTGCTTCGACACGCCCGCCCAGCGGGCCCTGGCCCGCGAGGTCGCGGCCGCGTCGATCGTCGTGCTCGAGAACGACGGCGTGCTGCCGCTCGATCCTGGCATCGGCAGCATCGCGGTGATCGGCCCCGCCGCGGACGATCAGCGTCTGCTCCAAGGCGACTACCACTACCCGGCCCACGTCGAGATCGTCTACGAGCGGGACGGCGAAGGCGGCCTGCTGCCGGCCGCCGGCGGTGCCTTCCAACCGGGTCCGCACTACACGCCGCACGTCACGCCGCTTGCCGGCATCCGGGCCGCGGCGCCGGGTGCCGACGTCGTGCACGAGCGCGGTTGCGACATCAGCGGTGACGACACGAGCGGCATCGAGGCCGCCGCCGCGGCTGCTCGCGATGCTGCGGTCGCGCTCGTCCTCGTCGGCGGGGAGTCAGGCCTGCAGGTGCACAGCACAGTCGGCGAGGCGCGCGACGCGACCGATCTCGGGCTCACCGGCGTGCAGCCGCAGCTGGTCGACGCGGTCCTCGCCACCGGCACGCCCACGGTCGTCGTACTGGTGAGCGGCAGGGTGCACGCGGTGCCTGCCATCGCCGGTCGGGCGGCCGCGCTGGTGCAGGCCTGGCTGCCGGGCGAGGAGGGCGGCAACGGGTTGGGCGACGTGCTGTTCGGCACCGTGAACCCGTCGGGCCGGCTGCCGGTGTCGATGCCGCGCTCGGCCGGTCAGGTGCCCGTGCACCACGATCACCGCGCCGGTGGCGGCAAGGCCCAGTTCTACGGCGACTACACCGACTCGCCGCCGGGCCCGCTGTTCCCCTTCGGGCACGGTCTGTCGTACACGCTCTTCGACTACGGCGAGCTGCGCGCTTCGGCTGGGACCACGAGTGACAGCGTGACGCTCTCGGTCGAGGTCTCCAACGCCGGCGATCGGCCTGGGCACGAGGTCGTGCAGCTCTACGTCCGCGATGACGTCGCGTCCGTCGCCCGGCCCGACCAGCAGCTCGTCGGGTTCATGCGGCTGTGGCTCGAGCTGGGTGACGCGCGGGTCGTCGATCTCACCGTCGACCCGAGCCGGTTGGCGTTCTTCGACGAGGCGATGCGGTTCGTCGTCGAGCCCGGGTCGTTCACGTTCAGCGTCGGTGCCTCGTCCGTCGACATCCGCTCGACCGCCACGGTCACGCTCACCGGCCCCGTCGTCGAGCACCGCCAGTCCGCCATCATCGCCACGGAGGTCAGCACCCATGAGTGACCCTTACGCACCCGCACCGGAGCACCGCTTCACCTTCGGTCTGTGGACGGTCGGCAACGTAGGCCGCGACCCGTTCGGACACGAGGTGCGGCCGCCCCTTGACCCGGTCGACGCCGTGCACCGCCTGGCGTCGCTCGGCGCGTACGGCGTCAACTTCCACGACGACGACCTCATCCCGCCGGGCTCGTCCCCGTCGGAGCGGGAGGCGGTGCTCAAGCGGTTCCGGGCCGCGCTCGACGAGACGGACATGAAGGTCCCGATGGCCACTACGAACCTGTTCTCCCGCCCCATCTTCAAGGAGGGCGCGTTCACGGCCAACGACCCCGCCGTTCGCCGGTTCGCCGTGGCGAAGACACTCGACGCCATCGACCTCGGTGCCGAGCTTGGCGCGTCGGTCTACGTGATGTGGGGTGGCCGCGAGGGCGTCGAGGCCGACGCTGCGAAGGACGTGCGCGCCGCCCTCGACCGCTATGCCGAGGCCGTCAACCTCTGCTGCGAGCACGTCCGCGACCGCGGCTACGGGATGCGCTTCGCGCTCGAGCCAAAGCCGAACGAGCCGCGCGGTGATCTCTTCTTGCCGACGGTCGGGCACGCGCTCGCGTTCATCGGCGAGCTCGAGTGGCCGGCCATGGTCGGGCTCAACCCCGAGTTCGCGCACGAGACGATGTCCGGTCTGTCGTTCCACCATGCGGTCGCGCAGACGCTGTGGCACGGGAAGCTCTTCCACATCGACCTCAACGGGCAGCGCATCGCCAAGTTCGACCAGGACTTCCGGTTCGGTAGCGAGGGCATCCGAGACGCCTTCTACCTCGTGCGCCTGCTCGAAGACTCAGGCTGGGACGGGATGCGCCACTTCGACGCCCACCCGTACCGCACCGAGGACGCCGACGGGGTCTGGGACTTCGCCCGCGGCTGCATGCGCACCTACCTGATCCTCAAGGAGAAGGCCGAGCGCTTCCGCGCGGACCCGGAGATCAAGGACGCGCTGCGCGTCGCGCTGGTGGACCGCTTGCATGAGCCGACGCGGCCAGCGGGCGGCCTGGACGAGCTGCGCGCCGCGACGCACGACGAGGCCGCGCTCGCGGCAGTCGGCTACGGCCACGAGCGACTCGACCAGCTCGTCACCGAGCTGCTGCTAGGAGCGCGGTAGCGGGGGTGCGCCCATTGCATCTGCCACGCGTCGCGTCAGCGCTTCGAAGGCCACCGTCGCGAGCTCTTCGTCGGCCGGCCGGCTGCTGACCATCGACGGCGTGAGCTCGTCGGCGCGACGGAGCAGCTCTTCGACCTCGAGCCGGAGCAGGGCGCGATGGACGACGAGCGTGTCGCCCAGCTCGTCGAACAGCGCCTCGAACGGGTCGCCATCGACGCGCGGCATCAACTTCACGAGCGCGTCCCAGAGCTCGCCGGCGCGCTCGCCGCCGATGCCGCGCTGCGTCCAGTCGAGGATCGGCTGCGCGGTCATGGCGGCCGTGGTTGGGGTGGCGCGGGTCGTCGGGCGAGACCATCAGCACTCGACCGTCGCGCTCGATGGCGGCCCATCGGTCGTGGGTCTTGAGGTCGTGGTGGTGGCTACAGAGCGGTCGCAGGTTGTCGAGCACGGTGACCTTGTCGTGGCTCCAAGGGCGGTCGTGGTCGATCTCGACGCGGGGCACGGGGCAGCCGTCGATCGCACAGATGGGCGAGGACCACAGCAGCGCCATCCGTTGCGCGACCGTCGGGCCTCGTTTGAGGTTCACGGTGGTGGCGACGGCGGTGCCGTTGGTGAGGATCAGGTGCAGGACGGCGTCGCCGAGCAGCACTCGTGCCACTCGCACGGGCACGGGCCCGAGTCCGGTGATCTCGCACAGCTCGTCGCCTTCGACGCGGCCTCGCTGGAGGGCGTCGTGGTCGACGCGGACCAGGCCGAGGTAGGCGGGTTGGCGCTTGGATGCCGGCGTCTCGGTGGGACCGGCCATCCATTCGCTGCAGATCTGCTCGAGCGCGTCCATCAGGTAGGCCTCGCGCGGTTCGTGCCGGCCCGCCTTGCGGGCCGCTTCGAACAGCTGGTCCGCTCGATGCTCGACGGCGGCCTTGATCGTGGCCATCTGCTCTGGGGTCGTCTGCGCGAACAGCTTGGCCACACCGGCGCTCGACCAGAACCGCAGCGCCCGCTCCGACCGGATGCGCTCATGGGTCGCGTCGGGGTCGGGGTCGGCTGCGGCCTTCACCCGGTCGCACGCCTCGCCCAGCTCCTTCAACGAGCTCGTCGCGGCCGAGTCGATGAGCCGTCGCGCCGCCGTCGGGTCCGCGGCTGCTGCCTCGGTGATCCGTGCGGCCTGCTCGGCCGACAGCGCGCCGGCGCGGGCGGCCTCGGCGACCTCGGGTTGGGTCTCGAGCCGCTCCGCAGTGTCGAGCAGCTGCTTCGCACGCCCCGGCGAGGTGCCGCACTGCGCCGCCAGCTGATCAGCTGCGCTGCGGTGCCCAGCGCGCTTCCACTCGCCCGCATCCGCGATGCGCTTCGCCAGCCGACCCTGCACCGCGGCGAGCGCGTTGCCGGCAACGGTGAGGGCCGCGAGCGCGGCCGTCGCATCGCCGAGGGTCAGCAGCCCAGGGTCGAGGTCGCGCGCGAGCGCAGCGACTCGATCACGGACTGCTGCGGCTTCGACGACACCGACCACGACGCGCCTCACTGGGACGAGCGGCAGAGGAGGGTGCCCGAAGGCGCCGAGACCGTCGAAGCCGAAGCTCCAAGCGGTCCACGCAACCTATCACCCACGAACGCACGTTCGCAACCCGAATTGGGAACTATCCCTTGAATGTAGAGAGGTGACCTCAGGGCAGCGCCAGTTCCAACGCTCTGATGATCGAGCCGACGAACACCGTCATGTTCGGGACGGACGCGCCTGGGACGCCGATGCCAGGACCGAGCGCGACCGACCCACCCCACTCTTGCCCGAACTCGGCGAGTTCCAGGTCGTTCTGTTTCGAGATGAGGGTGAGCTTTACCACGGCCTGACCGTCTACAAATCGCGTCCCCGGCTCGACGAGGATCTTGCGGACGATCATGTCGTCGGTACGAGGCTCACGGCTGAAGCGCACCTGACCGAAGAACTGCGACCTCGCCAGCCCGAAGATGAGCAGGAGTCTGTGCTTGTTCCTGTTGTTCATGCGGTTCAGCAGGAACAAGGGATGCCTCTCATACCGCTCGCCGTACTGGAAGGGTGGCGAGTGTCGACCCGATGCTTCTCCACGGTTGCGGTGACGCGGCCACCGCGCTCGACCACACCGGAGATGGGGACGTGGCGAGCAAGATGCGCTGAGCGCGACATGGGCTTCCCACCGCGGGGCTTGCCGCCGTAGAACGTCTCGTCTGCTTCCACGTCGCCGTCGAGTGGTGTGCGGTCCTGCGCCATGAGTTCGGTGCGGATCAGGTGACACATCCGCCATGCGGTCTTGTAGGTGACGCCCAGCTCGCGCTCGACCTGCTTGGCGGAGATTCCACAGCGAGTGCTTGTCATCAGGTACATGGCGTAGAACCACAGGTGCAGCGACGTGGACGACTTGTGGAAGATCGTGTCGGCGGTCGGGTGGACGTGGAGCGAGCATTGCGTGCAGGTCCATGACTGGCGCTGCTGCTTCGTCTCGTAGCGACGGAACACTGTCTCCTTGTCGCAGCGCGGGCAATGCGCGTGCTCGCCGTCCGCCGAGTACCGGGTGCGCCACAGCCAGTCGAGGCAAGCGGCGTCGTCTGCGAAATCTCGCATGAACTCCATGAGGGAGTGGCGCGATTCTGATGAAGCGGCTCGCTGGGGGTTGTTGCGGTCTACGGGAGGCACGGATCAGGCCGCGCGAGCTCCTAGCCGGGCGGGTCGAGCTCAACCACTGCGCCGGGCAGGAAGCCCAGCCGCGCGTAGAACGACATCGACAGGGGCGAGGGCGCAAGCCTGAGGTGATCCAGGCGCATCCGGCCCGCCCACGCGATGAGCTCCTCCATCAGCGTGCGCCCGACTCCAGCATTGCGGTGCTCGGCGAGCACGAAGACGTTCCCGACGTAGCCCCACGACCCCCTGCTCGGGCGTCCGGCCATCGGCATCCGGCCATAGCGCTTGACGTTCGCCATCCCGACCGGCCTTCCGTCAACCTCTACCAGGAAGAACGTCCGGCTCGGGCGCTCAGCCGCCCACCACTCGTCGAAGACGGCCTCGAATCCGGCGTCGTCGATGGGACCACCCGCGTTCTCCTCGTTCCACGCGCGGCGCAGACCAGCGAGCACGCCGACATCGCCGTCACCCGCTATGCGGATCGAGATGCCCACTAGAGCGACGACAGAACCGCGAGGACGTTCTCGTTGGACGGGATCTGCCACTGCTGCGTACCGATCGAGTCGAAGCGGACGACGCCCTCCCGGTCGACGACGAAGAGCGCCGGTCGCTGACCCAAGCTCATCATCGTGCTGACCACGTCGTAGGCATCGAAGACCACATGATCCGCGTCCGCCAGGAGCAAGAACGGGTACTCGTTGCCTTCCACGAACTTGACCACTCCGTCGGGCGTGTCAGGCGCGATGGCCACGACCCGGGCACCTGCGGCGGTGAATCGTTCGATGTCGTCTCGCAACTGCGAGAGATGTCGCCGGCAGAACGGTCAGGCAAAGCCTCGGAGGAAGACGAGCACAGCGGGTCCCGCGCCCAACGCCTCGGACAGATGGAACTCGTTGCCGTGTTGATCAGCGAGCGTGAGGTCCGGGGCGTGTTGGCCCACTGCTGCTGTGCGACTGTGAACGGTCATCGGTCGCCTCGAATCGGGTGGAGCACGACCACTGGGATGATCCGGCTCGTCGACGCCTGGTAGTCGTCGTAGGACGGCCACACCTCGGTGGCGCGCTTCCACCACTCCGCCTTCTCGTCACCCTCGACCTCGCGGGCGACGTACTCGCGCACGACCGGGCCGTCCTGGAGCGTGACCTTGGGGTCGTCCTTCATGTTGAGGTACCAGACCGGATGGTCGGGCGCTCCGCCCAGGGAGGCGACGACCGCGTAGCGCTCGCCGTCGGTCACCCGCATGAGGGGCGCCTTGCGGACCTTGCCGCTCCGCCGGCCCTTGGTCCACAACACGACGCAGGGCTTGCCCTCGAGGAGCGTTCCCTCAGTGCCCCCGCTGCGCTCGTAGAGCTCGACCTGCTCGGCCACCGGCTCCCACGCGCTCGGCTCGTACGCACCTTCGATCGGCATCCTCCCAGGCTAGGGGTGCTCATGCTCACCCTCGGACCCATCAACCACGTCCTCCCACACGAACGCCAACGGACCGCAGATCCCTAAACCGACCCACATTCATGCCGGGAGGCCCCCCTTTTGGTGGTCGAAGCGATCGCAGCGCTGGCGCTGACGACCGGCCTCATCATCTGGCTCTTGCCGTGGGAGCGCTGGCCTCGCGCCGTCACGCTCGTGCTCATGCCCGTCGCGCTCCTCTTGGTCGCGCTGCACAACATCGCGACCAACGCCGACGGCTTCCGCTACGGCCTCTTCTACATGGTCACCTTCGTGTGGCTCGGCCTCGGCCACCGGCGGGGCATGTCCCTGCGGTTCCTGCCACTGCTCACGGTCGCGTACGTCGCGCCGCTCGTCGTCCTCGGCGACCCGACGCGTGTCGCGCTGGCGTCGGTCGCGTTCGCGGTGCCGTCGTGCGGTCTGGTCGGCGAGACGGTCGCGTGGGTGTCAGAGCGGCTGTATCGCTCGGAGAAGCGGTTCCGCAGCCTCGTCCAGCACGCCGCGGATGTCATCACGGTCGTCGGAGTCGACGGATCGATCGCCTACGACAGCCCGGCGATCGAGCCCATCCTCGGCTACGCGCCCGGCGAGCGACGCGGTGTGCCGGCGCGCGACTTCGTCCACGAGGACGACTGGGAGGTGCTCGCGGCGGCGCTGGAGTCGCTCGACGGTGATCCCGACCAAGCCGTCAGCGTCGAGGCCAGACACCGTCACGCGCGAGGCGACTACCGGCTGCTCGCGGTGGTGCTGCGCGACCTGCGCACCGATCCTGCGGTTGCCGGCGTCATCGCCAACTTCCGGGACGTGACCGACGAGCGCCAGGCCGAAGCCGCGCTGCGCGATCGCGAGGCGAGCTTCCGGCTGCTGTTCGCCGCCAACCCGCGGCCCATGTGGGTGTATGACCTCGCGACGTTGCGGTTCCTCGAGGTCAACACCGCGGCTATTTGCCACTACGGCTACACGCGAGAGGAATTCCTCGCCCGCGGCGTCTCCGACATCCGGCCGGCCAGCGAGATTCCCGCGCTGCTCCAGCACATCGGGGAGCTGCGGGACGACATGCAGCGGTCGGGAGCGTGGCGTCACTGCCTGAAGGACGGGCGGATCATCGACGTGGAGATCACGTCGCACCGGCTCGAGTTCGCGGGCCGCGACGCCGTGCTCGTCGACATCAACGATGTGACCGAGCGCAACCAGCTCGAGGAGCAGCTGCGCCACCAGGCGTTCCACGATCCGCTCACCGGACTGGCCAACCGGCCGCTCTTCACCGACCGCCTCGAGCATGCACTCCGCCTCCAGCACGCGGAGGGCTCCTCGGTCGCGCTTCTTCTGCTCGATCTCGACCGTTTCAAGATCGTGAACGACAGCCTTGGTCACGCCGTCGGCGACCTCCTGCTGGTCGCGGTCGCGGCCCGGCTCCGCGGTCTCCTGCGCGCCGGCGACACCGCGGCGCGCTTCGGTGGCGACGAGTTCGTTGTGCTCATCGAGGACGTGCCTGACGCGGCCGACGCGATCGCGGTCGCGGAGGCGATCATCGAGGCGCTTGGTGCGCCGTTCATGCTCGCCGGCACCGAGGTCGTCGTCCACGCCAGCGTCGGCATCGTGCTGCACCGATCAGGCGAGACGTCCGCAGGTGAGCTGCACCGCAGCGCGGATGCTGCGATGTACGCAGCGAAACGAGGCGGCGGTGCCGGCTGGCGCATGTTCGAGCCCGAGATGCACGCGGCCGCGCTCGAGCGACTCGAGGTCGAGGCCGAGCTGCGCCGTGCGCTCGAGCGGGGCCAGCTCGAGCTCCACTACCAACCGGTTGTCGCGCTCCAGACAGGCGCGCTGCAAGGCGTCGAGGCGCTCATCAGGTGGCGCCACCCTGAGCACGGCATCATCGCTCCCGCAGTGTTCATCCCGATCGCGGAGGAGTCAGGGTTCATCGTAGAGATCGGCCGCTGGGTGCTCGAGCAGGCGTGCGAGCAGCTGCGCGAGTGGCAGCTCACGCTCAGCGCCCCGCTCGAGATGAGCGTCAACCTATCGGCGCGCCAGCTGTCCGATGCCGGCCTCGTCCCGACCATCGCTTCGATGATCGAGCGCTTCGAGATCGCGCCCGGGTCGCTGGTGCTCGAGATCACCGAGAGCATCCTCATGGCCGACACCGCGGCCGCGGTGGACCGGCTCCACGCCCTGAAGGGTCTCGGCGTGCGGCTCGCGATCGACGACTTCGGGACCGGCTACTCGTCGCTGAGTTACCTGCGGACCTTCCCGGTCGACGTGCTGAAGATCGATCGCTCGTTCATCGAGGGCGTCACCGTCGATGTTGAGGGCGCGTGCTTCGTCCAAGCCATCGTGCGCCTCGGTCAGGTGCTGCACCTGCAGACCGTTGCCGAGGGCGTCGAGACGTCGGCGCAAGCCGAGCGACTGCGCGAGCTCGGCTGCGACCTCGCGCAGGGCTACTACCTGGGCCGGCCCGTCCAACCCGAGCATCTCGACCTGGCCGCGTGGAGGACGCAGAACCTCCGTCCTCCAGCGCCTCAGCCAGCCTGACGACCTAGAGCGTCGTCGGTCCTCACGTCTTGGTGCCGTAGTGAAGGTGAACCACGCCGCTGTCGAAGCGGCGTTCGTCTAGCAGCTCGAGCTCCAGCCGGACGTTGTCGGGCAGGGACCGATTGCCTCCGCCCACCACGATGGGCGTGACGAACAGGTGGAACTCGTCGACCAACGCGGCCTTGAGCGCCTGGGCGGCGAGGTGGGGGCCGCCCACGGAGATGTCACGCTCGGCCGCCGTCTTCATCTGACGCACAGCGTCGGGGTCGAAGTCTCGCTCGATCCGCGTCCTGGCAGTCGATGCTGCCTCCAGCGTCGTGGAGTAGACGACCTTGTCGGCCGCGTGCCACATCTCCGCGTAGTCCTGGATGACGCGCGGCTGGTCAGCGAGGGTGTGCGCGGTCTCCCAGTACGCCATCACCTCATACATCCGCCGCCCGTAGAGGTAGGTGCCGATGGACCGCTCGAGGTCGTTGACGAAGGTGTGCACGTCGTCGTCGGGCGCAGCCCAGTCGAACCTGCCGTCCTCGTCCGCTACGTAGCCGTCGAGCGAGGTGATTGCCGAGTAGATCAGCTTGGCCATCTCGAGCCTCCCTCTCTGCAGGTCCGTCGCTAGCCTGACGCATCGTGGACCTGCGAGCAGAGCGCGAGCGAGTCGTGCGCGAGCACATGACGTCGGAGAACGATCGCGAGTTCGACCGGACGATGGCGACCTTCGACCACCCGCGCTACGAGCTGATGGCGAGCGGCGTGGTGCACGACGGCGAGGAAGCCGTCGCCGCGTACTTCACGACCTCGCGAGCGGTGTTCCCTGACCAGCGCAACGAGCTGCGGGCGCTGCATCAGGCCGAGGACGCGGTCATCGTTGAGTTCGACCTGCTCGGCACGCACGAGGGCGGCCCCGCGCCGTCCGGCCGCACGTTCCGGTGTCCGATGGTGGCGCTCTTCGTGTTCGAGCCGGGAGGCACCGGCATCGTGTGCGAGCGCGTCTACTGGGACAACGACACCATCCGGCGCCAGCTCAGCGGCTGATCAACGACCCTCGGATGGGGGATCCGGCGAGCGGCGCTGGTACTCTGTCGTGTCGGCCTCGAGCCGATGGGCCGTCGGGAGATCTTCCGCTGCGGCCACGCCCAGCGGGCCCTGACATCGCCCTCCACCTCGCGCTCCATCGCGCGTCCACTGAAAGCACCCTCGTGACCACCACCTCCACCGTCGACGCGTCCGTCGACTTCGCCACGCTCGGCGTCCCCGCCGACATCACCGAACGCCTCGCTCGCGACGGCGTCACCTACCCGTTCCCCATCCAGGCCGCCGCCCTGCCCGACGCCCTCGCCGGCCTCGATGTCTGCGGTCGCGCCCCGACCGGGTCCGGCAAGACCCTTGCGTTCGGCATCCCGCTCGTCCATCGCGTCCCGAAGGCAAAGCCCCGCCGGCCAACCGCGCTCGTCCTGGTCCCGACCCGCGAGCTCGCAGCACAGATCGAGCGCGCGCTCTCGCCGCTCGCCAAGCTGCGCGGCCGCACCGTCGCCACCTTCTACGGCGGCGTCGGCTTCGGCCCGCAGCTCAGCGCGCTGCGCAAGGGCTGCGACATCGCCGTCGCTT
>CAYSAC010000060.1:0-14624 GCA_964428815.1 uncultured Acidimicrobiaceae bacterium | reverse complement strand
GGCGACGGCGATGGCGGCGGCGGCACCGCGGCGACCGGCGGGCCGTCGGGCGACGGGCCGACCGTCACCGTTCGCGCGAAGGACAGCCTCGAGTTCGACAAGGACCGCTACTCCATCGAGGCTGGCGAGGTGACCTTCATCTACGTGAACGAAGGCGCCACCGCGCACACGCTGCTGATCAGGGACGTCGAGGGCTTCGAGCTCAAGGTCGGCGACGAGGACCGGGGCACGGTCAAGCTCGAGCCCGGTGAGTACGTCCTCTACTGCGATCTCGCCGGCCACGAGCAGGCCGGCATGGTGGCCGACCTCGAGGTCACCTGATCACGCGTTGGCGAGGATCAGCTCCCAGCCGACGAAGTAGACGACGGCGAGGAGCACGAGCCCGTAGATGATCGTGTTCTTGTGGCTGTCGAAGACCAGCTTGTTGAACGGGCTGTCGAGACCACCGACGAACCCCAGCGCCGAGAGCTCGACGAAGGCCCAGATGGACAGGATGACGATCCAGTAGACGATCGTGCTGCCGATCTCGGCCCTGAACCAGACTCCGCCGTGGGGGGCGAAGACCATGAACCACAGCATGGTGAACGACATGAAGGTGTTGGCCCGCGACGCTCGGCTTGCCTTCTTGGCCGCCGCCGGCGCGTCGGGGTTGGCCTGGCCGCCACTGGCGACGGTCTCGGCGTTGCCGATCACGACCTTCTGGTTCCGCCAGATGACGCCCCAGACGTTCAGGAACATCGTCACCCCGAAGAGGATGCCGGTGAGGATGGCGACGCCGTGCTGGCCCTGGAAGTAGAGGTCGGTGTCCTCGCCCTGCACCGCGATGATCGACAGCCCGAAGAGGAAGGTCAGCAGCGCCGCGTACCGGAACCACCACAGCGCCCGGAACGTCAGCTTGCGGAGCGCCTCGGAGCGGGCACCGTCGGAGAGCTCCGCGTAGGCGGGCACCTGGACGACGTTGAAGAAGTACAGGAGCCCGATCCACGTGATGCCAGACAGCACGTGGGCATAGCGGGACATGAACTCCCAAGGTCCTGCAGCCTCGAAAAAGTCGTTGAAGATCTCCATGCGCGGCAACCTACCGCGCACAGCCGCTCGGGTGAATAAACTCGTTTGGGTCGGGTACGTCCTCCTCCATGCCCTTCACCCTGCCGCCGCTTCCGTACGCCGCCGACGCCCTCGCGCCTCACATCAGCGCCGAGACGTTCGAGTACCACCACGGCAAGCACCACCAGACCTATGTCGACAAGCTCAACGAGCTCACCGACGGCGCCTGCGACGAATCGGACCTCGAGCGGGTGATCCTGGAGGCCGAGCCGCGGTCGGAGCTGTTCAACAACGCCGCCCAGCACTGGAACCACTCGTTCTTCTGGACGTGCATGGCGCCCGATGGTGGTGGGCGTCCTCAAGGCGATGTCGCCGACGCGCTCGCACGCGACTTCGGATCGGTCGACGCGTTCCTGGAGGAGTTCACCAACGCGGCAGTCTCTGTCTTCGGGACCGGCTGGGCGTGGCTCGCCCACGACGGTTCGAAGCTGCAGGTGCTGAAGACCGACGATGCCGACCTGCCGCTGAAGCACGGCGCGAAGCCGTTGCTGACGCTCGACGTGTGGGAGCACGCGTACTACATCGACTACCGCAACGCCCGGCCCGACTACGTCGAGTCGTGGCTGGCCAACGTCGTGAGCTGGGACGCCGTCGCCAAGGGGCTGGCCGAGGTCTAGCGCCTTAGCTCTCTAGGTCGTCGGGTTGGCGGTGATGTAGAGACCGATCAACCACGTCCACGCCGGCGCGTTGAGCAGCAACGAGTCGAGCCTGCGCAGCGCCGACGCGCTCGACTTCGCGGCTGGCAGCAACGCCGACGCTGCCAGCTGGCCGAGCGGGCACAGGACGGCAGCGAGCGCGCCGAACGCCCACGCGCCGGCGAAGTCGAAGGGCGGCACCCCGAGCGCGGAGATCACGAACGTGACGACGAGGATGCCGGCGATCCCCGCGGTCGGTCCCTCGTAAGGGTTCCGGGAGCCGGAGCCGATGAGGTAGTCGCCGCACTCGTACGCGGACACGAGGAGCAGCAGAGAGACCGCCGCGCCGATCTCGAGCCGCACGAGCAGGACCATGCACGCCGCCGCCATGCCAGGGGGCAGCGCGCACCAGATCGTGGCCCCTGCCGCGTCGGCGACCGGAACGCGGCGCTTGGTGTCACCTGATGCGAGCATCCAGGACGCGCCGGCGAGCGCGAGGAGTGCTAGGCCGAGCCCACCCGCGCCGAGGACGGCGCCGAGCGGCAGCAGCCCGCCGAAGAACATCGCTGCATGCTGGTGCGGCCGCCGGCCCCGCTTCCGCCAGACCGCCGCCACCTGTCCGGCCGCGACCGCCGACGCGCCGCCGTACACCAGACCGACGGCGAGGGCGCCACCAACACCGACCGCGCCCGCCACCATCGCCGAGAGCACGACGACGAACCAGAGCATCCCGAGCCGCACCCGCGGCCCGTCGATGTCGTACACGACCGCGTAGCGGCGGAGGCGCGGCCCCTTCCGCCGACGGGCGACACGCGACCGGAGCGAGCGCGCCTCTGGCTCCTCGACCTCCTTCCACGCAGGCTTGCGGCGCGGCGCGGTCCTGCCCTGGGTGGCCACTAGGAACCGCCCGAGACGGGTGGCAGGACGGCGACCTCGTCGCCGTCGGTCACAGGGTCGGCGCCCGCCGCTGGCTCGCCGTTCACCCAGATCCGGCACTGCTCCAAGACCGCGCCGAAGCCCGCGCCGTACCGCTCGCGCGCGGCCGCGAGCACCTCGTCGACCGTCGCACCCGCGACCTCGTCCCGACCCGTCCCGGCTGCCTCTCTGGCGGACGCGAAGAGGCGCAGGACCGGCATCCGCTCGTCAGGCGTCGATCTCGGCGAGGCCGTTCTTGATGACGACCGCACCGGCGCTCGTCGCCTCGAACGCGTACGCGTGGCGTCCGTCTCGCGCGCCGGCGTCGAAGACCTCGGTTACGACGTCGTTGCCAGGGAAGACGTTGGCCGCGAACCGCACCGCGAGGCGGCGGAGGCGGCCCGGGTCGCCGTCACAGCTGAGCTGCACGACCGCCTGGCCGCACATGGCCATCGTGCACAGCCCGTGGGCGATGATGCCGGGCAGGCCGACGGCCTTGGCCATCGCCTCGTCTACGTGGATCGGCATCTCGTCGCCGGACGCCTCGCGGTAGCGGAACGTCTGGTCGTCGTCCACGTGCACGGCCAGCTCGCCGACCTTCGCGGCGCGGGCCTCCTCGGGGAAATCGTGCGCAGGTGTGTCAGGTCCGCCCGACTCGCCGTCGGCCATGCCGCGGACGAAGACGGTCATGAACTGCTCGAGGACGGGCGCACCGGTCTCGTCGTCGCTCATGGCGCGGACGGCGAAGCGGGTGCCGCTGCCGCCGACCCTGACCGAGTGCGCCTCGCAGCGCGTGACGAGCGTGGTGCCGGGCACGAGCGGCCGGTGGAAGTGCATGTCATGCTCGCCGTGCACGATGAGCATGAGCGCTTCGGACGGCACCACGTCAGCGACGACGAGACCCATCGCGCCGAAGGTCGGCACCACGCCGAACACGGGCGGCGCGCATGATCCGTCCTGGTACCGCGGGTTGGGGTCGTTGGTGGCCGCTGCGTACTGCTGCGCGCGCGCCGCGTCGATCGAGGCCGTCTGCGGGCCGTACACCGAACCCAGCTTCTCCAAGGGGAGGGCCACGGGACGAGACTACTGAGTGCCCTGCATCAGGTCCTCGGCGAGCAGGTCGAGGAGTAGCCCGTCCTGCCAGGTGCCGTCGGGCGCGTGCCAGTACTTGCGGAGGATGCCGACGGGCTGGAAGCCGACCTTCTCGTAGCAGCCGATGGCGCGCGCGTTCGCAGCGTCCGGATCGATGACCAGGCGGTGGTGGCCGCGGTCCTCGATGAGATGGCGCGCGAGCGTGCGCACCGCGTCGGTGCCGAGCCCCTGGCTGAGCCGACCGGTTCTGATGAAGATGTCCATGCCCGCGTGCCGGTACTCGGGATCGGCTTCCTCCCACGCGTGGATCATCCCGACGACCTCGCCGTCGAGCTCGATGGCGAAGGCGTCGACCTCGTCGTCCTCGAGGAGGTCCTTGCGCACGCGCGCCTCGTCGTGGGGACCCCACCAGCGCGCGACCTCGGGCTCGTCGAGGATCTCCGTCAACCGAGGCACGTCGTCGTCGCGCACCGGTCGCAGCACGACCCGGTCACCTTGCAGCATCACCGCACGGTAGGTCCGCCAGAGCCGTCACACCCTCCGGTTACCGTGCCTTCGGATGTCCACCAGCCGTTGTCTGCTCGTGCGCCACGGCCAGTCGGAGTGGAACGCGGCCGGGCGCTGGCAGGGCCAGGCCGACCCGCCGCTGTCCGACCTCGGCCGGCACCAGGCGCGGCTGGCCGCGAGCATGGTGGGCACGGTCGACGCGGTCGTGGCCAGCGACCTGCAGCGGGCGGCGGAGACGGCGGCGATCATGGCCGGCGAGATCGGCGTCGGCCCGGTCGTCATCGACGCCGACTGGCGCGAGCGCGACGCGGGCGAGTGGTCGGGGCTGACCCGCGCCGAGATCGAGGAGCAGTGGCCGGGCTACCTGGCGCCTCCGCCGGCGGGGCGCCCCACCAGCTTCGGTGCGGCACCCGCTGGTGGTTCGCCGCGCCGGCCGCCGGGCTGGGAGCCCGACGACGTTCTGCTCGCTCGCGTGCTCGCGGCTGTAGCCCGCGTGCATGACCTCGTCGGCGATGGCGACGCACTCGTCGTGACGCATGGCGGGGTCGTGTACAAGCTCGAGCAGCACCTCGGTGCGCCGTTCGAGCGGATGGCGAATCTCGAGGGCCGCTGGATCGACATCACGGACGACAAGCTCGCGCTCGGCGAGCGGGTGCACCTCCTCGACCCGCACGACGAGACCGTGCCGGCGCAGCTGTGAGCGTCAGCGAGCAGCCGCAACCGCGCGAGCGCCAGCGAGCCGGGTGCGCTGGGGCTCGGGGGCGGAGCCCCGGCGGGACATGGTGAGCGGCATGGAGGTCGAGGTCGTGCGGAGCGCACGCCGGCGCAAGACGTCGTCAGCGAGCGTCGTCGGCGGCAAGGTGCGCGTGCTGATCCCCGCGTGGATGTCGGCCGCGCAGGAGCGCGAGGTCGTCGACCATCTCGTCGCGCGCATCGAGCGCCAGCACCGGTCGAAGGAGGTCGACCTGTCGGCGCGCGCGGCGCTGCTCGCGGCACGGCACGACCTGCCGGTGCCGCGGTCGATCCGGTGGGTGTCGAACCAGGGGAGCCGTTGGGGATCGTGCACGCCGTCGACAGGCGAGATCCGCGTCACGGACCGCATGGTCTCGTTCCCTCTGTGGGTGATCGACGCGGTGGTGGTGCACGAGCTCGCTCACCTCGTCGAGCCTGGCCACGGGCCGGCGTTCCGCGCGCTCGAAGGCCGCTACCCCAAGCTCGAGCGGGCGACCGGGTACCTCATCGCCAAGGGCTTCGACGAGGGCGCCGACGACCCCGGCTAGATCGTGGCTTCAGCCTGGGCCTGGTGCTGCACGCAGAACCGCGTCGCCGGCATCGCCTCGAGCCGCTCGTCGCCGATGGCCGCGCCGCACGCCTGGCAGGTGCCGTAGGTGCCGTCGTCCAGCCGCGCCAGCGCGCGCTCGACGTCGGCCAGCTCGGCCTCGACCTGCTCGAGGATCGAGAAGTCCTTCTCCCGCTCGAAGGTCTCGGTGCCGTTGTCCGCCGGGTGCTGCGCGAGGTGGCTCAGCTCGGAGGTGCTCTCGTCCTCGCTCTCGTCGTGCAGGTGCTCCGCGTCGAAGGCGTCGCGCACGTGCGCGAGCCGTTGGCGCTCCCCCTCCAGGTGCTGTCGTGCGAGGTCCGGTTCCACGAGCCGGAGCGTAGCCATGCCAGTCGTGGGGGCGCTGGGGCTCGAACCCAGGACCGACGGTTTAAAAGACCGCTGCTCTACCAAGCTGAGCTACACCCCCGACCCGCAGAGCGTACGCGTGGTTCGATTGGATGATGACCGAGCGCGGCCAGATCGTCATCCTGAACGGGGCGCCCCGATCGGGGAAGTCCAGCATCGTCGAGATCATCCAGGAGACCTTCGACGGGCCATGGATGAACTTGGGTGTATGCAGCGCTCTACGACTCCATCGCCGCGCACAGCCGCCATGGCCTCAACGTCGTGGTCGACGTCGGCCACCACGACGCGTACTCGACCGCGCTCCATGTGCTCGCGGACGCGGCGAGACGGCTCGACGGGCGGTCAGACCGGACGCGGCAGTACGCCGTGCGCGATCCTGACGGGACGATCCCAGCGCCCGTTCTGCGCTGGCAACAGGAGGTGCATGTCCCTGGGATCTATGACCTCGAAGTGGACACGGCAACGATGACGCCAGCCGAGTGCGCTGAGCTGATCCGCCAGCGCCTCGAAGGTGGGCCTCCACCGACAGCGTTCCGACGTCTGGCATCGCAGGCCTGACCTCGCCGGTCAGCGATTCCGGCCGCGCCCCTGCGGGGTGCGGCGGCTGGCGGCGATGCCGCGTTGGGCATTGACCTCGGTCTCCTGCACGAGGGCACGCCACGCGGAGAGACGCTCGCGAGACAGCGTGCCCTCGCCGATGGCGCCCTTGACCGCGCAGTCCGGCTCGCTGTCGTGACCGCAGTCGGCGAACCGGCACCCGTCACCAAGCGCGGCGATGTCGGCGAAGGTGTCCGCGACGGCGTCGGCGTCTCCCCAGAGCCCGACCGAGCGGATGCCGGGGCTGTCGATGAGCGTGCCGCCCCCTGGCAGCACGTGGAGGAAGCGGGTGGTCGTGGTGTGCCGTCCCTTGGCGTCACCCGCTCGCACCGCGCCGACGGCGGCGACCTCCTTGTCGAGCAACGCGTTCACGATGCTGGACTTGCCCGCGCCCGACTCCCCCAGCAGCGCAACGGTCCGGTCGCGCGCTACGGCCCGCAGCTCCTCGACGCCGACGCCTTCACGCACGGAGGTGACGATCAGCGCGATCCCGGGGCTGGCGGCTCCGACCCGGTCAGCCACGCGCTGCGCGTTTTCGGCCCGCGCCGCTTTCGTGAGCACGATGACGGGCTGGGCTCCAGCGTCAGCGGCCAGCGTCGCGCCCCGCTGGACGCGGCTGGCTTTGACCGGCCGATCGAGGCCGCAGACGAGGAGCACCACGTCGACGTTGGCCGCCAGCACCTGCTCGGCATCGCGCATCGCTGCCCGCCGCCGCAGCAGTGATGAGCGCTCGAGCACCGCGATCGGCCGGCCGTCGAGCATCGCCACCCAGTCGCCGACCGTAGGCTCGGGCTCGAAGCGCGCCCCGAGCGGCGCGGTGACGATCCCGTCGGGTCCGGCGACCACGAGCGCGACGCCGTCGTGGCGGACCACCCGACCGGGAACGGGTTCGCCTGGCAGCTCGCGCAGCAGGTCAGCCCAGCGCGCGTTCCACCCGAAGGCGGTCAGCGAGTCGAAGCGCACAGGACCAGCCTTGCCGACGGTCAGCCCAGTGGCTCGCTGATGCCGATGCCCCGCTGGCACCGCGGCATTCCCGTCCCTACTCGTGAGGATCCGCGCTGCCCACAATGCGAACGCCGTAGACGTGCTCGAGCCGCCGCAAGGAGCGACCCACGACCTCGTCGCGGCTGAGCCCGGTGTCATAGGCGGGCGAGACAAGTGCAGCTGCCCGCTCCACAACTATCAAGGCCACGCCTCGGACTCGAGTCGGAGCGAGCTGTCGGTCCTCTTGGTAGAAGGCGACGACCTCGTCGAACACCGTCCCATCGACGTGGACCTCGGCACGACCCTTGAACCGGTAACCCATTCGCGTGATCGGGTCGACGACGTTGACCTCGACGGCGGGGTTCTCCCTGAGAGTCCCAAACTGTCGTCGCCCCCTTGGGCGAGAGGTTGGGCGTACCGTCGGGGCACACGGTGGCCACGAAACCCAGGCCCTGCTCTCGGACGACCCTCTTCATGTCATCGGTCAAGATCGGCATGCCGACATCATGGCGATGGAACCTTGACACCGCCCCGCTCGAACAGCTCGACCGGCGCCTGGGCCTGGGCGACACATGATTGCGAGATGGACGACGCCGTGCGGGACTACATCGACGCCATCGCCCCCGACCACCGACCCCTGTTCGACCGCGTCCACCGGTTGATCCTCGAGGCGCACCCCGACGCCGCGGTGGTGCTCTCCTACCAGATGCCGACCTACAAGGTCGACCGTCGACGCCTCTACGTCGGCGTGTGGAAGCACGGGGTGTCGTTCTACGGCTGGGAGGAGGGCCGCGACGCCGGCTTCACTGCCCGGCACCCCGAGCTCACGACGGGCAAGGGGACGATCCGATTGCGGCCCGACGACGACGCCGGCATTGCCGACGACGAGCTCCGCGACGTTGCCAGCACGGCGGTCACGTCTACGCCGGGCGTTCTGCTGCGACGGCATTCCGGCCATCGCGCCATAGCAACCAGCCCCACCACAGCAGGACCGCACTGAAGGCAAGGGTCGACAGCAAGCCGACCACCGGGATGAACGCGCCCTCGAAGGCGGCGAAGGCCGCCGCGCTTGCCGCCAGGGCCGCCCCCGCTCCAACGTGGACGCCGCTACGGGCCGCGGCCACCCCGAGAGCGGCGAATCCCACGAGGAGCCCCGCCGCAAGCGCCGTCAGAGCAAACACCGGCGGCGAGCTCAGCATTGGGCCGTCGCGGTTGAAGAGGTCACCGATGAGCTCCGGGCTGTCGCGCGCGATCTGCGGAAAGGCGACGGCCTCCAGGAACATCACGTAAGCAGTCGCGGTGGCCCCCACGATCGTCACCGCCAAGGCTGCTTGACCCGGTCGCCCGAGTCGCCCGCGGTAGGCAGCCACGATGCCGGCAGCACCGAAGATGTTGAGCAGGGAGCTGACGACCCACGCCAGGTGGATGGCCCTCCACATCGTGGTCTCCCGAACGACCGCCGCAATGTCGCGCACGCCCAAGATGCTGGGATGAAAAGGGGTGAGCGCGGCCAGCAGGAGACCAGAGATGGCCAGCGCCGCGCCGGCGGCGCGCAGCGGGACACGAAGCGTCCCGGGTGGTAGCTCGGTCAGGTCATGGCTCGTACCCGCCTTCTCTGCCACTCTTGGTGTGGTGTCGGTGTCGAGCGCGTCGGTCATGACTGTGTCTGCTCGCGCCGCGCCGGAGCGGCCCACCGGCCCACGTTCAAGTAGCTCGACCGTCGCGACGTAGCGCGACGACAGCGAGAACCAGCGTTGCCACCCCAGCGAGCAGCAGGATCATCTGGACGATGAACGCGATGTCGGCGGCTGTTCCTGTTTCGCCGCCGATCGCTGGCATGACGAACAGTGCGACGGCGGCGCATGCGACCGTTATCGCAAACAGCGCTTTCGGCGTGAGTGAGCGCACGATGACTCCTTCACAGTACGAGCACCTGGGCCTCGATCTGAGGGGGCCCCGCACTGGTGTCAGCAAACTACGAAGCCTCTTCGGATCGGGGCATGGTGTAGGCATGCTTCCTTCGGGAGTGTCAGCCCCACCGTCTGATTGGCATGCCAGTACTAGCGCCGTCGCTGCCGGTGTCCTCGTACAGTCGACGCTAGGACGCCTGGGGACGGGGCTGGCACATGGGTGCGGTGCGCTACTGGGTGAGGATCGACGTGCGTCGTCGCTGGCGCTCGTTCGTGCTCGCGGGTCTGGTGCTCGGTGTCGTCGGCGCGGGCGCGCTCGGGTGTGTCGCTGCGGCGCGCCGCACCGCCGGCGTCCATGAACGGCTGTTGGCCGTGACCGCCGCCCCGGAGGTCGCGGTCGAGCACGGGACCCCCGGCAGTCCGACCTACGTTGACGGAGACCTCATCGCCGACCTTCCGGAGGTGGAGCGGGTGGGCCGAGGTCGGCCGTTCCTGGCCGGGCCTGTGAACGACGAGGGACTGCTCGACCCGGCCCTCAGCACGGCCGTGCTCACGAGTGACGGGCACCTGTACTACGACATCGCCCGTCCGCTAATCCTCCAGGGCGAGATGCCAGATCCATCGCGTCTGGATCAGGCCTTGATCAACACTGCCGCCGCCGATCTGCTTGGTATCGGCCTCGGTGACGAGTTCGGCATCCGCATCATCACGTTCGACGACGTCGAAGCGCTCGAGAAGGGCGACCTAGGGGTGGGGACGCTCGTCGAGCTGACCGTGACCGGGATCGCGAGGTCGGACGGCAGCGGCTTCTGGTCGATGGGGGCAGAGCCGGCCGCCATCACCACGCCGGCCCTGGCCCGGGCCCATCCGCGGGGCCTGACCTACGGGCTGCTGTTGGCCGAGCTCGAGAACGGTGACGCCGATGTCGCGGCGTTCACCCAGGGCGTCGAGCGGTTGTCTGGAGGTGGATCCGCCGCTGTCTACAGCCGCGCCGACGCGGTGGAGGAGCTCACGCACACGACTCGGCCGTATGTCGCGGCATGGATCGCGGCCTCGCTGGCCTTGACGCTCGTCGCTGCGGCCACTGCCGTCCAGGTCATGGGCCGACTGACGTCACGAACCGATGACGAAGTCGCCTTGTCGGCCTTCGGGCTGACCAAGGCGGAGCGAGGGATGGCGTCGGCGCTTCGAGCCCTTCTGGTGGCGCTGGTGGCCGTCGCGGTCGCGGTCGGCCTGGCCCTCGCGAGTTCCGCTTCCACCCTGGTCGGTCCGGCGGCCGATCTGGAGCCGGATCCGGGTCTTCGCGTCGACGGGCCCACGTTGCTCGCGGGTGGGGTGCTCCTGTTCCTCGTCGTGATCGCCGCGCCCTTCCTGAGAGTGTCCTCGGGGAGTAGCCGCCAGGGCATTGTCGCCGATGCTCTGGCGCGGCTTCGGATGCCGTTTGCAGTCGTGGCGGGTGCGCGCCTCGGCCGATCGGGGCTGGGGCCGAGCCGTTCTGCACTGGTCGGGACGGGAGCTGGCCTGCTCGTTCTTACCGGTGCCGTGACCTTCGGATCGAGTCTCGACCGCGTCCTCGCCACGCCGGCGCTTTACGGCAACGACTACGACGTCCGCGTCGGGAATGCCTACCGCTCCATCTCGCCCGAGGATACGGAACGCGTCCTTGATGAGGACCCTACGGTGGCGTCCTACTCGCTCGAGATCGTTGAAGGGCTCAACGTCGGCGGGATCGACGTCGACGCGTCGGGGCTTGCTCCAGGGAAGGGTTCGCCGGGTCCGTCCGTCACCGAGGGTCGGCTCCCAACGGCTGTCGACGAGATCGCCCTGGGTGGCTCGTTGGCGGATCGCCTACATAAGGACGTCGGTGACGAGGTCGAGGTCCGGTTCGACCGTACGACACGGTCGGCGCTCATCGTGGGCGAGGTGGTCGGACCGTTCGGCAGCTACACCACCGGTCCTGGCTCGGGTGTAGTGCTCAGCTACGACGGCCTCAAAGTGTTCCGCCCGGCCTCGGATACGGACAACTACTTCGTGCGACTCACGCCCGGAGCGACGCCAGACGCGTTCGTCCAACGAATCCTCGATTGGCAGGGCGAGGCGTACCAGACCGACGACGTCGGGGTGCCATCGGCACCGCCAACGCTGGTCGACGTGGGCCGGATCCGTGATGCGCCATACCTGGTCGCCGGGGTCTTGGCAGTGTTGGCCGTGGCCGCTCTCGTGCACACGTTGCTGACGACGCTCCGGCTCGGTCGGCGCGACCTCGCCCTCCTGCGGGTGTTCGGCGCCAGCCGCTCGCAGGTGCGGTCCGTGGTGATGGCGCAGTCTGTCGTTCTCGTCGGGTCCGCCGCGCTCGTTTCCGTTCCCCTCGGCGTCATGCTTGGACGCTTGGCGTGGCGGTCCGTGGCCACAAGTCTGGGTGTGGTCGTGCAGCCGGTCGTTCCGGCGTGGCTCGTCCTCGTCGTGCCCGCCGCGCTTCTCGTCGCCCTGACCGCAGCGGTCGGGCCCGCGCGCCGGGCGGGCGGGGCTTCGCCGGCGCCTGACCTAGGGGTGGATGGGTGAGTATCGACCCGCCCGCCCAGGAACCGATCCTGATCCTCGGTGGCGGCATCGGGGGGCTCACCACCGCGCTCGCCCTACACCGGCGGGGCATCTCGTGCGAGGTGCACGAGCGGGCGCCCGCCCTCGAGGAGATCGGCGCCGGCCTCGGTCTGTGGCCCCACGCCCTGCGAGTCTTCGATGAGCTCGGGATGGGCGACGACGTCCGGCGGCTGTCCGGGCGGTGGGAGGTAGGTGGGTTGCGGCGCGCCGATGGCCGCTTCCTCCTGGAGTACCGGGCCGACCAGCTCGCCGAGCGGCTCGGGGAGCCGACCATCGGGGTCCATCGCGGCGAGTTCCAGGCGCTGCTTGTCCGTTCGTTGCCCGACGGCATTCTGCACCTCGATCACGAGTGTGCTTCGGTTGAAGACGACGGTTCTGGAACCGTGCGTGTCCACTTCGCCGACGGCACGATGCGAGCTGTATCAGCGGTGATCGCCGCCGACGGCCGGCGGTCTCGGGTCCGAGCGCAGATCTTCGGCACGGGCGACCTGCACGATTGCCACGCGGTCGGCTGGCGTGGAACCGCAGCCGAGCCAGCCGGGGCAGGGTGGCGCAGGGTGGCGGGCGAGAGCTGGGGCGGCGACGTGCGGTTCGGGATGTTGCCGATCAGCAACGGGCGGATCGCGTGGTATGCGGGAGCGCGCTCGTTCCTGGACCGCGGGAGCAAGGCCGAACTGCGACACCGCTTCGCACACCTGCACGATCCGATCCCCGCGCTCATCGAGGCCACCCCCGACGACGCGATCTGGCGCGACTCGATCGACGACCTCCATCCGTTCCGCCGCTGGCATCGCGGCAGGGTCGCGCTCCTCGGCGACGCCGCCCACCCGATGGCCCCCGACCTGGGCCAAGGGGCGTGCCACGCGATCCTCGACGCCCGAGCCATCGCTAGCGCCCTCGCGACGCATCCCGATCCGACCGTTGCGTTCGCGCACTACCAACGCGCACGCCGGCGTAGTGCGGCCGTGATGGTCCTCGTGGCCCGGGCCGCGTCCGCCGGCGGAGGCGCCGACGGACGCGTGAGCAACGCGATCGCCGAAGCGCTGATGGCGAGGATCCCGCGCGGTGTCGCCCTCCGCGGGCTGAGCGCGCTCGTCGCCAGTTGAAGTCACCGACCGATCGCAGCCTTCTACGCTGTACAGGCGCGGTAGGAGCGCTGACCGGCGAACGACGGCGGCACGGTCGACAGGTAGGCTCAGGCGCATGGAGTTCTCGGGGTTGATCGACGTTCGGCCCGGGGTTCGCAGTGGCAAGCCGTGCTTCGTCGGCACTCGCATAGCGGTGTACGACGTGCTCGAGTACCTGGCCAGCGGCATGACGCACGACGAGATCGTGGCTGACTTTCCGGAACTCACCGAGGCCCACATCCGTGCGACGCTCGAGTTTGCGGCCCTTCGTGAGCGCCGGCTAGCTACCCCCGCGTGAGGCTGCTGTTCGACCAGAACCTGTCACGCCGCCTCGTCGTCGAGCTGGCACCGCTGTTCCCCGACAGCGCCACGTTGGGGTCTTGGGGCTTGACACGGCCACCGAGAGATCTGGGCCTACGCGGGCGAGCACGGCTACCTGATCGTCTCCAAGGACTCCGACTTCCGCCAGCTCGCCTTCTTGCTCGGACCGCCGCCCAAGGCGGTGTGGCTTCGAGTCGGCAACTGCTCCACCGAGGCGATCGCTGAACTCCTGCGCTCCAGCGCCGACTTCATCGCCCGCTTCGCAGCATCGGAGGAAGAAGCACTCCTCGTGCTGCCTGAGCTCGACGGCTGAGCCGTCGGGTGACGTTTCCGCTCGCAGTCTCGACGGAGGGGATGTGTTGACGACTAGCGAGGTTCGTCGATGACCTTGGCGAAACGGGTCGACCTTGCTTTCGACTAGGATCCTGGTCTATGAAGACTGTCCCGCTATCGGATGCCAAGGCACGGTTGTCGGAGATCGCCGATGAGGTGGACCGGACCCACGGCCGGGTGCAGATCACCAAGAACGGCCGCTCGTACGTGGTCTTGATCTCCGCGGAGGATCTCGAGGCCCTGGAGGCCACGGTCGAGCTGCTCAGCGATGCCGACGCGATGCAGCGGGTGCGTCACGCACAGGCTGACATCAACCGCGGTGACTTCGTGACGGGCGACGAGATGGCCGAGCTCATGGCAGGTCGGCGTCGCCGGTCGACGGGTGGATGAGGATCCCTACAGTCTGATCCTGGCCCCCGGCGCGCGCCGTGCGCTCACCGACGGCCTGCCGGACAGCGCCGCGTTTGCGGCCTGGGAGTTCATCTCCGGACCGCTGGTTGCTGCTCCCCGCGCCGTCGGCGCACGGTTGAACTCTCCGTTCGAGGGACAGTGGCGAGCCTGCCGCGGGGAGTACCGGGTGCGGTACACCATCGACGATGCCACTCGGACTGTGCGCATCCTCGACGTCGACCATCGCCGGGACATCTATCGCACGTAAGCGCCACGCCACTCGAAGGGGGATGTCTTCGCGATTGACGAGGTTGGGGCGTTGGTGTTGCCGCCTCGGGTCCAGCGAGGGATGGTGCGTGACCGCCGCCACACCGTTGCCGCGCTGACCCGACCCGGCGAGGTTGGGGGCATGCAGGTACCG
>CAYSAC010000059.1:0-15439 GCA_964428815.1 uncultured Acidimicrobiaceae bacterium | reverse complement strand
GCTCGGGTTCGAGGCGGATGCACGAACGACCACTCGCCGATTCGCAGAGACACCCCGATTCGGGTTGTGGGCGTGGTACGTATCGACGGTGAGTCGGGTGCGCTCGCCGCCATCGAGCGGTTCGATGCCGGCCCCCTTCGGCTCGCACGGATTCCGTACGTTACGTATGATCCCCTGCCAATCGTCGAGAGGGGTGCTGCTAATGGGGTTCGATCCGAATGGGCTGCGGGTGCTGGTGACGGGTGCGTCATCGGGCATCGGTGCTTCGCTGGCCGAGCGTTTGGCCGCGGCGGGCGCGACGGTGGGGATCTGTGCCCGGCGCGCTGATGAGCTGGCCGAAGTGCTCGGGCGCTGTCAGGAGCACACGCCGGCGTCGCGGAGCCGGGTGTGCGACCTGTCCCAACCGGACGAGGTCGACGCGCTGGCGCGGTGGTGCCTCGACGACCTGGGCGGCGTCGACGTGCTCGTCAACAACGCCGGTGTCCCCAAGCGCAAGCACGTCACCCAGCTCGAGCCGGCCACCGTCGAGGCGGTGACACGCATCAACTACCTGGCGCCGGTGCGGCTCACGCTCGCGCTGCTGCCGCACATGGTGGAGCGCGGCTCGGGCCGGATCGTGAACGTGTCGTCGGTGGCGGCGACCTTGTCCTCGCCCGGCGAGGCCGCCTACGACGCGTCCAAGGCAGCGCTGGCCGTGTTCTCGGAGGCGATGGCGATCGACCTATGGGAGACGGGCGTCAAGGTGCTCGTGGTCTACCCGGGCGTCGTGGACACGCCTCTGTTCGAGGTCCCCGACAATGACCCGATGACGGATGACATCGGACGCATCACAGTGGATGAGCTTGTCAACGGGGTCATGGACGCGCTCGACCGTGACGTGCCCGAGGTGTACGTGCCGGCGTGGTTCAAAGACATCGCCGCAGGCAAGGCCGCCAACATCGAGGGGTTCCTCGCCGGGAGCGCCGAGTGGGTGCGCTCCCACCGGGAGGCGTGACGGTGGCCCGCCGGATGCCCAAGGGCCAGGAGACCCGCGAACGGATCCTTGCCGTGGCACTCGACCTGTTCGGGTCGCATGGCTACGCGGCGACCACGATCGATGACATCGCGTTGGCCGCCGGGGTGACCAAGGGCGCTGTCTACTACTGGTTTGCTGACAAGGACGACCTGGGCCGGGAGCTGCAGCACGAGCTGTACGAGCGCCTGACGTCGGAGTCGCTGCGGGCGCTGGACCCGGCCGGCGACGCAGTGTCGAACATGCGCCGCGCCTTCGACACCTACCTGGCCGAGCTGGGCGACCTCGGCGCAGCCCGGTTCTTCCTGCGCGACGCCTGGGCCATCCCAGCCCTCGACGAGGCGGGCCGACGCGACCACGAAGACGCCGTAGCCATGGTGCGCGGCGTCCTCGCTGCCGCCATCAACCGCAAAGAGATCGTCGCCCTCGACCCTGACGCCCTGGCCCGGGTCCTCATGGGGGCATGGGACGAGGCGACCCTGCATGTGCTGGTCACCGGCGAGCGAGCGGCCACGACCGCGGTGGTCGAGCACCTCATGGAGTCGCTCCGAGCCGGCCCAGCGGCTGTCGCACCCCGAGCGGCGCGGCGTTCGAGCGGTGCCCGATCGTGAGCGAAGCCACCGCGGCGCTTGGCCGTCGCCACCCCTTGGAGCTCCTCACCGTCGAGGAGATCACCGCCGCGGTCGACGTGGTGAAGGCGACCGGGCGTCTCACCGACGACGCCCGCTTCGCCGCGGTCACCCTCGAGGAACCCACCAAGCACGAGCTCGCCGGGTTCGCAGCCGGCGGGCAGGTCGCGCGACGGCTCCGGCTGTCGATCGTGCCCGGCCCGGACACCAGCCTGATCGACGCCACGGTCGACGTCGACGCCGGGGCGGTGGTCGCCTGGCGCGACCTCGGCGGTGCCCGCCCGGCGCTGGGGCTCGACGAGTCGTTCAACGCGATCATCGCCCTCCACGACCACCCCGACTGGGTGGCGGCGCTGGCCGCCCGAGGCATCACCGACCTGTCGAAGATACAGATCGACCCGTGGCCCACCGGCAACTTCGGGGTCGCGATCGAGGACGGGAGGCGGGTCGTGCGGTGCATCCCTTACTACCGGGACACCCCCGAGGCCAACGGTTACGCGCGGCCGATCGAAGGGCTTCTCGCCCGCGTCGACATGGCCCGCGGCGAGGTTCTCGACGTCATCGACCACGGCGTCGTGCCGTTGCCCGCCGAAGCCGGCAGCTACTACCCCGAGGACAACGGGCCGCTGCGCAGCGACCTGCGGCCCCTGCACATCACCCAACCCGAGGGTCCGAGCTTCGCCGTTGAGGGCAACCTCGTGCGCTGGCAGCGCTGGTCACTGCGCGTCTCGCTCGACCCCCACGAGGGCCTGGTGCTGCACACCGTCGGCTACGACGACGCCGGGCGGACCCGCCCGATCCTGCACCGCGCCTCGATCAGCGAGATGGTCGTCCCCTACGGCGAACCCGGGCCCATGCACGGCTGGAAGAACGCCTTCGACGCCGGCGAATGGGGCCTCGGGCGGATGGCCAACTCCCTTATCCTGGGCTGTGACTGCCTCGGCGAGATCCACTACTTCGACACCGTCACCGCCGATGAGCACGGCAAACCCGTCACCGTCGCCAACGTGATCTGCATGCACGAGGAGGACTACGGGATCCTCTGGAAGCACCAGGACATGCACACCGGGCGCACCGAGGTCCGCCGGTCCCGCCGGCTCGTGGTCTCCTCGATCGCCACGGTCGGCAACTACGAGTACGGCTTCTACTGGTACTTCTACCTCGACGGCTCGCTGCAGCTGGAGGTGAAGCCCACCGGGATCCTGTCGACCCAGGCCGTCGACGACGGCGAGCAGTCTCCCTACGCACGGCGGATCGCTCCCGGGCTGGCGGCGCCGCTGCATCAGCACCTGTTCTGCGCTCGCCTCGATTTCGACGTCGACGGTGCCGGAAACGAGGTCCACGAGATCGACGTCGAACCCGCAGCGGCTGGCGACGCCAACCCGTTGGGCAACGCCTTCACCTGCACCGCCACCCGCCTCGAGTCCGAGCAGCAGGCCCGCCGCCGCATCGACCCCGCCCGCAGTCGCACCTGGAAGATCTCCAATCCCACCTCCCGCAACCGCCTCGGCGAGCCGGTCGCCTACAAGCTCGTCCCCGGAGCCACCCCGACCCTGCTTGCCCACCCCGACTCCAGCATCGGCCGCCGGGCCGGCTTCGCCACCGAGAACCTCTGGGTCACCCCACATGACCCCCACGAACGGCGAGCCGCCGGTGAGCACCCCAACCAGCACCCCGGCGGTGACGGCCTGCCCCGCTGGACCGCGGCCGACCGGTCCCTCGTCGACACCGACATCGTCGTCTGGCACACCTTCGGGGTCACCCACGTACCCCGACCCGAGGACTGGCCGGTCATGCCCGTCGAGTACACCGGCTTCCTGCTCGCCCCAGTCGGGTTCTTCGACCGCAACCCCGCCCTCGACGTCCCCCCGCCTCCCGGCCACTGCCACCCCGACACGGCGGGCGCCTCCTGATGGCCTCCACCCCCACCCTGGTAGGACCGCCCGCATGAAGATCGCCGGCACGACGGCGCTGGTCACCGGCGCGTCCTCTGCGATCGGCGCGGCGGTCGCCGTCGACCTCGCCCAACGTGGCGCGACCGTGGTCGTCGCCGCGCGCAGAGCGGCCGGGCAGTCCGCCGCGGCCCCAAGAACCGCCTCGACACCCTCGCCCGCGTCGCGACGGCACTCGAGCGGCACCTCATCGTGTCGTTCCCCGAGAAGGTCCCCGCTCGCCTCAAGGACGCCGTACAGGTCGCTTGACCTCCGATCATCTGACGCGGATCCGATATGTGCGGGGCCGCGGTGGGGCCGCGAGAGCGTGGGAACCCTTACGGTAGCGATCATGAAGATCGAGGTGCTGACCATCCCCGACTGCCCAAACCGCAGCGCCGCGCTCGACCACCTGCGGGAGGCCGTGCGAATCGCCGGGCTCTCGGATGTCGTCGTGACCGAGCGTCGGATCGACGATCCCGACGAAGCGACGTCGGCGGGGATGCACGGATCGCCCACCATCCTGTTGGACGGCCGCGACCCATTCGCAGACGGGCACACCGAACCCTCGCTGTCGTGTCGCCTGTACCGCGCCGAGGGCGGTGTCGACGGAGCGCCGAGCGTCGCCGCACTGGTCGACGCCCTGAAGTGAGAGCGCCAACTGTTGTCTCCGGCCGGTGCGTGCTGTGTGACGCACCCCGCAATCCCTGGGAGGGCTGGCCACGGTCGCCGGTTGCATCTGTCCGGCGCACTCGGGATGGCGATCGCCGCTGGCGCGGTGACTGTGGTGGCGCTGAGAGTGCGGTGGCGCTGAGAGTGCGCGATGGTCAGACAGGAGACGCCGATGCCGCGCGTCGCTGACCGAGACACCGTCGAGCGCCTGGTCACCGACGGAGCGCAGCTCGTCGAGGTCCTGCCGCGCGACGAGTACGACGAGGAGCACCTGCCAGGCGCTGTTCATCTCCCGCTGAAGCAACTCGATGCGACGACCGCTGGAGCGATCGACCGGAGCCGCCCCGTCGTCGTTTACTGCTGGGACGGGTTGTGAGACATGAGCCCGCGGGCCGCGTGGCGGCTCGAACGTCTCGGCTTCGCCGACGTGCACGACTACGCCGCCGGCAAGATCGACTGGATGGCCGCCGGCCTGCCCACCGTGCGGGCTGACACCATGCAACGGCGCGCCCTCGACGCCGCCTCCGACCCGCCGACGTGCCGTCCAGAGACGCCCATCGCGGTCGCAGCAAAGCACGCGGCCGCCGCCGATCGAGACAGCGTCGTGGTGATCAACGACGTCGGCGTCGTGCTCGGGCGACTCGGCCCCCGCGAGCTTGCCGGCCTGCCCACCGTCATCGCCGAGCACGCGATGCAGCCCGGACCGGCGACCGTGCGCGCTCATGAACCGCTCGACGCCCTTCTCACACGGATGGAGAGGCGTCACGTGACCGAGATGATTGTCACCACACCGGAAGGCCGACTGCTCGGCGTCGTCCGCGGGAGGTTATGAAGCGATGCCTACTTGCGCAGCGTGAACCGGACGGCGAACCGAGCGAGTGCGGGCGTAAGGATGGCCTGGGTGACGGGAAGCTCGCTCGCTGCCTCTCGCAGTTCGCCGAAGCGCATCATCCGGAACCGCGCGCCCTCGGCCTTGTGCAGCACTCGCAGCGGCGCGGTGTTCAGCAGGTCGTAGCCGACGACCTGGCCGCCCGGCCGCGTGACCCGGACGGCTTCGGCGAGCGCCTTCTCCCATTCGACGGTGTGATGGAGCATGATCCAGCTGAGCACCATGTCAAAGCTGTCGTCATCGAAGGGCAGGGATGTTGCGTCGGCCTGGCGGGTGGTGGTGCGGACCGCGAACGGGGCGAGGCGTTGTTCGGCGGCGGCCACCATCTCCGGGTCGAAGTCGGTGACGGTCATGCGTATGCCGGGGTGGGTGGCGAGCAGCTCGGCTGCCATGGCGCCGCTGCCGGCCCCGATCTCGACCACGTCGCCAGCGGGATGCGTGCCCTGCAGTGCCCAGGGCAGCACGATGCGGCGTGCGACGAACCGCCACGGGGCGCTGCGGCAGAACGCGGCCTCGAACCGGGACATGGTCGGCATGGATCAACCTCCAGTAGCGGTGCCAGCGACGAAGCGGGTCGGCTGTGCGGCGAAGGTCGCGGCGCACTCGAGGCTGCAGAACCAGTAGTCGGTGTCGTCGTGGCGTAGCCGCCCCGCCGCGCTGGCGCGAGGTACTTGCATGCGGCAGACCGGGTCGATGGTGATCCCGGCGGAGGCTGGGCACAGGCCGAGCTCGAACAACTCGACCGGGGTGGTGAGGTTGCGCAGGGTGAAGCTGCCGAGGTCGACGACGTGTATGCCACGCTGGCGTCCTTCGCCGTGGAGGCCGGCCCGTGGCATGGACATGCCGGCCTCGGCGAGGCTTGATTCGAACAACCGGGTGGTGCCGTCGATGGCGGCGTCGGGGTCGGCGAAGGCGAGCATGACGGCGTGGCCGATGGTCTTGACGAGCCGGTCTCGCGTGCCGAGTGCCGCTTTGGCGATGGCCTCGAAGCGACCGAGAAGCGAGACGGCTTGTTCGTCGCCGTGCGCCTCGGTGAGCGCGGTGAAGCCGGCCAGGTCGACGAACCCGAACGTCGCCTCGACCGTCTCCACCGCTAACCCATGTTGACCGTGACCAGCATGCCAGCCTCGTAGTGGCTGGCTTGGTGGCAGCCGATGAGCAGTTCGTCGCCACCGCGGAAGGTGCGCGTGAACTCGCCGGTCTCGCCGGGCTCGACGGTGATGCCGCCCTCACGGGCCCCGCCGCCGCCTCCATGGTCGATGCCGCTGTCGCTGTCGCTGGCGTCGGCGTTGTGCATCTCCATCTCGTGCTCGTCCTGGGCGCCTTCGTCGCCTATGAACGCGTCGTGCACAACTGCGCCGCGGTTGTGGAACACGAACCGCACGGTCTCGCCGGCCTCGACCTGCACTTCGTCAGGGGAGAACTCGATGTCGCGCATCTCGATCTCGATCGTGCGAGTCCCCGACGCGCTGGTGGGCTCGTCGGAGTCGTCGCCGCAGGCGGCGAGCGTCAACACGGCGACCGCGAACAGTGCGGTCGTGAGCCTGATCGGGGTTCGGATCATTGCGGCTTGCTCTCCTCGGAGTTGGAACGGGCGCAGGTGTGCGAACGTAGGCAGCCTATCCGGGTACGCACGACACGTTGTAGTTGGTCGCTGGCCGCGGGCATCAGAGCGGGCAGAAGCCGAGCAGGCCGAGCAGGCCGTGGTGCGTATACGTGCTCCACAGGACGACGCAGGCCGCGACAACCGAGGCCAGCGCGAGCACCGGTCCCGCGGCGGTGACGCGCTGGCGGCACGTGGGGTCGGGCGGTGGGGTGCCGAGCGCGTCGAGCCGGGCGACAAGTGTGGAAGCAGCCATGAAGGCGGGGAGCGGCGCGAGCATCGTCTCGGTCGTCTTCAGCAGTGCGCGCCGAATGCTGTCGCGCATGCCGGGTTGCTGCGCCGCTGCCTCGTCGGCCCACCGCTCGACGCTCAGCCGCAATGTCGCGGTGCTGCGGCGCATGCGGGGGATCCAGCCGAGCGTCGCGTCGATGACGGCGGCGGACACAAGGTAACGATCATGGCCGTGGCGCAGGTGGGCGAGCTCGTGGCGGACCACGGCGTCGAGCTCGTCAGGCGTGAGCGAGTCGGCGAGCCCACGGGACAGCACGACTTGGGGCGGCGAGCCGGGCGCCGCGTAGGCGACGATGGCATCGGTCGGTAGCAGGACCACAGCCGCGCCGCTCCGCTGTTGGTGCTCACCGAGCCACGAGTCGACCCGCGCTGCACGTTGCAGCCGGACGGCTCGCTGGCGCGCCACGCGCGCTGCAACGAACAGCCCGATGCTGGCGGCGGCGCTGACCCACCCGGTGAGTGCGCCGCCCGGGATGATCGGGCCGAGGACGGAGTGGCACGCGTCGGCGACGGAGTGCACGCCGGCAGCGCGCAACACGGTGGGGGCCGCTATCAGGAACAGCCCGACCTGTACCGCCCACAGGCCGAGCCGCATCGTTGCCAGGTTCAGCCGGCCCCACTCGCTTGGCCGGAGGTGGCGGCCCGTCGCGGTTGTGGCGCCGGGAAGCGCCAGCAAGGCGAGGCCGGCGAGCACCATGATGGCGCTCATCGGTCGGCGCGGGACCGTCGGAGAGCTCGCCGCAGGTCGTTCACCTGGTCGGCGGGCAACGACTGCACGAAGTGGGCAAGAGCGACAGCATGGTCCCCGGCAGAGGAGAGCAGCTCACCCATTCGGGCTGCGGCTCGCTGTTCCCGCGAGACCAGCGGTGAGTAGGCGAACGCCTTGCCCGCCGGCTCGCGTTCGAGCACGCCCTTCTTCCACAGCCGCACCAGGATCGTCATGACCGTGGTGTACGCAAGGTCGCGCTTGGTGCCGAGCGTGCCGTGGACGTCTCGGGGTGTTACCGGCCCCGACGCCGCCCACACGACCTCGAGCACCTGGTTCTCGAGCTCACCAGCCGCCAGCCGCTTCATCGCCCGCAGGGTACTGCTCGTCCGGTGACACCGTGTAGTACGTCGACTTCCGAAGGTCACTACATTGTGTAGTACGTTGCTGCCGCGTGCGGATCTTCCCGCGCCGAGGATCGCGGCCCGACCTGGACAAACCTCGGCACCAACACGTGACAGCAACGGAGCCGCCCGTGTACGCCCTCCTCGAGTGGGATCCGATCGTCCGGATCGTGATCGGCCCGCTGAGAATCAGCCCGCACGGTCTCGCGACCGCGCTCGGCTTCCTCGCCGGCGCCCGCCTCATGCTCCCCGCCGCCCGAGCCCGCGACATCCGCGACGAGCAGGTCCACGCCATGCTGTTCCGGGCGATCATCGGCGCCCTCGTCGGCGCACGGCTCGCCTACGTCATCAACCACCTCGGCGAGTACCGCGAAGACCCGCTCGAGGCGCTCAAGGTGTGGCAAGGCGGCATCTCGCTCCTCGGCGGGATCACCGGGGCCATACTCGCCGCCATCCCGGTGATGCGCCGCGAGCGCCTCTCGTTCTGGAAGGTCATGGACGCGGCCGCGCCCGGCCTCGCGCTCGGGATCCTCATCGGGCGCATCGGTGACCTGATCGTCGGCGATCACCTCGGCAAGCCCACCGACTTCGCGCTCGGCTTCCGCTGCACCGGTGCCGACAGCGCTTCATCATGCGACGCGCCGCTCGGCGAAGGCGTCCACCTCCCCGCCCTGTACGACCTCGTCAGCGTGACCGCACTGCTCGCCCTACTGCTGATGCTGTGTCGACGCCGCCGCTGGGACGGGTTCCTCATCCTCGCGTTCGCGGCGTGGTACGGCACCGGGCGGATCATCGAAGACTTCTTCCGCGTCGACGTCACCCACGGCACCGGCCTGACCGGCAGCCAATGGAGCTCCCTCGCCGTGGTCGTGCTCACCCTCTGGATCCTCCTGGTGCGCCGCCGGACACCGCGGTGGGGGATGTGGGAGAGATCGCAGCAGGGATCAGAGGTAGGCGATCCGCCGGCCGGGCTCGTCGTCGTGCGACCCGACATGGCCGGCGACAACTCCGCCGGTGAAGCGGGCAGCCACTAAACGGGAGAGCCCGGCGCCTTCCGTATTGCCCGTCACCCGGCGAGGAGATCGGCGTGCAGCTGCTGGTTCACCTCGAGAGCGACGGTTGCGATCATCGCGAGAGCGACCGGAAGTGGGCGGGCAACAAAGCGGGCCGTGACCCACCGTCCGGACCCGCGGCCGTAGGCCCACCGGGCCAGCGACGCGATCCCGGCGAGCGGCACGAGCGGGCTGGCCGGGTTGAACCTCACCGCGGCGGCGAGATCGCCCCGGACTGCCGCCGCCGTTCCTCGGGTCATGCCGCAGAGCGGGTCCATGATCCCCGCGAAGTGGAGTGGGCCGTGGATGCTGACCGGCGGTAGACCGACCACGGCCAGGAGCACGGCGATGGCGAGGCAGGCCAGTGCGACTGGCGTCAGCCACCGATGACCGTCGTGATCCTCCCAACGCAGCTGCGCCCCGGTCAGGCGCTCGAGGATCGGGCTCATGGATGTAGGGGACGGACCACACGGGGAAGGGTGCACGTAGCCTACGACGTCATGTAGTGATCGACGGACCCAGTAGTCCGCCACACGGCGAATCCGTTGTCGCCCCGGATGGCGCCGGCCGGCCGTTGTGGCTCGATGAGCTCACAGGATCGGTCGTCGAGGAGGTGTCGCGATGTGGTGGTGGCATGGAGACTTGGGCTGGGGCGCCTGGCTGGCTATGTCGCTGGGGATGGTCGCGTTCTGGGCGCTCGAGATCGACGAGGACGAGTATCGGCGCCGTCTGGACAGGCTGCACGCTTCGCACGGTGCAGGCGCGACGCCGAAGGCGGGTGAGCAGTGAACAACTACGGGTACGGCCTGTGGTTCCTGGTCATCGTCAATTCGGCGGTCTTCATCATCTTCGCGGCCAGCTTCTTCCACCCGCGCAGCAAGCGCGACTGGAAGGCGATGGGCGCGTTCTCGTCGTTCATCGTCGCGTTGATGGTCGAGATGTACGGGTTCCCGCTGACCATCTACTTCCTGTCGGGGTGGCTCGGCAGCCGGTTCAAGAGCCTGACCCTCACCCACGATGGCGGCCACTTGTGGAGCGACCTCATCGGCTGGGAGGGCGATCCGCACATGAGCCCGTTCCACCTGGCCAGCTACGTGTTCATCGGCGGCGGCTTCTGGGCCATCGCCGCGGCGTGGCCCGTGCTGCTGCGAGCGGCGCGCGACGAGAAGCTGGCGACCACGGGGCTCTACGCCAGGGCGCGCCATCCCCAGTACGTCGGCTTCCTGGCCATCATGGTCGGCTTCCTGCTGCAGTGGCCGACCATCCCGACGCTGGTCATGTTCCCCATCCTGATCGTCATCTACCGGCGGCTGTCCGTGCAGGAGGAGCGGGCCGTGGCCGCCGAGTTCGGAGCGGCGTGGGACGACTACGCACGCCGCACCCCGCGGTTCATCCCCCGGCTGCGCACCGATCAGGGTACCGACCGCCCGAGCGGCCACGACATGCCGGTTGGGCAGCGGTAGCTCGACGACCGACGCCACAACCTGAGGGGCGCAGCGTGACGGCCCACGCCGACCACGACCACGGGCACCACGAGCCCCCGGAACGCTCCACCTTTGACTACGGCGTTCCCCTCGCCAGCATCCGGTCGATGTCGGCTTGGTGCTGCTCGAGGGCCCGCACGTAGCCCTGATGCTGCGACCGCTCGAGCTGCGCGTCGTTGCCGTGGTACTGCGAGTCGGTGTTGGCGTTCGGTGTCGACATCTGCTGGGTCATGTTGGCGTCGCTCTGCAGATCCTCGTGCGAATAGCCCGACACTGCTGGCGAGCCGGCAGTCGACCCGGTCGGGCGGTCATCGGGCTCGGTCAACAGGCCAAGCGCGATCACGGATCCGAAGAACAGCGTGGCCATGACCAGCCACTTGCTGAAGCCGCTCATCGGACCTCCCTTCACGCGATGTTGTCGCTGTCGTCATCGTGCGACCGCCGGCTGGTCGCGCACATCGGCGGCCGCTACTGATCTGGGCTGCGGGAAGGGTGCAGGGCGGCGTCACGGTGAAGCGTCGCCACGGTCGACGAAGTAGCCGCCGACCAGCGCGATGATCTCGTCTCCCAGTTGGGCTGGAGCGGCATCCCGCTGGTCCCGGCGTCGGTACGCACGGCGAGTATCTCGTGAACCTGGGAGCCGCCGTCCTCGAACCCGACCGCACACCCCGCCATGTACAGCCGCCAGATCCGGGCACGGGCGAGGCCGACCTCTGCGACCGCGGCGTCCCAATTGCCTTCGAGGTTCGCCACCCACGCCCGCAGTGTCAGGGCGTAGTGCTCACGCAGGCTCTCGACGTGGCGGGCCTCGAATCCTGCCCGCTGGATGGCCGACACGACGGTGCCGATCTCGTGCAGCTCGCCATCGGGGAAGACGTAGCGGTTGATGAACCCGTTACGCGAGAAGCGGGCCCTCGCCCCGGGCGGGCGGCTGATGCCGTGGTTGAGCAGCCGGCCGCCGGGGCGCACAAGCCCGTGCAGGACGTCGAGGTACTCGCCCAGGCGGTCCAGTCCCACGTGTTCGAACATGCCGATCGAGCTGATGGCGTCATAGGGGCCGTCATCGATGTCGCGGTAGTCCTGAACCCGCACGTCGACCCGATCGGCGAGCCCGGCGTCGGTGGCGGCCTCGGTCGCCCACGCCGCCTGAGCCCGTGACAGCGTGACTCCGACCACCTCGACGCCGTGCTCGCGGGCGGCGTGCAGCAGCATCCCGCCCCAGCCGCATCCCACGTCGAGCAGCCGCATGCCCGGCTGCAATCCGAGCTTGTCGCAGATGAGCTGGTACTTGGTGGCCTGTGCCTCCTCCAGGCTGGTGTCGACTCTCGTCCAGACGGCGCACGAGTACGTCATCGACGGGCCGAGCACGAGGCGGTAGAACGCGTTGGACACGTCGTAGTGGTGGGCGATGGCCGCGGCGTCGCGCGCCTTGGAGTGGCGCCGGCCGCGGAGACGGGCTTCCTCGGCCGGTCGCGGCAGGGGCCGCAGAGCTCCTGCGCGGACGAGTCGGAGCGCGCCGAGCCACTGTCGCGGAGCAAGGCTCGGACGGGACACTCGATGGCGCAGCGCGAGCACCGCGTAGATGTCGCCTTCGATGTCCAGGTCGCCGGCCACGTAAGCGCGGCTGAAGCCCAGCTCGCCGGGTGCTGTCACGATCCGCCGCAGCGCGTCGGGCGAGCGGATGACGAGGGCGGCAGGCGCATCGGCGGGCCCGAGCGATGTGCCGTCGAATGCCCGGACGGCGACTGGGAGGTCTCGGCCCAGCACGCTCTCGATGAGCCTCTCGAGTGGCTTGGCAGTCGTGCGCCGAACGGGCGCCGACGCGGTCATGCGGGGGAGCCGCTCTCGCGCGGGATGGTCGTTGTCGACCGCGTCGTCCCGCCATCCGTACTCCGCCCGGCACGACGGCGCGCTCTGCTCCTCAGTCGCCGAACGTGCGCAATCCACTCGCATGACCTCATCATCCAGAGCTGGATTGGTGAGGGCATCCGGTCGCGCTACGGATTCGCACGTCCGGGGAACTACGGACGCTCGAAACGACAGCCCGTCTACATTGCGGCGGTGCCCCTTTGCCGCACCCGAAGGTCAGGCGAGCACGAGCACGGCTCCCACACATGGGTGAAGGACCGGCTCGACGTCGCCGCGGTCCTTGGGGCTGTCGCCTGGACGGCCGCGGGACGGCGTGGCCGGGAGCGCATCAGCTGGACAGCTCCGCGCTGCTCGACGCGCACCGCCACACTGGCGAACTGTTCCCTGGGTGACTGTGGGCCGCCGGTGCTCCCCGGGCGCCGGTTCATGGCGCCGTGAGGTGGCTGCCCCCGCGCAGGCCCCGCAGCTCGGCGGCGCGGGCGATGTCGGTGGGCGTGACGATCCCCACCAGCTCGCCGTGGTCGAACACCAGGGCGCGCCCACCCGTGGCCGGGGTCAGCCGTTCGAGTAGCGGGACGAGCGAGTCGCCGGGCCCGGCCACCGCGACGTCGCCAATGCCGACCGCGATGTCCACGACGCGGGTCCGGTCGCGCTCGCCTGGCGGTACGCCGCGCAGCTGTGCCAGCGTCACCAGCCCGGCGATGGTGCCGTCGAAGCCCTCGACCGGGTAGGCGGAGTGGCGGCTGCCGAACAGGTAGCGCTCGATGAATTCACCGACGGTGATCCCGCCGGGAGCGACGACGGGCCGGGGGCTCATGACTTCGGCAACCCGTAGCCCTCCGAGCGCGTCGCGGGTCAGGATGGCGGCTTCCTCGGCTCGGGCCGCGCCGAGCACGAACCAGCCGATGAACACCAGCCACAAACCGCCGACGCTCGCGCCGGCGAGGAACTCGAGCAACCCGAGCGCGATCAGGCCGTAGCCGACGACAGTCCCGGCCCGGGCCGCGGTGACAGCGGCGCGGACCCGGTCGCCATGGCGGCGCCACAGGAACGCCCGCAGGAGCCGTCCCCCGTCGAGCGGTGCCCCGGGGATCAGGTTGAACACGCCCAGCATGAGGTTGATGCCCGACAGCCAGCGGGCGGCGACGACGACGAGGTGGGCGATGTCGAGCACCTGGAGCCCGCCTGCCAGGAGTCCGAACCCGGCGGCGAGGCCGAGGCTGGTCGCCGGGCCGACGGCGGCGATGCGGAAGTCGGCTCGGGGCGTGGGGGATTCGCCGCCGAGGCTGGCGACACCGCCGAACAGCCACAGCGTCAGCCCCTTGACCTCGATCCCGTGATTTCGCGCGACAACAGCGTGAGCCAGCTCGTGGGCGAGCAGCGATCCGAAGAAGACCACTGCCGCCGCGGCGCCGACCGCCCAGTAGGTGCCGGCGGCGTGGCCGGGAGCCTCGTAGGGAAACGACCCCGTCGCCAGGCTCCAGGTCAGCAGCCAGGCGATCACGAGAACGCTCCAGTTCATGGCCAACGGGAAGCCGGCCACCCGCCCGAGCTTGATGTCATCACCCATGGGCGGTCTCCTCCCTCGGTGCGCGGCGGCGCTCGTCCTCTTGCCGGGCGGCGGAGAGGCGGGCGAAAGCGCGGCGGACCTCGCGATCGGTGCTCCGGTTCTGCAGGCCTGCGAACACGCAAACCGTCACGCAGGCGAGCAGGAGCACGCCGGCGGCCGTTGCCCAGGCGTCGTCGCCCCACCCCAGCGCGAGCAGCACGCCGAGCAGCGCGATCGACAGGCCGATGAAGGTCCACATGACCACTTGCGCGGGCCACGTCGTCCGGAGGGCGCTCATCGCTCGCGGCTCCCGATGTGGAGGCGCTTGAGCAGCGCCGAGTTGGTGATGGCCGACAGGCTGGAGAGCGCCGTGGCGGCGGCAGCGATGACCGGGCGGGCAGGGGTCGTGGCGGCAGCCGAGCACCCGGCGCATCTCGCTGCTGAGGTTGTCGGCGACATCCTCTCGGGACAGCCAGCCGCCGGCTCCGTTGCCCAGCGCGGCCTCGCGGTAGGCAGGATCGGGCTCGGGTCCGATGACGATGACCCGATCCCGAGGGATGTGGGCCAGGGCGGCGAAGCAGCACGCCGGGAAGTCGGCTGCATCGATGACGAGCAGGTCGGGGGTGAGCCGATCGAGGGCCGCAGCCAACGCTGGACCCGTGCGTACTTCGGTCGCGACCCAGCAGCCGCACTCCCGCTCCAGGATCTCCCTGGTGAAGCGGAGCATGGCCGGGTGCTGCATGACGACCAGCACGCGGGGCTTACCGTCGCAGACCGGGCACGGCTCAACCTTCACAAACCCGATTCTGGGACTTGTGCAGGCCGGCGGCATCCGCCGCCACTACGGAACCCTGATGCGGACTGCTACGGACCCTCGTCGGCCTCGTTGAGGAGCCCATGCTCCCGGGCATAGCGGACCAGATCGGCCCGGGCCTTGATGCCGAGCTTCTGCTGGACGTGAGCGCGGTGGGTCTCGACCGTGCGCACCGACACGTAGAGCTCAGCGGCGATCTCGGCGTTGGTGTAGCCGAGCGCCACAAGACGCAGCACGGCCAGCTCCCGTTCGGACAGCTCCCCGCCCGGCCCGGCGGCACGAGGCCCGGAGGCACCCGAGCTGAGGAGGGCGGCCCCGAGCCGCGGGTACACGTACTCCTCGCCCGCAGCGACCTGGCGGACCGCGAGCACGAGCTCGACATCGGCAGCGTCTTTGACCAGGTAGCCGTGGGCGCCAGCGTCGAAGGCCTTGCGCAGGTAGGCGACGTCGTCATGGACGGTCAGCACGAGGATGGCCGTCTTGGGGCTGGCGGCGGTGATGCGGCGGGTGGCCTCGATGCCGCTGGCGTCGGGC
>CAYSAC010000058.1:0-15617 GCA_964428815.1 uncultured Acidimicrobiaceae bacterium | reverse complement strand
CGCCGGCATCGTGGCCGTCGCTGCAGCTGCCGCCCGAGCCCCGGACCAAGCCGATCGGTCCTGGTCGGGCCGCAGTCCTCGGCGCGCTCGTGGGCGCGCTCGTCGCCACGGTCGTGACCGTCGCGGTCGTGCTCCTGATCGTCGACACCGACGACAACACCCCGCTCGCCCGCTCGACGGCGGTCGGCAGCGCGCCCGACGGCGGAGCCGACATCCAGGCGATCCTCGCCAAGGTGCAGGCCTCGGTGGTGACGATCGAAACCAACCTGAGCTCCTCACAGGGCACGTTCAGCGGCGCGGGCTCCGGCATCATCCTCACGCCCGAAGGGCTGGTGCTCACCAACGCCCACGTCATCGAGGGCGCGGGCGACATCACCGTCGTGCTGTCGGACGGCAGCCGCCGGGACGCGACGCTCATCGGGAGCTTTCCGTCCGACGACCTCGCGCTCATCCAGCTCGAGGGGGCGTCAGGCCTGGTCCCGGCCGAGCTCGGCTCGTCGGATGCGCTCCAGGTGGGGGATGAGGCGATTGCCATCGGCAACGCGCTCAACCTCGGTGGTCAGCCGAGCGTCACGCTCGGGATCATCTCCGCGCTCGGCCGCACGATCGATGCACCCGGCATCCGGCTGGAGGGCTTGATCCAGACCGACGCAGCGATCAATCCCGGCAACTCCGGGGGGCCGCTCGTCAACGCCGCGGGCCAGGTGGTGGGCATCAACACCGCGATCATCAACGATGCGCAGAACATCGGGTTCGCGATCGCGATCGACGGCTCCAAGCCGCTGATCGAGGACCTCAAGGCAGGCCGGGGCGCGGTCACCCCCGACACCGCGTTCCTCGGGGTCAGCACCAGCGACGTGGACGGTCTGACCGAGGAGGCGCGCGCGCAGTTCGGCGTCGAGACCGGCGAGGGCGCGTTCATCGTCGACGTCGTTCCGGGATCACCGGCCGACGTCGCCCGCCTGCAGCCCGGCGACGTCATCACGGCCATCGACGGTCAGGACGTCACCAGCTCGACCGACGTGCAGGGCACGGTGCGGGGCAAGGCGGTCGGCGACGAGGTCGAGATCACCTACGAGCGGGCAGGCGACGAGCGCATGGCCACGGTGAAGCTCTCGCGGCGGGGCGGCTAGCCTGTCCAACCTCATGTCCGAGCAAGAGGTCCCCGTCGAGATCGAGCCCCCGCGCGGTCACGCCCGCGTCGTCTACCTCGGCCCGGTCGCGCCGCACTGGGAGGTCCACTCCGACTTCGGCGACGGCAAGCTGATCGACGAGTTCCGCGGCAGGGTGCTGGCCCGGCTGGTGCTCCTGCCCCCGCACGACCCCCAGTTCCGGCGCAACCGCGAGCGGGTCGTGCGCGACGCCGAGCGGGAGAACCTGCTGCTCGACTGGGACCTTGGCCTGCCAGAGGACGAGTCCTTCTGAGCTAGGGGTACGGCGCGATGGCCACGATCGGCGTCGACCTCGGCGGAACGAAGATCCTCGCCGTGCGGGTGGCCGGCGACGGCACGCCGGGCGAGGTCATCAAGCGCACGACGCCGCTCGATCGCGGCGCCGACGGTGTGCTCGAAGAGATCGTGGCCGTCGTCCACGACCTCGGCCGTGACGGCGTCGACGCCATGGGCATCGGTGCGCCCGGCATCGTCACCCCTGGCACCGGCATCGTCGGCCACGCGCCGAACCTGCCGGGGTGGGACGAGCCCGTCCCCGTCGGCGAGCGCCTCACAGCCGCGCTCGGCGTGCCGCTGGTGGTCGAGAACGACGTCAACGCCGCGATCGCAGGCGAGCACGCCGGCGGTGCGGCTGTCGGCCACGACGATGTGCTCGGGCTCTGGCTCGGCACCGGTGTCGGCGGCGGCTTCGTGCTCGACGGCGCGCTGCGGCGCGGGCCGCGCGGGATCACCGGCGAGGTCGGTCACATGGTCGTGCACCCGGGTGGCCGACGGTGCGGCTGCGGGGGACGGGGCCACCTGGAGGCCTACGCCGGGCGCGCCGCCATGGAGCGCGAGGCCAGGCGCCGCAACGCCGCGGGTGAGCGCACCGCGCTGGTCGAGCTGGCCGGCGATGGGCGGATGAAGTCGGGCGTGTTCGCTAAAGCGCTCCACGCGGGCGACGAGGTCGCGGCCGCGCTCATCGACGAGGCAGTCGCGGCGTTGGGCGCCGCCCTCGCGTCGATCGCGATGATCGTCGACGTGCCGCTCGTGGTCGTCGGCGGCGGCTTGGCGGAGAAGCTCGGCGCCGACCTCATCGGCCGGATCGCCGTCGCCACCGCCGAGCTGCTCCCAGGCGATCTGGACCTCGCGTTCGCGGAGGCAGCGCTGGGCGACGACGCCGGCGCGATCGGCGCTGCCCACCTCGCGCGCGCCCTTACGTGACCGGCGCGGGGCTCGGTACCATGCCGAGGGTGGAAGGGGAGGAGCAGGCGCCGCTGCGGTACGTGAACCGCGAGCTGTCGTGGCTCGACTTCAACCGGCGGGTGCTGGCGCTGGCCGAGGACGAGGCGGTGCGGTTGCTCGAGCGGGCCAGGTTCCTGGCCATCTTCAGCGAAAACCTCGACGAATTCTTCCAGGTCCGCATCGCCGGCTTGAAGGACCAGGTCGCGGCGGGCATCGGCGTGGCATCGCCCGACGGCCGTACCCCCGCCCAGCAGCTGCTCGAGGTGCACGACAAGGTCGAGGAGCTCGTCGTCCGCGCCGAGCACGTGTTCCTCGAGCAGGTGACGCCAAAGCTGGCCGAGGCCGGCATCCGGCTGAGCTCATGGGACGAGCTCGACGACGAGGACGAGAAGTTCCTCGTCGAGAACTTCGAGCAGCGCATCTTCCCGGTGCTCACACCGCTCGCCGTCGATCCCGGTCACCCGTTCCCGTACATCTCCAACTTGTCGCTCAACCTGGCGGTCATGTTGCGCGACCCCGTCACCGACGAGCGCCGCTTCGCGCGGGTCAAGGTCCCGCCGCTGCTACCCCGGTTCGTCGTGCTCCCCGATGGCGAGCGGTTCGTGCCGCTCGAGCAGGTCATCGCTGCCCACCTCGACCAGCTGTTCCCCGGCATGGAAATCGAGGGCCACCACTCGTTCCGGGTCACCCGCAACGCCGACCTCACCCTCGAGGAGGAGGAGGCCGACGACCTCCTGGCCGCGGTCGAGCTCGAGCTGCGCCGCCGGCGCTTCGGTCGGGCCGTTCGGCTCGAGATCGACGCCGCGATGAGCGACGAGGTCCGCGAGCTGCTCATGCGCGAGCTCGACGTCGGCGACGAGGACGTCTACTGCCAGATCGGTCCGCTCGACCTCGGTGGTCTCTGGGCTGTCCACGCCCTCGACCGGCCAGACCTCAAGGACCAGCCCTGGAACCGGGTCACGCAGCCGAAGCTGCAAGGCGACGGTGACGAGCGCATCGACATCTTCGCCGCCATGCGCAGCGGCGACATGATCCTGCACCACCCCTACGACTCGTTCCGCACGTCGGTCGAGGAGTTCATCCGGCAGGCGTCGGTGGACGAGCGCGTACTCGCGATCAAGATGACGCTCTACCGCACCTCGGGTGACAGCCCGATCGTGAAGTCGCTCATCCGCGCCGCGGAGCGCGGCAAGCAGGTCGCGGTGCTGGTCGAGCTCAAGGCCCGGTTCGACGAGGGCGCCAACATCGAGTGGGCTCGGGCGCTCGAGACCGCGGGCGTGCATGTGGTGTACGGCCTCGTCGGCCTCAAGGTGCACACGAAGACAGCGCTCGTCGTGCGCGACGAAGCCGACGGCGTTCGCCGCTACTGCCACGTCGGCACCGGCAACTACAACCCCAACACCGCCAAGCTCTACGAGGACGTCGGCCTCCTGACCGCGGACGCAGACATCGGCGCCGACCTGACCCAGCTCTTCAACTACCTGACCGGCTACGGCCGCAACGTCAGGTACCGCACGCTGCTCGTCGCGCCGCACTCGATGCGTCACGACCTCGAGCGGCTCATCCGGAACGAAGCGGCAGCCAAGGGTCCCCTCGGCGGCCGGATCGTGCTGAAGATGAACAGCCTGGTCGACCCCGAGATGATCGAGCTGCTGTACGAGGCGTCCCAGGCCGGCGTGGAGATCGATCTCATCGTCCGTGGCATCTGCTGCCTCGTCCCGGGCGTGCCCGGCCTGTCGGAGACGATCCGCGTCCGGTCCATCGTCGGGCGCTACCTCGAGCACTCGCGCATCTACGCGTTTGCCAACGGCGAGGGGCCTGGGCGCCCGACCTACCTCATCGGCTCAGCCGACTTGATGCCCCGCAACCTCGATCGGCGGGTCGAGGCCGCGGTGCCGGTCGACGAACCAGAGCTGCAGGCGCGTCTGCAGGAGATCCTCGACGTGAACCTCGCCGATGACACGCTCGCGTGGGAGATGCACCCCGACGGCTCGTGGACCCACGTCGAGCGCAAGGGCACCCTCGACACCCACGTGAGCTTCCAAGAGCTGGCGCAAGCGCGCGTCCGCCGCCCTGTCTGACTCCGATCTCATCCGTGCCGCTGGTGGCGTCGTCTGGCGGGACAGTGACGACGGCGTCGAGGTGCTGCTCGTCCACCGACCTCGCTACGACGACTGGACGCTGCCGAAGGGCAAGCTCGACGCCGGCGAGACCGACGAGCAGGCGGCCGTGCGCGAGGTCGAAGAGGAGACCGGGCTGCGCTGCCGCCTCGGCCGCGAGCTGGTGCGCACGGACTACGTCGACGGCAAGGGCCGGTCCAAGACCGTGCGGTACTGGGAGATGGTCGCCGAGGGCGGTGTGTTCGAGCCGGGCGACGAGGTGGACGAGATCGCGTGGCTGCCAGTGAAGGACGCCAAGGGGCGCCTGTCCTACGACCGGGACCTTCCCGTCCTCACCGCGTTCACCGAGACGATCGGCTGAGCAGTGGCGTTCTGAACGTTGGCGGGCCGTTCATCCGGCGTTCACCCGTGGCTCCCCTGGCATCCACAGCCGTTCCTTAGGTTGCGCGCGAACAGGAAGCCTCTGCTCGACGCCCAAGGAGGGCTCTGGTGAACATGAAGAAGCGCCGCACGGCATGGCTCGCACTCATCCTCTCGTTCTCGCTCCTCGCCGCCGCGTGCGGTGACGACAAAGCGAGCACGACCGACGCGGTTCCCGAGGTCGAGGGCACGGTCGTGGTCTCAGGATCCTCCACCGTCGAGCCCATCTCGGCTCAGGTAGGCGCCATGCTCATCGACGGCGGCTCTGCCATCGCCGCCGAGGTGGACGGCCCCGGCACCGGTGACGGCTTCAAGCTCTTCTGCGCCGGCGACACCGACATCTCCGACGCCTCCCGCCCGATGAAGGAGGAGGAGGCGGCTGAGTGTGCCGCCGCGGGCGTCGAGTTCATCGAGCTCAAGATCGCGTTCGACGGCCTCACGGTGCTGACCAGCCCGAAGAACGAGGCTGTCGAGTGCCTGAGCTTCGCCGACCTGTACGCGCTCATCGGCCCCGAGGCCGACGGCACGACGAAGTGGAGCGAGAACCAGGCCGTCGCCATCGAGCTCGGCTCGATCGTCGAGTACCCCGACGTCAACCTGAAGATCACGGCGCCCGGCCAGGAGTCGGGCACCTACGACTCGTTCCTCGAGATCGCGCTCAAGGGCCCGTCCGAGGCTCGCGCCGAGGCCGGCAAGATCACCGAGGAGCAGGTCCAGACCGCCCGCAAGGACTACTCCTCGCAGGCCGACGACACCGCCATCATCGCCGGCATCGAGGGCAGCGACTCCAGCCTCGGCTGGGTCGGCTTCGCCTTCGCCGAGGAGGCGGGCGACGAGGTCAAGGAGATCTCGGTTTCGGAGGAGCCGGGCGGCGAGTGCGTCGCTCCCAGCTCGGAGAAGATCGCGGACGGCAGCTACCCGCTCTCCCGGTCGCTGTACATCTACGTGAACAGCGCCAAGGCCGAGGCGAACGAGGCCATCGCCGCCTACGTCGACTACTACCTCGGAGACGGCTACACCGCTGTCGAGGAGGTCGGCTACGTGGCCCTGCCGGAGGACCAGCTCAGCGAGACCAAGTCCCGGTGGGAGGCGCGCACCACCGGCTCCACCGAGGCCTGAGGTCACTCGGGCGGCGGACCGGTTGGTCCGCCGCCCACCTCAACGTGAGGCAGCATGGCTGACATCACCTACGACGCTCCCGGGCTGAGCCTCGACGACCTGCGCGGCGACCCTCGGCGGCTGCGCAAGGAGCGGCGGAGCCGCCTGCTCATGCTGAGCGCGGGCTTGGTGTCGATCCTCATCAGCTTGATGATCGTCGCGTCGCTCGCCGGCGAGACGCTCACCTTCGTGACCCAGGTTGACTGGTCCAAGGTGCTCTTCGCAGAGGGTTGGTTCCCTCGCGACGGCGTCTACGACATCCGCACGCTCATCACCGGCAGCCTCATCGTGACCATCATCGCGATGGTGGTCGCCGCGCCGATCGGACTCGGGTCCGCGATCTACCTCTCTGAGTACGCCAGCCCCCGTGTGCGGCGGATCTTCAAGCCGACGCTCGAGGTCCTGGCCGGCATCCCATCGGTGGTGCTCGGTTTCTTCGCGGTGTCGGTCATCTCACCGACGATCGTTCGGGGACTGCTCGGCGGCGACAGCCTCTTCAACCTGACCGCCGCCGGCATCGCGGTGGGTGTGCTGAGCATCCCGCTTGTCGCTTCGGTGTCGGAGGACTCGCTCCGCTCCGTGCCGAGCCCGCTGCGCGAGGCCTCCTACGGCATGGGTGCCCGCAAGATCACAACGGTGATCAGGGTCGTCCTGCCGGCCGCGGTCTCCGGCCTCGTCGCCGCGATGATCCTGGCGGTGTCCCGCGCCATCGGCGAGACCATGGTCGTGTTCATCGCCGGCGGTGCCGCCGGCAACCAGCGCTTCTCCGCCGCCCCGCTCGAGCCCGGCCTCACCATGACCGCGGCGATGGCGACCCAGGTCGGCGGCACCGACCAGGTCGTGGGCCAGGGCCTCACGTTCCAGAGCCTCTACTTCGTGGGTGCGGTGCTGTTCCTCATCACCTTCTCGCTGAACCTGTTCGCCGACCGCTTCGTCCGCCGCGTCAGGCAGAAGTACTGATGTCGGTCAGCTCTCCTCTCTCCGTCGGTGGATCTCAAGCGACGCGCTCGGTGCGCGCCCAGCTGACCGGCGGCCGCCGGGATTTCGGCGGCACCGCCTTCCGCCTGCTGCTGCTCGCCTCGCTCAGCACCGCGCTGTTCGTCCTCGGCGTGCTGCTCTTCGACGTCATGAGCGAGGGCGCCGGCGTGTTCACGGGCACGCGCCTGCGCACGTTCCTCTACGAGGGCATCGTCCGGCCCGACGCCGACAAGGCCGGTGTGTTCCAGGCGATCAGGGGATCGTTCTGGATCTGCGTCTTCGTGATAGTCCTCTCGTTCCCCATCGGCATCGGCGCCGCGGTGTACCTCGAGGAGTACGCGCGCAAGACGCGGCTCAACCGGCTGATCGACGTGAACATCCGCAACCTCGCGGGCGTGCCGTCCGTCGTGTACGGCATCCTCGGCCTGTCGATCTTCGTGACCGGGCTCGACTGGCTGCCCGGTGGCGACGCGCTCGCCAAGCTCACGGGTGGTCGCACCCTCATGTCCGCCGGCATCACGCTCGCGATCCTTGTGCTGCCGATCGTCATCATCACCGCCGCGGAGGCCATCCGCGCGGTTCCCGACAGCCTGCGCGAGGCGGGCTTCGGTGTCGGCGCGACCCGGGCCGAGGTCATCCGCACCCAGGTGCTGCCGTACGCGCTGCCGGGCATCGTTACCGGCACCGTCCTGTCGCTCGCACGGGCGATTGGCGAGGCCGCGCCCCTGTACCTGTTGGGTGCCAAGACCGGCTTGCTGCCCGGCCGGGACGCGATCCTCGACCCGAGCCAGCTCAAGGAGAGCTTCACCGCGCTGCCGGTGGTGATCTCCGAGTGGAGCCGGACCCCGCGTGCCGGCTTCGACGAGATCGCGGCAGCGGCGATCATCGTGATGCTCGCCATCGTGCTGGCGCTCAACACCGTCGCCATCATGCTCCGCACCCGATATGAGAAGAAGAGAAGGTGACCCGCTATGTCCGATGCCCGGCTCAGCGCACCTGCGACCATGGATGAGCACGTGGACGTGACGCCAGAGATCACGGTGCACGACGCGCCGGACGATGACCGTGAGGTCGTGTTCGATGCGCGCGATCTGAGCGTCTACTACGGCTCGTTCCGCGCCGTGCGCGACGTCGAGGTGCAGATCGCCAAGCGCGAGATCACCGCGTTCATCGGTCCATCCGGCTGTGGCAAGACCACCGTCCTCCGCTGCTTCAACCGCATGAACGACCTCATCGAGACCGCTCGGGTGGAGGGCCACATCACCTACTACGGCGTCGACCTCTACGACCCGCAGGTCTCGCCCGTCGAGGTGCGCCGTCGAATCGGGATGGTGTTCCAGAAGCCCAATCCGTTCCCGAAGTCGATCTACGACAACGTCGCGTACGGACCGCGCGTCGGGGGGATGAAAGGGAACCTCGATGAGATCGTGGAGAAGGCGCTGCGCAGCGCTGCGCTCTGGGACGAGGTCAAGGACCGATTGAAGGCCTCGGGCATGAGTCTGTCCGGTGGTCAGCAGCAGCGGCTCTGCATCGCGCGCGCCATCGCGGTCGAGCCCGAGGTGCTGCTGATGGACGAGCCTTGCTCAGCGCTCGACCCCATCGCGACGGCTCGCATCGAAGACCTCATGCAGGAGATCAAGGACCGCTACACGATCGTGATCGTCACCCACAACATGCAGCAAGCGGCGCGCGTCAGCGATCGCACCGCCTTCTTCACGACCGAGGTGAACGAGACGAGCGATACCCGCACCGGCCTGCTCGTGGAGTTCGACGCGACGGAGAAGATGTTCTCGAACCCGAGCGATGAGCGGACGGAGAACTACGTGACGGGGCGCTTTGGCTGAGCCCCTGCGCCGGGAGTTCCACGACGAGCTCGACCAGCTGCGCCTGCAGGTCGAGCTGATGGGCGTTCGTGTCGACGAGAACCTCGAGCGGATGCGCGAGATCCTGCGCACCGGTGACGAGCGTGTGGCCGAGATCGCGTTCATGGCCGACGACGAGATCGACGCCATGAACGTCTCGCTCACAGAGCGGTGCTACGTCCTGCTGGCGCGCGAGTCACCGGTCGCCTCCGACCTCCGGTTCGTCGTGTCGGTTCTGCGGATCATCTCCGAGCTCGAGCGGGTCGGTGACCTCGCCCTGCGCGTCGTGAAGCTCGCGCCAGAGCAGCCGCTGCTCGCCAGCAGCGGCGCGCCGTTCGACATCCTCCTGACCATCGCAGACGGCGCCCTTGACGCCTTCCGGTGCGCGCTCCGGGCCTGGTCCGCACAGGACCTCACGCTCGCGACGTCGCTCATCCAGCGGGATCGGACGAGCGACCTCTACTACGAGCAGCTGATCGCCGAGCTGCTGCGGCTCGACGGCCCCGACGCCGTGCGCATCGCGATGGGTGTCTTCGTCGCCGGCCGCTCCCTCGAGCGCATCGCCGACCATGCTGCGATCATCGGAGCGCGGCTCCGCTACCTCATCACCGGTGAGGCAGCTCACCTGGCCGCAGAGGTGCGCTAGTGCCCGAGACCCGCAAGTCCTTCCACCACCAGCTCGAGGAGGTGCAGCGCGACGTCGTGCGGCTCGCCGCCTACGTCACCGAGGCCATCCCTCGCGGCACAGAGGCGTTGCTCTCGCTGGACCTGCACGCGGCACAGGCCCTGATCGACCACGACGACGTGTTGGACGCGCTGACGATCGACATCGAGGAGCGCTGCTTCCAGATCCTGGCGCTGCAGCAGCCGATGGCGAGCGACATGCGTGCGGTCGTCACCGCTATCCGCTTGACCTCGGAGATGGAGCGGTCGGGCGACCTCATGGTCAACGTGGCCAAGGCGGCGCGGCGGCTCTACGGCACGACCTTCGACTTTCGCATCCGGAGCCTGATCGAGCAGATGGCCGGCCAGGCCGCTCGCCTCTTCCGCCTCGCGGTCGACGCGTACGCAGAGGGCGATGCCGCGCTCGCGGGCGCGCTCGACGACATGGATGATCAGCTCGATCAGCTGCACAAGGACTACATCGAGGCCATCCTCGAGCTGCACAAGGAAACCGGCGACGTGCAGTCAGCCGTGCAGCTCGCCCTCGTCGGTCGGTACTACGAGCGGATCGGCGATCACGCCGTGAACATCGGCGAGCGGGTGCAGTACATGGTGACCGGTTGGCTGCCAGAGCACACGGGCGCGGCCCGCCTCGCCGCCCGCGCACGGACAGAGTCCGCCGATCAGCCCGCGCCGGGTCCGAACGGTGGTGTGTGACGTGCGCGTCCTGCTGACCAACGACGACGGCGTGGGCTCCGCTGGCCTGCACGTGCTGGCCGCGGCGATGGTGGCGAAGGGCTTCGATGTCGTGGTCGCCGCGCCGCAGCAGGACATGAGCGGCTCCGGCGCTGCCATCGGCGGCTTGCACGCCGACGAGCACATCGACGCCGCGCCGGTCGAGCTGCCCGGCCTCGACGGCGTTCCGAGCTACGCGGTCGCCGGACCCCCTGCACTGTGCGTGCTCGCGGCGCGCCTGGGGGGCTTCGGCGAACCACCGGACCTGATCGTGTCCGGCATCAACCCAGGCCCGAACACCGGGCGGGCGACGCTGCACTCCGGCACGGTCGGCGCCGCGCTCACCGCCGCCAACTTCGGCGTGTCAGGGCTGGCCGTCAGCCTCGGCGTCGGTGAGCCCATGCACTGGGACACCGCGGCGACGCTGGCCGGCACCGCGGCCGACTGGCTGGTGGCCGCGCCAGCCAGGACCGTGCTCAACCTGAACGTCCCGAATCTGCCGCTCAGCTCGGTGCGCGGCGTGCGCTGGGCGACCCTCGCACCGTTCGGCACGGTCCGAGCCGCCATCGTCGAGCCGGCCGCCAACGGCGGGAAGCTGCAGATGGAGCTGCGACCGACGGGCGTCGAGCTTCCGCCGGGGTGCGACACCGCCCTGGTGCTCGACGGCTTCGCCGCCGTCACCTGCATCACCGGCATCCGAGCCACCGAACCGCTCGGCGTTGCCGAGGCCATGGACGAGGCACTGCGGGCGAGGTCGGCGTGACCGCGCTCGTCGCCGCGCTGGTCGCCGCGGGTGTCGTCGTGACGGTCCTCCTCGTGCGCCAGCGGGTCGCAACACGACGGCTGCGCGCCGCTGCGCTCCGACTCGACAGCGAGGTCGTCACGCTCGGCTCCGGGCTGGACACCGCCGTCGCCGCGGTCGAACGGGTCATCGACCGGCGCCTGTCGCTCGGCGGCGAGGTCAGCGTGGCCGAGGAGCGGATGGGCCGCGCCCTCAGCGCGCTCACCCAGGGGATCGTCATCTTCGACGAGACCGGGGCGATCACGTTCCGCAACGAACCGGCCGACATCTTCCTCGAGGCGAGGCACAGCGAGGCGCTGGTCGAAGAGGCGATCTCGACGCTCTCCGAGCAGGCCATCGGCGGCGAGGCGGCGAACCGTCAGGTCGAGCTGTTCGGTCCGCCCCGCCGCACGCTGGCCCTGCGAGCGACACCGCTGATGGACGGCGGCCGCAGCGCCGGGGCGCTCGTCGTCATCGACGACATCTCCGAGCGTCGACGCCTCGAAGCCGTGCGGCGAGACTTCATCGCCAACATCAGCCATGAGCTCAAGACGCCGGTCGGCGCGCTGGGGCTGCTCGCGGAGACGCTCCTCGCCGAGGACGACGCCGATGTCGCACGGCGCCTGGCCGAGCGGATGCTCACCGAAGCGTTCCGCGTCGGCCGCACCATCGACGACCTGCTCGAGCTCACCCGCATCGAGGCCGAGGAGCGCCCGCTCGACGAGCCTGTCCCCGTGCACCTCTTCGTCGCGGAGGCGGCCGAGCGGGTGCGGCCGGGCGCCGAGGCGCGTGGCATCGAGATCCGAGTCGAGGAGGCGGCCCAACGACTGAACGTGCTCGGCGATCGCCGCCAGCTCGTGTCCGCGGTGTACAACCTGCTCGAGAACGCGGTGAAGTACTCGGACGAGGGCTCGTCCGTCGAGGTGCGAGCCCGGACCGACGGGACGTGGGTCGACCTCGCTGTGGAGGACCACGGGATGGGCATCCCCCGTCGCGACCTCGAGCGCGTCTTCGAGCGCTTCTATCGGGTCGACCGGGCCCGCAGCCGCGAGACGGGCGGCACCGGGCTCGGCTTGGCGATCGTCCGCCATGTGGCTGCCAACCACCACGGCGCCGTGCGGGTGACCTCCCAAGAGGGAGAGGGATCGACGTTCACGCTGCGACTGCCCGCTGGTCCGGGGCCAGTCGCCATCACCGCGGAGGCTGGATGACCACCCCTGACCCCACCGTGCTCGTCGTCGAAGACGAGGACTCCTTCATCGAGGCGCTCACGCTGGGCCTGAAGCGGGAGGGCTTCCGCGTGCAGGTGGCGCGCGACGGCGCCCAGGCGCTCGACATGTTCGACGCGGTCAAGCCCGACCTCGTGCTCCTCGACGTGATGCTGCCGAAGATCTCGGGCATCGATGTGTGCCGCGAGCTGCGCCGGCGGTCCTCGGTGCCGATCATCATGGTGACGGCCAAGGGGGGTGAGATCGACACCGTCGTCGGCTTGGAGGTGGGCGCCGATGACTACGTCACCAAGCCCTACCGGATGCGCGAGCTCGTCGCTCGCATGCGCGCTGTGCTGCGCCGCCGCTCTGACGGTCCCGCGGTGGCGCACAACGGCGGCGAGGTCCTCGCCGTCGGTGACGTCAGCCTCGATCCCGAGCGCCACGAGGTCACGATTCGCGGCGGCCGGGTGAACCTCCCGCTGAAGGAGTTCGAGCTGCTCGAGCTGCTGCTCACCAACGCCGGCCGCGTGCTGCCGAGGGACACGCTCATCGACCGGGTATGGGGCACCGACTACGTGGGCGACACCAAGACCCTCGACGTCCACGTGAAGCGGCTGCGCTCGAAGGTCGAGGACGACCCCTCCCAACCGAGCCGCATCGTCACGATCAGGGGCCTGGGCTACAAGTACGAGATCCCGCGTCCCTAGCGGGTCCGTACCATGGGCGCGATGGGTGCCGACGCGGGGTGGATGCCGATGCAACGGCAGCAGCGCCGGGCCGGTGCCGACAGCTTCCACGTCTCGCCGTTCACCCGGTTGGCGCGGGCGCATGCTGCCGCGGTGGCGGGAGACACGCTCATCGCCATCGCGCTCGCGGGGTCGCTGTTCTTCGACATCGACCCGAGCGATGCGCGCTGGAAGGTCGGGCTCTACCTCGCCCTGACGATGGCGCCGTTCGCCGTCGTCGCGCCGCTGATCGGCCCCGCGCTCGACCAGGCTCGCGGCGGCCGGCGCTGGATGGTTGTCGGCGCGTCGGCGTGCCGCGTCGTCATCTGCATCTTCATGATCGACGACGTCGACGGCCTGCTGCTGTTCCCAGAGGCGTTCGCGGTCCTGGTCGCAGCCAAGAGCTACCAGGTCGCGAAGAGCGCGCTGGTGCCCACCGTCGTGCAGACCGACGACGAGCTCGTCGAGGCCAACTCCAAGCTCTCGCTGCTCAGCGGCGTGGTGGGGTTCACTGTCGCGATTCCCGGCGGCATCGCGCTGAAGCTCGGCGGGTCAGAGGCGGTGCTCGTGCTGGCCGTCCTCGTGTTCGCCGTCGCGGCCGTCCTCGGATACCGGCTGCCCGCCTCGCAGGTCGCCGCGAAGCCGGCGAGCGCGAAGGAGCGAAGCGAGCTCCGGGGGATGAGCATCGTGCTGGCCGCGTCGGCGATGGGACTGCTGCGGGGCATCGTTGGCTTCCTCACGATGCTGCTGGCGTTCGACCTCCGCACCGGGAACGCGCCGTCCTGGCACTTCGGCGTCGTGCTCGGGGTCAGCGTCGTCGGGTCGCTGATTGGCGCGCTGGTCGCGCCGATGCTGCGCCGCAACACCTCCGAGGAGAACATCCTGCTCGTACTGCTCGCCCTCACGACGCTCACCGGCGTCGGCACCGCGTACGTCGGCGACCTCACGGGAGCGGCGATCCTCGCGTTCGCGGTCGGCATCGCCGCGAGCGCCGGCAAGCAGGCGTTCGACGCGCTCGTGCAGCGCGACGCCCCTGACGCCAACCGCGGCCGCTCATTCGCACGGTTCGAGACCCGCTTCCAGATGCTCTGGGTGATCGGCGCGGTCATCCCGGTCGCGATCCACCTGCCGGCCTGGCTTGGCTTCCTGAGCGTCGGCATCGCCGCCGGGTTCGCGACCTTCACCTTCGCCGCCGGTCTGCGCGCCGCCCACCACCGCCACCCGGCGCCCGCGCGATGAGCACTCGCATGGTCGTGCTCTCCGACACCCACGTCCGTCGGGGTGGCTCGCGGCGCCTACCAGACGCGGCCTACGAGCACCTCAAAGGGGCGGACCGGGTCCTGCACGCGGGCGACGTCCTCGTGCCAGAGCTGCTCGCCGAGCTGGCCGGATTCGCGCCGGTCGACGCCGTTCTTGGTAACAACGACTTCGAGCTCGCCGGTGTCCTGCCCGAGCAGCGCGTCGTCGAGGTCGACGGCGTGCGCATCGCGCTCGTCCACGACAGCGGCCCGACCGCAGGCCGGGCCGGTCGGATGCGCCGCCGCTTCCCTGACGCTGCCGTCGTGGTCTTCGGCCACAGCCACCAGCCCCTCGACGAGCTCGGCGTCGACGGCCAGCGCCTCTTCAACCCCGGCTCACCGACGGAGCGTCGCCGCGCGCCGTCCCACACCCTCGGCATCCTCGAGGTCGCCGCCGGCCGCCTCACCCGCCACGAGATCATCGAGCTGTAGCCAACCCCCGTGCTTTCGGCTGACATAAGCGTCGGCAAGCGACGGCAATGTCAGCCGAAATGAGGTCGTTGGGGTCAGAGGTCGATGCGGGCGAGCCAAAGACCGGGCGCGTCGACCTCGGGCGGGGTCGGCAGCAGGTCCTCGGACTGCCACAGGCGCCGCAGGCCGTCCTCGCCGGCCCGCTCGATCACGCCCGCGACGAACGCGGCGCCGCGGTCGACCTGGGATTGGCCGAGCTCGAGGCCGAACAGCCGCTCGACGAACCGGTCGCCATCGCCGGTCTCGACCCGCCGGCGGCGCAACGCCTCGGTGAGCATGCCGTAGCTGCCGATCAGCTTGTCGCCGACGGTGTCGAGGACGTGGTCGACATAGCCGACGATGACCGACACGAGCGCCTCGAGCTGGGGCTGGAGCGCCCGCTGGATGTCGGACTGCATCGCGCCGAGCAGCACGTCGGGGTCGCCGAAGGCCCGCTGCAGGTCGGCCAGCCCGTCAGGAGAGGTCGGATCGAGCGACCCGAGCCGGGACTCGAGAGCGCCGGGGTCGGGGGAGAACGCGGAGACGAAGTCGCCGAGGAGCCCTTCGAGCCGGGCACGCACGTGTGGCACGCCGAGGACGGCGTGGTGCGCGAGCTCGTGCACGCAGATCCACAGCCGGAGGTCGTCCGCCGGCAGGCTCCACACCTCCCCGAACTCGTCGAGGTTGGGCACGACGAGCAGCAGCTCGTCTGACGGCGGGCGGGGGATCGGCAGGTCGTATTGGCCGAAGGAGCGCCGGGCGAGGTGGCCGAGCATGCTGCCCGACGTCATCGCCAGCATCATCGGGTTCAGCATCTGCA
>CAYSAC010000057.1:3959-15965 GCA_964428815.1 uncultured Acidimicrobiaceae bacterium | reverse complement strand
CTTCCGGGCGCGGCGGCAGCGGCCGCGAGGCGCGCAGGTCGGCCCCGGTGCAGAAGCCCTTGCCCGTCGCGGTGAGGACCACGGCGCGCACGGTGAGCAGGCCGCTCGCCTCCTGCAGCGCGTCGATCAGTCGGTCGCGCTGGTCGGGCGTGATCGCGTTGTGGGCGTCGGGCCGGTTCAGTGTCAACCAGAGGACGCCGCCGTCCGTGCGCTCCAGCAGGTCGTCGCGCACGTTGCTCATGCAGGGATTACTAGTGCATCCAAGGCGACCGCACCTTGACCCTTGGGCCGCACCACGAGCGGGTTGATGTCGAGCTCCGCGACGGTGTCGGATAGATCAAGCGCGAGGCGTTGCACCTTCACGAGGACGTCAACGAGCGCGCCGACATCGCAGGGCGGGCGGCCACGCGCGCCCGTGAGCAGCGGCAGCCCCCGCAGCTCGTCGATCATTCGGCGCGCCTCGGTCTTGTCGAACGGCGGCACGCGGAAGCTGACGTCGCCCAGGACCTCGACGAACACCCCACCGAGGCCGACCATGACCGTCGGGCCGAAGAGCTGGTCGCGGCTGACGCCGACCACCGTCTCGGTGCCGCCGACGACGAGCTCGGAGACGATGACGCCCGGCGCGTGCTCGAGCAGCTGTGCTGTCGCCTTGCGGACCTCCCGCTCGGTGGTGAGCCCGACGCGCACGAGCCCGAGGTCGCTCTTGTGCGCGAGCGCCGGGCCGCAGCCCTTGAGCACGACCGGATAGCCGACGCGCTTCGCCGCGCGCGCGGCCTCTGGCGGCGAGGTGACGAGCTCGTCGCGGCTGACGGGGATGCCGTATGCGGCGAGCACCTGCTTCGAGTCCCACTCCGACAGCGCGGCCCGTTCGCCGATCGCATCGAGCGCAGCCGCCGCGCCGGGCGATGGGCGCGCGACCGGCTTGGCGAACGGCGACTTGTAGCGGCCAAGGAAGTCGTGGTGCTCGAGATAGGCGCAGACGGCGGTCACGCAGTTGCCGAAGGAGCGGAACACGGCGACCTTCGACGAGGACAGGAGGATGTCCCGGTATGCCTCCTCGTCCGCGGCGGGGGATCCCCAGATCACGCACACCGGCTTGTCCGTCGTCTCTGCCACCTCGACGAGGTCCTTGGCGAGGTTGTCGCTCATCGGGGGGAACGCGCCGGTGATGGGGCAGATGAGCACGGCGACGTCCGGGTCGGCGACCAGGGCGTCGAGGATCTTGCGTCCTCGCCAGTCGCCGACGGGGTGGCCGCCGTTGTCGACCGGGTTGGAGACGCGCAGATAGCGCGGGATCCACTCGTAGAGCTGTTCCTGGGTGGCATCAGAGAGGCTGGGGAGGCGGAGCCCGGCGGCCGAGCAGAGGTCGGCCATGTGCGCGCCCGTGCCGCCGGAGATGGCGTAGACGCACACGCCGTCGCCGGACGGCGGCTTGGCGCGCGCCAGCAGCTGCGCGGTGTCGATGAGCTCGTCGAGGCCATCGACGCGCGTGATGCCGTACTGGCGGAACACCGCGCTCGTGACCGCGTCCGAGCCGGTGAGCTTGCCGGTGTGGCTGCTCGCCATCGACGCGCCCTCGTTGGTGCGACCGACCTTCACGATGACGATCGGCTTGCCCGCCTTGGCCGCGTGGTCGGCGGCCAGCTGCAGCGTTCGTCCGTCCTTGAAGCCCTCGATGTAGGCGGCGATGACGCCGACCTCGGGCTGGTCGGCGAACCAGCGGGCGAAGTCAGCGAACTCGAGATCGACCTCGTTGCCGGTCGGTGCCCAGTACGAGAGCGCGATGCCGAGCTCCTGGGCTTGGAAGACAGGGCGACCCTGGTGGCCGCTCTGGGAGATCAGCGCGATGGTCGGCCCGTCCAGGTCGTCGCGGAACGACTCGAACGCGTTCAGGTTCGTGTTCGGTCCCAGCAGGTGTAGATCGCTCGACTCGACGAGGGCGGCCACACGATCCTGGGCCTTGCGACCCTCCTCGCCGACCTCGGCGAAGCCCGACGCGAAGATGACCGCGAAGCGCGCCTTCTTCTCGATCGCCTGCTCGAGCGCGCCGATGGCGTCGCCGACGAGGATCACCGCAACGTCGACGTCGGCATCGACGTCGAGGATCGACGGCACGCAGCGCAGGCCCGCGACGTCGTCGCGGGTCGGGTTGACCGGGTGCACGGCCGCGCCGCGCGCCTCAGCCCACGTCCGCAACCGATCGAAGACGAGGGTGTTCGGCTTGCCCGGCGTGTCGGACGCACCGATCACCGCGAGCGTGCGCGGGCGGAAGAAGCGATCGAGGTCGACGTCTCGCAGCGCGGTCGGTCGCCCGGTCACGTCCGCTGGCGAAGCCATCGGCCGAGCGTAGCGCCGGACCTGATGACCCGTCAGATATCAGATAACGTCCCACGCCATGTCGTTTGCCCGCGTCGGCACCTCCTTCCTGAACCCGTTCGAGTGGTTCGCCGTCCTGCGGATCGGGCTTGGGCTCTGGTGGCTCGAGAGCTGGCGGCACAAGGACAAGAAGGGCTGGTTCGAGCGCGGCACGGGCATCGCGTGGGCGCAGTCGGTTGCGGAGAAGCACCGCTGGGGCTTCGTGAAGGCCGGCTTCGACAAGGTCGTGGCACCCCGCCCGAAGGCCATCGCCTACATCGTCGTGTTTGCGGAGCTGGCGCTCGGCTTGGGGCTCGTGACCGGGACGCTCACACCGATCGCGCTCGTCTGCAGCGGCCTGCTGAGCGCCCTCTACTTCGTGCTGATGATCCACGACTGGGCCGAGCAGGGGCAGAACTGGATGATGTTCCTCGTCGCCGTCGTCTGCTTCTGCGCCCACGCGTGGAACACGTGGTCGGTCGACGACGCGCTGGGCCTGTTCGGGACCTAGTGGTCCGTCGCCGGATTGTCGACGTGCCTCGTCGGCCAGTGGCGCCTCTGGCTGCGTCGCTCCTCCTTGCGGTAGGGCAAGGCTACGACTGCGTCGTCGGCTCCTTGCCAGCGACGCCCCTGGCTCGACGGATCCACGCCGCCAACTCGACGACGCACCACTAGACCCTCGGCGCGCTGGCCGACGCGGCCGCAGCGAGCGCGTGGCGGGCGACTGCCCCTGCGCCGCGAGGCGCCAGCAGGATCGAGTACGGGTTCGTGCCCTCGACAAGCATCTCGAGGTTGACAGGCCATGTGGCGCGCATCGGATCGATGAGCTCGTCCGGGAGCAGCGGCGGCACCTCGTCGAGCAGACCGTGGTCGGCGCGCAGCAGCGCGACGCGGCACCGGACGGAGCGCCACGCGTCGCGCACCTCGGGGTCGACGAGCACCTCGATGCCGTCAGAGCGCACCGCATCGAGCGACGCGCGCGACCGCAGCTCCGGCGGGTCGCCGACGAGGTCGTCGTCGATGAGCGCCTCGAGGTCGCGATCCCACAGCGCGGGATCGCTGAACGCCGGGTGGGCGCGCCAGAACGCAAGATGCTGCTCACGGCTCTCGAAGGTGCGCTCCAGCCGGGAGAGCGCAGGGCCCAACACGCCGGCGAGCACGGCTGCTGGGTCGACGCCTTCTGGTAGTGGCGGGGCGATGCCGCCGTCGACGAGCACCAGGCACGCGACTCGGCCGGGGTGGCGGAGCGCAGCGGTGGTCGCGACGAAGGCGCCCAACGAGTGGCCGATGACCGGGGCCGACTCCACGCCGAGGTGGTCGAGCACGGCGATGACGTCGTCGGCGTGGGACCGCATGCCGTAGGGGCCAGGGAGGCCGCTGCTCCGGCCGCGGCCCCGCAGGTCGGGAGCCACCAGGACCGCCTCGCCGCCGAGCGCGCTGGCCATCCGCTGGAAGACGCCGTGAGAGCCGGTGATGCCGTGGACCGCCAGCACCACAGGTCCGTGGTTGCCCCACTTGCCGACGTGGAGGTCGCCACCACGGACCGGGACATCGAGGGACTCGTAGGGCGCCGCGGTCACCGGTCGACCCTATGTTCGACGGCGGCGAGTGCGCGATGGTCGATCGTCCCCAACTTCACCTGTCGAGTTCTAGCCCCAGCATGCGGATGGCGTTGCCTCGCACGAGCTTGTAGAGGACGTCGGCCGGGAGGTGGCCCATGAGCTCGAGGGCGACCTCCTTCGTGTGCGGCCACGTCGTGTCGGTGTGCGGGTAGTCCGTCTCGAACGTGACGTTGTCCACGCCGACGACATCGAGGCTGTCGATGCCGTGCTTGTCGCGGAAGAAGCACCCGTAGATCTGGCGGTAGTAGTAGGTCGACGGCAGCTCGGGGATGAGCTCCTTGGCGCCGGTCCAGCCGCCGTGCTGGTGCCACACGTCGTCGCAGCGCTCGAGGATGTACGGGATCCAGCCGATCTGCCCCTCGCTGTAGGCGAGCTTGAGGTCGGGGTGTTCCACGAGCACACCGGAGAAGAGGAAGTCGGTCATCGACGCGATCGCGTTGTTGAACGACAGCGCCGCGCCGACCGTCGGCGGCGCGTCGTCGCTCGTCGTCGGCATTCGCGAGGACGAGCCGATGTGCATGCACACGACGGTGGCGGTCTCCTCGCATGCCTGGAAGAAGGGCTCCCAGTACTTGTCCTTGTCGTGGACGCTGGGCAGCCCGAGGTAGGCCGGGATCTCGCTGAACGCGACCGCCCGCACGCCGCGGGCGGCGTTGCGCCGGACCTCCTCGGCCGCGAGCTGCACGTCCCAGAGCGGCACGAGGCAGAGGGGGATGAGCCGGCCGCCGGTGTCGGCGCACCACTCATCGACCATCCAGTCGTTGTAGGCCTTCACGCAGAGGAGCGCGAGTTCTTTGTCCTTGGCCTCGGCGAAGGTCTGCCCGCAGAACCGCGGGAATGTCGGGAAGCACAGCGACGCCTCGACGTGGTTGACGTCCATGTCCTCGAGGCGGGCCTTGGGCTCGTAGCACCCAGGGCGCATCTCGTCGTACGTGATGCCCGTGAGGCCGATCTCGTCGGGCTCGTAGCCGGCGGCGGCGATGATCCGCCGGTGGGGCATCGAGAGGTCCTCGTAGCGCCAGAAGTCGACGAGCGGACCGTCGCCGCCGGGGGTGATCTGGTAGCGACCGCCGATCATCGTGAGCTCCGCCAGCGGCATGCGCTCGATCCGCGGGGCGACGTCGTGGTACTTCGACGGCAGCCGGTCGGTCCACACGTGCGGCGGCTCGATCACGTGGTCGTCGACGCTGACGATCAGCGGGAGGTCGATCTCGGGGGCGCTCACCATCCTATTCTGACACACCGTCAGATTTGAGGGCTAGGGCTGCTCGCGTGGCCTCGACGTCGTCGATGGGCATGTCGGACACGCCCGCTCGGTTGACGACCCCCTTGTCGTTGAGCGCCCACTCGCCCCGCGCGCCCAACCGCGCGTACCCCTCCTCGAGGACGGCGCGGGCGGTCATCGCCATCGCCATGAGCTGGTCACCGCGGGCAGCGTGCGCGGCTGCGTACTGGAGGGAGAACTGCGAGCCGAACCGCCAGGCGCGCTCGGCGGACTCGCGCAGCGCGTCGGAGAACGTCGGCCGCGGGAGGTCGCCGGCAAGCACCTTCCCGAGCGCGAGCTCGCCGGCGAGGACCGAGGTCGTGATGCCCGCGAGGTACCCGGGAAGGGCGTCGATCTCGAACCGGCCGGCATCGGCCTCGCCGGTCCAGTGCTCGGCCACATCGAGGTCGCGGTAGAGGAGGTCGACGCGCTCGCCGTCGATCGTGAGCCAGGCGCCGCCGTTCATCAGCCGCCCCCACTCACCTGGCTCGACGATCGTGCCCTCATAGCCGAGCGCGCGCACCGCATCGGTGTCGATCGTGCCCCGGTAGTACAGGCCGAAGTCCCAGTCGCTGTCTGGCCGCTCCTCGCCCCGCGCCCGCGACCCGCCGAGCGAGACCGCGACGACACCGGGGATCTCCGCGAGCCGGTCGGCGAGGTGCTCCATTGCACGATTCTCGCCCTACAGTCCCGCCGATGCCTGTGGATCTGGCCCAGCTGGCCGCACCCGAGCACACCGCGGTCGTCACGTCCGAGGTGCAGAACGGTGTCGTCGGCGAGTGGTCGGCGCTCCCCGAGCTCGCCGAAGAGGCGCGCCGCGAGATGCTGCCGAACCTCGGACGGCTCGTGCGAGGCGCGCGCGCAGCCGGAGTGCAGGTGGTGCACTGCACGGCGTACCGGCGAGAGGACGGCAAGGGCGCCAACACCAACGCGCGGCTCTTCAACGCGATGCGCAGGTCGCCGGTCAAGCTGCTACCGGGCTCACCCGAGGTGAAGGTCGTCGCCGAGGTTGGTGTCGAGTCCCAAGACCTCGTGCTCACGCGCACGCACGGGCTGAACCCCATGGCGGGCACGGACCTCGATCCGGTGCTGCGCAACCTCGGCGTGCACACGATCGTCGTCACCGGTGTGTCGGTGAACGTCGCGATCACCAACCTCGTCATGGACGCGGTGAACCTCGGCTACTCCGTCGTGCTTCCGCGCGATGCCGTGTGCGGTGTCGACCGCCAGTACGTCGACGCGGTCATCGACAACACGCTCGCTCTCCTCGCCGCGGTGACCACCACCGACGAGCTGCTGGCGGTGTGGTCGTGAGCGAGGGAGTGACCCAGCCGAGCGAGCGCCAGCGAGCCGGGTGCGATGGGGTCCGGGGGCGCAGCCCCCGAGGTGGCTGGCGATGAGCGTCCGTGGTGATCAGGAGTGGGGGACCATCCCTCGCCTTGCCCGGTCCGCGGCCGAGCGCTTCGGTGATCGCGAGGCCGTGGTCGACGCCGGCACGACCCTGTCGTTCGCGCAGCTCGTCGAAGCCGCCAACAGCGCCGGGCGCGCCTTCGTCGCCGCTGGCGTCGAGCCTGGTGACCGGGTGGCCGTGTGGGCCCCGAACATCCACGAGTGGGTGGTGGCGCTGCTCGGCCTGCAGTCCGCCGGGGGCGTGCTCGTGCCGCTCAACACGCGCTACAAGGGGACCGAGGCCGCCCACATCCTCAACCGCAGCCGAGCCAGAGCGCTCTGCACGGTCCAAGGGTTCCTCGGCAACGACTACCTCACGATGCTCGAGGGCCACGACCTCCCACACCTCGAGCGCACCGTCGTGCTGCGTGGCGACGCCGTGGGCGCTGCCGTCGGCTGGGCCGACTTCGTCGCGAGCGGGGACGGCGTGGACGGGTCGGTCATCGACAAGCGGGTGGTCGCCCAGTCACCGGCTGACCTGTCCGACCTCCTGTTCACCTCGGGCACGACCGGTCAGCCCAAGGGCGTGCTGTGCACGCATGGCCAGACCACCCGCGCCTTCGCCGACTGGGCCGATGTCGTGGGCCTGCGCGAGGGCGACCGCTACCTCGTCATCAACCCCTTCTTCCACGCCTTCGGCTACAAGGCCGGGATCGTCGCGTCGCTGATTGCCGGCGCGACCGTCGTCCCCCAGCCGGTGTTCGACGTGGAGCAGGCGATGGCGAACGTCGCGCGCCACCGCATCTCGATGTTCCCGGGCCCGCCTTCGATCTACCAGACGATTCTCAACCACCCGGACCTGCCCTCCTTCGACCTCTCGACTCTGCGGCTCGCGGTCACCGGCGCCGCCGTGATCCCCGTCGAGCTGGTCGAGCGCATGCGCACCGAGCTCGGCCTCGAGACGGTCATCACCGGCTACGGGCTCACCGAGTGCACCGGCATCGTCGCCATGTGCCGCCACGACGACGATGCGGAGACGATCGCGACGACGTCTGGGCGTGCGATCCCCGGCGTGGAGGTGCAGGTCGTCGACGATGCCGGCGTCGAGCTCCCGCGTGGCGAGCCGGGCGAGATCGTCGTGCGCGGCTACAACGTCACACAGGGCTACTTCGAGGACCCCGAGCAGACCGCGGAGCTGATCGACGGCGACGGGTGGCTGCACACGGGCGACATCGGCACGATGGATGACCGGGGCTACCTCGTGATCACCGATCGCACGAAGGACATGTTCATCGTCGGTGGCTTCAACGCGTACCCGGCCGAGATCGAGAACCTCCTCCTCGGCCACGGTGGCATCGCGCAGGTCGCTGTCGTCGGCGTGCCCGACGAACGTCTCGGGGAGGTCGGCATGGCTTTCGTCGTGCCGCGGTCGGGTGTCGACCTCGACTCCGACGAGGTTGTCGCGTGGGCCCGCGAGCACATGGCCAACTACAAGGCGCCGCGCGAGGTGCGCATCGTCGACGCGCTGCCGCTCAACCCCAGCGGCAAGGTCCTCAAGTTCCAGCTGCGTGAGGAAGCGATCAGCCGCCCTTGACCGCGGGGATCACGACCTCGCCGATCAGGCGCATGCTCTGCCACGACAGCTCGGGCGGGATCCCGCCGCAGAGCGGGTGGGTGGTCAGCGCCATGATCCCCTCGTCGCGCGCGATGCGGATCATCTCGTCCGGGGTCAGAACGACGTAGATGCCTGCGGCCCGCATCTCCTCGACGGTCTCGCTGCTGTCGTGCACCGCAGACGTCACGCCCTTCTGCCACGCGTGGTACGCCCTGGCCTCGTACAGCAGGTGCTCGCCGACCGCGTCCCAGTAGGCGTCGGGGTCCTCCGCGCAGTACACGGTGCCCGGTCCCTCCGGCGGCGCCAGCACGAAGCCGGCGCCGCGGCCGAGGCGCTCGCACTCCTCGTCGTAGGCCGTGCGGATCGCGGGGTCGGCGTGCTGGGGGAAGAAGCCGAGGCCGTAGCGCGCCGCCCGCCGAGCGGCGACCTTCGTGCCGCCGCCGTAGAAGAGCATCGGCTGCGGGCCGATCGGCGTGGGCGTGACGCGGACCGTGCGGCCCTCGTGCTCGAACTGCTCGCCCGTCCACGCCTGGAGCAGCGTCTCGATGCAGCGCTCCATGATCGAGCCGCGCTCGGCGAACTCGAGCCCGAGCTGCTCGTACTCCTCCTCTCGGTAACCGAGCCCGAGGACGTGGCTGATGCGACCGCCGCTCAGGTGGTCGAGCACGGCCATGTCCTCTGCCAGCCGCAGCGGCTCGTAGAGCGGAGCCAGCAGCGCGGAGATCGTGATCGGGATCGTGCGCGTCCGTCCCGCGAACGCGGCGGCCATCACGAGCGGGGAGGGGAGGTACCCATCGTCGACCCCGTGGTGCTCGGACAGGACGAGGGTGTCGAAGCTGTGATCCTCGGCCCACGCCGCCTGCTCGAGCGCGGTGGCGTAGAGCTCGGTGCGGCTTGTCGTGCCGCCAGGCGGGCAGCGCAGGTCGTAGCGGGCGACGAAGAGGGTCATGGGCGCCGAGGCTAGGAGCCTGTTGAGTGATCCGTGCGTGCATCCGCCGAGTCAGGTTCGTCGCTCGCAAGGACGCAGAACCGACGCGCATGCCTTGCCCATCCGCTAGGGCCGAGGACGCCGCAAGCGTCGAGGCTGGCCGGCGAGGTGCGCACCGGCATTGCTCAACAGTCTCCTAGATCACGGTTCTGACTGCCCGTCAGGTCGCAGGGGTAGCCTCTGCGGCGTGAGCGACCCCCAGCAAGACGGCGCCGACGAGCCGCGCGCCGCCGACGGTCGAGTGCCGGGGCGCCGGGGCCGGGCGACGCGCCAGCGCCTGCTCGAGTGCACCGCTGAGATGCTCAAGACCACGTCGTACCGCGACGTGAAGGTGATCGACATCGCACGGGAGGCGGGCACCTCGCCGGCGACCTTCTACCAGTACTTCGGCGATGTCGAGACAGCGATCCTCGTGCTCGCGGAGGACATGGCACAGAGCGGTGAGCACCTCACCGAGATCATCGGTGGCAGCTGGCGCGGCCGAGCGGGATACAACACCGCGCTCGCGCTTGTCGACGGGTTCTTCGCCTTCTGGGACGACCACCGGTCGGTGCTGCGCGTCGTCGACCTGGCGACCGACGAGGGCGACCGGCGTTTCCACAAAATCCGCGTGCGGTTGCTCAACGACATCACCAACGCGCTGTCCCAGGTGGTCATGTCGGCCCAGGGCAAGGCCGACGTCGACCCGATGGCCACGGCCGGAGTGCTCGTCGCGATGCTCGCCCACGTCGCCGCCCACCACTACGGCTTCGAGTTCTGGGGCATCCGCACGAACGATCTGCGCACCTCCATGGCTCGCCAGGTGTTCTGGGGCGTCACTGGCCAGAAGCCCCCAGCCTAGTGACCTGTCGCCGGATTGCCGAGGCGCCTCGCCGGCCAGTGGCGTCGCCGACGGCGTCGCTCGTCCTTGTGGTAGGGCAAGGCTACGACTGCGTCGTCGGCTCCTTGTCAGCGGCGCCTCTGGCTCGGCGGATCCACCTCGTCAACTCGACGACAGGCCACTAGATGTTCGACCTGACCGGGCAGGTCGCCGTCGTCACCGGTGGCAACGGCGGGATCGGTCTCGGCATGGCCGAGGGGCTCGCGGCCGCTGGCGCCGACATCTGCATCTGGGGTCGCAACGAGGTCAAGACCGCAGCGGCGTGCGAGCAGCTGGCGGCGACGGGCCGGCGCGTCGAAGCGATCGCCTGCGACGTCAGCGACGAGCGCCAGGTCGAGGACGCGATGGCGCGCACGCTCGACGCGCTCGGCAAGGTCGACTCCTTCTTCGCCAACGCGGGCATCAGCGGCGGCGCGCCCTTCCCGGAGATGTCGCTCGAGGAGTGGCGGCGCGTCACGTCGGTGAACCTTGATGGCGCGTTTCTCTCACTGCGCGCCGCGGCACGCCACATGGTCGAGCGAGGTGAGGGTGGCGCACTCGTGGCGGTGTCGTCGGTGTCGGCGATTGACGGGGCACCCCGCCAGGAGCACTACGCGGCGTCGAAGACGGCGCTGCTCGGCATGGTCCGCGGCCTGGCGGTCGAGCTCGCTCGGCACCGCATCCGGGTCAACAGCGTGCTGCCGGGCTGGATCGACACCGACATGCTCGCCCCTGGCAAGGCGTGCGAGAAGTTCGCAACGCGCATGATCGAACGCACACCCGTCCGCCGCTGGGGGACGCCGGCAGACCTGGGCCCGGTCGCGGTGTTCCTCGCCGACAAGGACCTCGTGTTCCACACCGGCGACACCCTCGTGGTCGACGGCGGCTACACGATCTTCTGATGCGCTTCGCGCTGCTGCCGCCCTACCGCACGGGTGTCACGAGCGACCCGATGTGGATGACGGCGTTCGCGCGCCACGCGGAGCTCTGCGGTTTCGAGGCGCTGCTCGCGGTGGAGCACGTGGTCGTACCGGTCGGGTACGCCGCCCGCTACCCGTACAGCGAGACCGGCCGCATGCCGTTGCCCGACGACGTTGACATCCCGGACCCGCTCGAGCTGCTCGCCCACCTCGCGGCCACGACCACCCGCCTACGGCTCGGTACTGGCGTGCTCGTCCTCCCGGAGCACCACCCGCTCCAGCTGGCCAAGCGGCTCGCGACCCTCGACCGTCTGTCCGGCGGGCGCGCCTTCGTTGGCGTCGGCGTGGGGTGGATGGACGAGGAGCTCGAGGCGCTCGGCATCGACCCGCGCACGCGCGGGCGCCGTTGCGACGAGGCCATTGCCGCGCTGCGGACGATCTGGAGCGAGGACGAACCCAGCTTCGACGGTGAGTTCTTCCGGTTCTCACGGGCGCGCAGCCACCCGAAGCCCGTGCAGCGCAGCATCCCCATCCACGTCGGAGGGCACAGCGCGGCTGCGGCGCGACGCGCTGGCCGGCTGGGCGACGGCTGGTTCCCGCTCGGGCTCGAGGGCGACCTCTACGAGCGCCGGCGCGACGAGGTGCACGCGGCTGCGGTGGAGGCGGGGAGGGACCCGGCGACCATCGAGATCAGCCTGGGCGGGCTGCTCGACGCGACGGCAGGCGAGCAGATCGACGCGGCGCGGACGGCCGGGGCAGTGCGGATGGTCCTGTCCACGAGGACGGCTGACCTGGGCGAGGTGTGCGACCTCATGAGCGCGTTCGCCGCCCACCACCTGTCCTGAGCAGCACAGCCGCGATCGACCGCAGTCACACTCCGTTTCGTCCGTTCTGTACCGAGATGGCAGAGGGAGGGCGGCGCGTGCGGACAAGTCGTGGTTTGGGCAAGCGTGCACACGTGCTCGCCGTCGCGGCTTGGCGCTTTCGGGCG
>CAYSAC010000057.1:0-3859 GCA_964428815.1 uncultured Acidimicrobiaceae bacterium | reverse complement strand
CGACGTCGCCGGCCGGCAGCTCGCCTACCGGTCGCGCCAGAACGTCGGGTCCTACTTCCGGCTCGTGGTGGTGTGCGACCGTTGCCAGGCCCTCTCGATCCGCAGGAGCGTGCGCATCAAGTCCCGCCGTGACCTCGACGAGGCGGTCGCACTGGACGAGCGCTTCGGCTCCGCCGAGCACTGCCCCGAACCCGCGGAGGATGCTCAGCGATCGGCGCCGTCCATCCGCGCCGCGCTCGACCTCGCCGCGCTGTAGGGCGCCTTCCCCGAACAGCCGCCAGAAGCGCTAGAACACGTTCTAGTGAGCAGCATCATCGCGGCGGGCACCCTGGCCTACGGCATCCAGCTGCCGGTGCAGGCGCAGAGCACGATCTTCGTGGAGTCGTGGGAGGTCGGTGCCGGCGTGGACGAGCTGGCCGCGGTCGCCCGTGTGGCCGACGAGACCGGCTTCCTGTACGTGGCGGTGTGCGATCACGTTGCCATCTCCGACGCCGCCGCGGCCGCGATGAGCACGGAGTGGTGGGACACCATCGCCACGCTCTCGTACCTGGCGGCGGTGACCGAGCGGGTGCGGCTTCTCAGCCACGTCTATGTGCTGCCCTACCGCCACCCGCTGGTGACGGCGAAGGCATGGATGACGCTCGACGCCCTGTCGAAGGGGCGGGCGATCCTCGGCGTCGGAGCCGGACACCTCGCGTCCGAGTTCGAGGTGCTGGGCATCGACTTCGACCGGCGGGGTGCGCTGCTCGACGAGGCCATCGACGCGGTGCGCGCCACGCTGATCGACGAGCGGCCTGTCCACGAGGGCGCGGCGTGGTCCTTCAGCGGTCACGGCCAGCGGCCACGGCCGGTCCAGGAGCGGGTGCCGATCTGGGTCGGGGGATCATCCGCGGCGGCGATGCGGCGCGCCGCCGAGCGCGGCGACGGCTGGCTGCCCCAAGGCCCGCCTGCGGTCGGCATGGCCGAGGGCATCAAGCGCATCGTTGAGCACCGGCACGCGACGGTCGGTGATGAGCCGATCGACCTCGGCGCGCTGAGCGGATCGCTCTACGTCGGCGAACCGGCGTGGGACGTCGGCCGCGCCGTCACGGGCCCACCCGCGCGGATCGCCGCCTATCTCCGCTCCTATGCCGACATGGGCGCCAACCACGTGCAGGTCCGCTTCCGGAGCCGCGATCTCGACGAGCAGCTCGACCAGATGCGAGCGTTCGCCGCCGACGTCGCACCGCTGCTGGAGGGCTGATGCTGCTCGAGGGGAAAACCGCGATCATCTCTGGCGTCGGTCCCGGCATGGGGCGCGACGTGTCGCTGCTGCTGGCCGAGCACGGCGCCGACCTCGTCCTCGGTGCGCGCAACGTCGAGCGAGTCGAGTCGGTCGCGGCGGAGGTCCGCGCGCTCGGCCGTCGCGCCGAGGTGGTGCGCCTCGACATCACCGACGCCGGCAGCTGCGCGGGCGCGGTCGAGGTCGCGACCGGCACGCTCGGACACGTCGACGTCCTGGTGAACAACGCGTTCCGCGACGTCAACCGCCGCACCTTCGAGGACTCGGATCTGTCCGACTACCGAAAGGCGATGGACGTCAACCTGTTCGGCACCTTGCAGATGACCCACGCGGTCGTACCAGCGATGAAGGCGCAAGGCGACGGTCGCATCATCATGATCAACTCGATGTCGGCGCATCGGATCCAGCCGCTCTTCGGCGCTTACACCGCGTCCAAGGCCGCGCTCGAGTCGGCGACGAAGACGCTCGCCGTCGAGCTCGGACCGCACGGCATCAGGGTCAACGGCATCCACCCCGGCTACATCTGGGGCGACTCGGTGCAGTGGTACTTCCAGCACCTCGCCGACGAGCGGGGCGTCACCGCGGAGGACGTTTACCGCGAGGTCGCCGATGGGGCGGCGCTGCGGTACCTGCCACCCTCGGCCGAGATCGCGGGGTCGGTGCTCTTCTTCGCATCGGACCTCTCCAAGCCCGTGACCGGCCAGAGCCTCGGCGTCGACTGCGGCCACTGGATCACCGGATGATCAAGCTCACCTGCCTGCTCGTCCGCAACCCCGCGCTGAGCGCGGAGCAGTTCCAGCAGCACTGGCGCACGACCCACGCGGAGCTCATCCGGTCCGTGCCCGGGATCGATCGGTGGCTGCGGCGGTACACCCAGCGCTCGCCGCTCGACGACCCCAGCTGGACGGGCACCTCCGAGCTCGACGGCGTCACCGAGCAGTGGTTCGACTCCTACGCCGACTTCGAAGCGATGATCTCCGACCCCGGCTACCGCGCCACGGTCGGCAAGGACGAGGGCGTGCTGCTCGACATGGACAAGATCGTGTGCCTCATCACCGAGGACGTGCGCGTGGTCACCGGGGGCGATGGTGACTGACGGCGCGGGCTCGCTTGCCGGCCGGGTCGCCGTGATCACGGGCGGCGGCTCTGGCATCGGGCAGGCGACCGCGAGGCTGATGGTCGCGCAGGGCGCGCTCGTGCTCGTCGCCGACATCGACGGGGACGCCGCGCACGCCACCGCCGTCGAGATCGGCGCAGAGGCGATGCGGGTCGACGTCACCGTCCCCGAAGACGCGACGGCCATGGTCGGGCGGGCGATCGACCGGTTCGGTCGGCTCGACATCGCGGTCAACAACGCCGGCGTGTCGAGCGCGTACGCCCGCGTGCCCGAGCTGGTGCTCGAGGACTGGCATCGCACGATCGCGGTGAACCTCACGGGCGTGTTCCTGTGCATGCAGGCGGAGATCCCGCGTCTGCTCGACGGCGGCGGCGCGATCGTGAACGTCGCGTCGGCGGCGGGGATGATGGGCGTCCCCGGGCTGAGCGCGTACTCGGCAAGCAAGCATGGCGTGATCGGCCTCACTCGCTCCGCGGCGCTCGAGTGCGCGCGCAAGGGCGTCCGCATCAACGCGGTGCTTCCCGGGACGGTGCGCACGCCGATGCTCGAGGGGTTCACCGGCGGGGACGAGGCCGTGCTCGAGGGCATGGGCCGCACCAGCCCCGTCGGACGGCTCGCGGCACCGGAGGAGATCGCCGAAGCCATCCTCTGGCTGTGCTCGGACGCGGCGTCCTACGTGACCGGTCACGCTATGGCGGTCGATGGGGGAGCCCTGGCCACGTGACGCTCCTGCTCGACGGCCACCGCGCGGTCGTGACGGGCGGGGCGTCTGGGATCGGGGCGGCGACGTGTCGCGCGCTCGCACGCCACGGCGCGCGGGTGGCCGTGCTCGACATCGATGCCGCCGGAGCAGCTGCGGTCGCGGAGACGATCGACGGCGCGGCGGTCACCGTTGACGTGGCCGACGCACCCGCGCTGACCGACGCGATCGACCGGTCAACGCGCGAGCTCGGCGGGCTCTCGATCCTGTTCAGCAACGCCGGCATCGGCCGTGCGCGGCCGCTGCACCTCTACGACGACGAGGCCTGGCACCGGCTCGTCGACGTGAACCTCACGGCCACGTTCACCGCGATCCGCGCTGCGGTCCCCCACCTTCGGGCGACGGGCGGCGGGAGCATCGTCACGATGGCGGGGACGGCAGGCGTGCGCCCGCCCCGCGGCGAAGGCCCGTACGCGGCGGCCAAGGCCGGTGTCATCGCCCTCACCAGGACCGCCGCGATCGAGCTGGCGCCTGCCATCCGGGTGAACTGCGTCTCGCCCGGCTATGTGGCGACACCCCTGACCGCGCCGCTCGTCGACGACGCGTCGCTCCGCGCCCGCATCGAGGCCCGGATCCCGATGGGTCGGATCGGTGCTGCCGAGGAGGTGGCGGAGGTTGTGGCCTTCCTCTGCTCCGACGCGGCCAGCTACGTGACTGGCCAGAACCTCCTCGTCGACGGCGGCAGCTCGCTGCCGAGCGC
>CAYSAC010000056.1:0-15966 GCA_964428815.1 uncultured Acidimicrobiaceae bacterium | reverse complement strand
CTGACGATGTGGTAGCGGAGGTTGATCATCTCGTGAAGGTGAGCCAGTAGGTGCGGAGCACCAGCCGGACGGGTTCGCTCACCATCGTGATGACCACGAGGGTGAAGATGGCGGACAGGACGAGCAGCGCGAGGTCGCCCTTGCGGACCTGGTGCTTGTAGAGGCGGCTCACCCCTTTGGCGTCGACGAGGATCGGTCCGACCTTCATGCGCACGAGGAACGTGGAGGCCATGCCGGCCCGGCCCTTGTCCAGGAAATCGACCATGTGGCTGTGAGTGCCGACGGCGACGATCAGCTCGGCCCCCCGCTCGTAGGCCAGCAGCATCGCGACATCCTCGCTCGTGCCCTCTGCCGGGAAGACGGTGTAATCGAGTCCGAGGTCGTCGAGCCGCTTGGCGCCGGGTGCGCGACCGTCGATGAAGGCGTGGACGATGAGCTTCGCGCCGCACCGCAGCGCCTTCTCCGACACCGAGTCGAAGTCGCCGATGATGATGTCGGGCTTGTAGCCGATCGCGATGAGCGCATCGGCCCCGCCGTCGACGCCGATGACGATCGGGTGCATCTCCTGCAGGTAGCCGCTGCGTCGCAGCGTCGCGAGGTCTTCGCGGTAGTCCGCGCCACGTACGGCGATGAGGACGTGCCTGCCCTTCATCTCGATGTCGATGTTCGGGATCTCCGGCTCGTCCAGCAGCAGGTGCTGCTCCTGGCGGAGGTAGCTCAGCGTGTTCTCGGCGAAGCGCTCGAGCTCGCCGCCCATCGTGCGCCTGGCCAGCTCGATCTCGTTCTCGACCGACTGCATGGTCTGGCGGCTGCCCTTCGCGACGACATTGCCGTCGACGACGAGCTGGGTGCCGTCGACGGTGACGATCTGGCCCTCGCTGACGACGTCGATTACGTCCGGTCCGACGCCGTCCAGCAGGGGGATGCCAGCCGCGCAGATCAGGAGCGGGCCGACGTTCGGGTAGCGGCCGGTGATGGAGCGCGACGAGTTCACGACGGCCGCGGCGCCGGCCTCGATGAGGGTCTCCGCCGCGATGCGGTCGAGGTCGGCGTGGTCGATGAGCGCGATCTCACCGGGCAGCATGCGCTTGACGAGCCGCTTCGTTCGCCGGTCGACGCGCGCGAGACCGCTGACGACCTCTGCATTGCGCTCGACCTGCTGCAACCGCCGGGCCTCGGCACCGCGCTCGTGTCGGGTCGCCCTGCGCGCCATCACCGACCGCGCTCTCGTGCCGCGGTGAGGAGCAGCTCCTCCGCGTGGTCGCGCGCGGTGCGGCTCTCCGGCTGACCCGACAGCATGCGCGACAGCTCGACGACGCGGTCGGCCTCGGTGAGCACGTGCGCGTCCGCGACGGTCGCGTCGTCTTCCGCGACCTTGGTGACCCGAACCTGCGCGTCCGCGAACGCCGCGACCTGGGGGAGGTGCGTGACCACGAGCACCTGGCGCTCCTCGCCCAGCGCGGCGAGTGAGCGGCCGACGGCGACTGCCGCGCTGCCGCCGATGCCGGCGTCGACCTCGTCGAAGACGAGCGTCGGCGGGCCCGAGCTCAGTACGAGGCGCAGCGCGAGCATGACCCGTGCCAGCTCGCCGCCTGAGGCGACCTTGCTCAGGGGAAGCTCTGGAGCGCCCGGGTTCGCGCTCAGGAGGAAGGCCACGTCATCGGCCGGCCCCTCCCCCGCGACGTCGACCGTCAGTCGCGCCTTTGGCATGGCCAGCTCGCGGAGGTTGGCGGCAACCGCGTCAGCCAGCGCCGGAGCCGCGGCGCGCCGTGCGGCTGCGACCGAGGCCGCCGCATCGTCCACGACCGCCGATGCCTGGGCGCGGATGGCGTCGAGCTCGGCCGCGCGGCGGTCGTGGTCCTCCAGCTCGGCCAGCCTGGTCAAGGCTTCCAGCTCGTAGGCGATGACATCGGTGAGCGTGTCGCCGTACTTGCGACGCAGATCGTGCAAGAGCTGGCGCCGCGCCCGCACCGCCGCGAGGCGCTCGGGGTCGTCCTCGATCAGCTCGCCGGTCCCGCGGACCTCGGTCGCGACGTCAGCCAGCTCGGCACCAAGAGCGCGGAGCCGCGCCTCGAGCGCCTGGAACGGCGCCCTGCCGGCCACCGCGGCGATGGCGACACCGACCGCGTCGCCCGCGCCACCCTCGCCGGTGAGCGACGCCGCGGCGGCCACCGCTGCCTCCTGGTGAGCGGTCGCATCGGCGAGTGCGTCCTCCATCGCGTCGAGCGCGCTGTCCTCATCCGGGTCGCGCAGCTGGGCGTCGGCCAGCTCGGCGACCTGGTAGCGCAGCAGGTCGATCTCCCTCGCGCGGGCGCGCTCGTCACCGCCGAGCTCGGCCAGCTCGCGATCGAGCGCTGCGACCGCTGCCTTGGCATCGTGCAACGGGGTGAGGTCGATGCCGGCGAAGCGATCGAGGGCGGCGCGCTGCACCGCCGCGGCGAGCAGCGACTGGTGGGCGTGCTGACCGTGCAGGTCGACCAGCCGCTCGCCCCACTCGGCCAGCGCAGCCGCGGTGGCGAGCCGCCCGTCGACGTAGGCCCGGCTGCGACCGGTGCGGGGGACAGCGCGCGCCAGAACGACCTCCTCGTCGTCGACGACGAAGCGGCCCTCGACCCACGCCTCCTCGGCGCCGGGCCGGACGAGGACACCATCGGCGCGGCCGCCCACGAGCAGCTCGATCGCCTCGACCACGAGCGTCTTGCCGGCACCGGTCTCGCCGGTCACGGCGGTCATGCCCGGGCCTAGCAGGAGCCGGAGGTCGGCGATCACCCCCAGGTCCCGAACCCCCAGCTCGAAGAGCATCAGCGCCTCACCGGTCGTTCAGACCGAACTTCGTCTTCAGGATCTGCAGGAAGTGCCGCTGGCCGAACGTGGCCAGACGGGCCGAGCACGACGCGGCGGTGCAGATGATGCCGTCGCCCTCGGTGAGGGTGCCCAGGTTACGCCCGTCCACGGAGAGGGTCGCGGGCCGGTGCCCGTCGACGCGCAGCTCGAGCCGCGTGCCGGGGTCGAGGACGAGCGTGCGGTCGAAGAGCATGTGGGGCGAGACCGGGGTCATGAGCAGCGCCCGGTGGGTCGGCTCGACAATGGGCCCGCGCGCCGAGAACGCGTAGGCCGTCGACCCCGTCGGCGTCGCAACGATCAGGCCATCAGCGGCGTACGTCGTGAAGAACTCGCCGTCGACGGTGACCGCCAGGCGCACCGTGTGGCCCATCGGCGTCTTCTCCAGCACCGCCTCGTTGAACGCGAGGTGCTCGCCGGTCTCGGCCTCACCGCCCGGCGCGTCGACGGTGATGGACAGGAGCATGCGCTCCTCGATCTCGTACGCGCCGGTGAGGAAGCGCTGCAGGGCCTGGTGGATCGCTGCGGGATCGACCTCGGTGAGGTAGCCCAGGTGGCCGACGTTGACGCCGATGATGGGGACGCCGGCGGCGGCGACCAGCTCGACGGTGCGCAGCATGGTGCCGTCCCCGCCGAGGCTGACCGCCACGTCCACCGCGGTGATGTCGTCGTCTGACCGGCCCAGCTCGGCCAGCCCAGCGACCTCCGCGTCGGCGTGGGGCAGGCGAACCTCGTGCCCGTTCTCGCGCAACCACGCGGCGGCGTCGGCCGCCAGCTCGGCGGCCCGACCTCGCTCCCGGTGGATGACCAGCGCGACGACGGCCATCAGCGGCCCGACCCGGCACCGCGCGCGATGCCCTCGGCCACCGCGGCATCGAGGTCGACGCCCCGGTCCGGCGCGCGGGCCGGAGGTGCGACGGCATGGAGCAGGAACTCGACGTTCCCGTCGGCACCGGTCAGGGGCGAGGCCATGGCGTCCATGATGACGGCTCCGCCGTGCTCGAGTGCGTCAACCACGGCGACCAGCGCTCGCCGCCACACCTCCGGGTCGACGATGACCCCGCGGCCACGGGACGCCTCCTCCCGCCCGGCCTCGAACTGCGGCTTCACAAGCAGGACGAGATCGGCACCAGGCGCGGCGAGACCGAGGAGCGCGGGCGCCACCGTGCGCAGCGAGATGAAGGACAGATCAGCGACGACCAGCTGGGCAACACCGCCGATGTCGTCCGCTCCGAGCGACCGGATGTTGGTGCGCTCCCGCACCTCCACGCGCGGGTCGGCGCGCAACCGCTCGTGGAGCTGGCCGTAGCCGACGTCGACGGCGACGACCTCGGCTGCGCCCCGCTGGAGCAGGCAGTCGGTGAACCCGCCGGTGGAGGCGCCGGCGTCGAGGCAGCGCTTGGCGTCGACCGCGACACCGAACCGCTCGAGGGCAGCCTCCAACTTCTCGCCGCCCCGTCCCACGAACCGGTTGGCCGGCGGGCGCACGACGATCGGCTCGTTGGGTGCGACGAGCCGGGACGGCTTGGCCGCAGGCGCGCCGGCGACCGTGACTCGACCGGACTCGATGTCGGCTCTGGCCTGCTGGCGGCTGGCGGCCAGACCCCGGCGGACGAGCTCGGCGTCGAGGCGCTGCCGGGCGGCCGTGGCCGGACCTCTCTAGGAAGCGGACTTCTTGGCGGGCGACTTCTTCGCCGGCGCCCGCTTGGTGGATCTCTTCGCTGCCTTCTTCGCCCCCGTCGCCTTCTTGGCGACGCTCTTGCGGGCGGCGGTCGCCTTCTTGGCAGGTGCGCGACCGGGGGTGAGCCGGCGGACCAGCCGCTCGAGGTCGTCACGCGTCGGGATGTCGAGGCTCTTGATCTGCGCGCGCACCTCCTTGCGGACGGTGTCGAGCAGGCGCTCACTGTTCTTCCGGCTTCGCTCCATGATGTCGGACATGACCTTCTGGGCCTGGTCCGTCTGGACCTCGCCGGCCTTGACGAGGTCCTTGACGATGGCCTCGGCGCGCGCCTGGGTCATCGCGGTGAAAGCGGCACCTGCGTCGAGGTAGCGCTTGAGCAGATCGTTCTGAGCCATCGGGTCAGGGTAGTGACGCGATCGGCGTGCTTGCAAAAGTTCGCACTGCGCTGGGTAACGTGCGCGGGTGATCCCGCTGAAGGACGAGAACCCGATCTCGCGCACGCCCGTCATCACGTTCCTGTTGATCGCCGCGTGCATCGGGGTCTACTTCCTGTGGCAGCCCAGCCCAGCCGGCGAGACCGATGCCGACGCCCTCTTCTTGTACGAGAACGCGGCGATCCCGTGCGAGGTCCTCGAGGGTCGACCACTCACAGACGTCGAGATCGTGGACACCCTGGAGGGCGACCAGACCGCGTGCGTGAGCTCGGCGAGCGAGAGCCGCAGCGTCTTCCCCGACAAGAGCCCGTGGCTCGCGGTGCTCGTTTCGATCTTCCTGCACGGCAGCATCATCCATCTGGCCGGCAACATGCTCTTCCTCTGGATCTTCGGCAACAACGTCGAGGATCACCTCGGCATCCCCCGCTACATCGCCTTCTACCTCGTTGGGGGCGTGGTGGCGTCGGGAGCGCACTTCGCGCTGAACCCCAGCAGCACCGTGCCGGTCGTCGGCGCGTCGGGTGCCATCGCCGCGGTGATGGGCGCGTACCTCGTCTGGTGGCCGGAGGCGCGCGTCCGAACGCTCGTGATGGCGTTTTTCATCTTCTTCGTCCACATCCGGGCGAAGTGGCTGCTCGGGTTCTGGTTCGTGCTGCAGTTCGCGACAAGCCCGAACAGCGGGGTCGCGTGGGCAGCTCACGTGGGCGGGTTCGTGTTCGGGGTCCTCGTCGCGCTCGTCGTGCGACGAAGCCCCACGGCGCAGCGCGCCGCGTTCCGGTCCCGCTACGGCCCCGACGGACAGTGGGACCCGACCGGTGCCAGCCATCGCTCGTAGCTGCTCGGGACAGTCGAACCGTGTGCGTCAAACCTGCCAGCAGCCGGGTTGACGCACACAGATGGGTTGGCGCACGCGGTTTGACGCCGGCAGCTCAGCCGACCAGCTCGGCGAGGCTCGCGGCGACGACATCGGGCGCGGGCTCCACGGGAAGATCCGCCGCTGAGGTCACACCGGTCAGCACCAGCGCGAAGCGGAACCCCAGCGCGCGGGCGAACAAGCCGTCGGTGTCGGGACGGTCCCCGACCACAGTGCCGTCCTGCCCCACCATCGACCTCACGAGGTCGACCATCGGCTGGTGGGGCTTCCCGGCGACCATCGCGGCCACGCCGCTCGCGTATGCGACGGCTGCGACGAGCGACCCGCCACCGGGGATCGGGCCATCGGGGGTCGGGTAGGTCGGGTCGTCGTTGGTCGCGATGAGCCTCCCGCCGCCGCGCACCGCGCTCGACGCTGCAAGCAGGCGGTCGTAGTCGAAGTCGCGGTGGAACCCGACGATCACCGCGTCGGCGGCACCGTCGCGCACCGGTTCCGCACCCCTGCCTTCCACTGCCTCGGTCACACCCGGTCCCGCGCAGACGAGCACGCGCTCGCCCGGCGCGACCAACGTGGCCGCCGCCATCGCGGAGGTGAAGACGCCTTCTTCGGCCCCTATGCCGAACCTGGCGAGCTTCGCCTCCTGCGCGGCCAGCGTCTCGCTCGAGTTGTTTGTGACGAAGCTGACGCGCTCGCCCGCAGCGCGCAGTCGGGCGATCGCCTCCGGCGCGCCTGCGATCGGCTGGTCGGCCAGCCAGATGACACCGTCGAGGTCGAGGACATAGGCGATCGGCGCACCGTAGTGTCGGCGCCCGTGGCGCCCGCTCCCCTCCTCGTCGTCGGCCTGTCCGGCTCGCTGCGAGCGGGATCGTTCAACTCCGCGCTGCTGCGCATCGCCGAGCGTCGGATGCCAGAGGGCTCGACGCTCACCATCGCCCCGATCCGGGACGTCCCGCTCTATGACGCCGACGTCGAAGCCGAAGGGTTCCCAGCTTCGGTCGTCGAGCTGCGCTCGGCCGTCGCCGACGCGGCTGCGCTCCTCATCGCGACGCCGGAGTACAACTACTCCGTCCCCGGCGGGCTCAAGAACGCGGTCGACTGGCTCTCCCGATCACCTGAGTCGCCGCTGACCGGCAAGGTCGCCGCGATCATGGGCGCCGGCGCCCGCGTCGGCACCGTGCGCGCTCAGGCGCACCTCCGGCAGATCCTCCTGCACAACGGCGTGCACACGGTCCCCCAACCCGAGGTGCTCGTGATGCGGGCGCGCGAGCAGTTCGACGAGCACGGCGAGCTGCGCGACGAGCGCATCGTCGGCGACATCGACCTGCTGTTGGCGAACCTGGTCGACCTCACGCGCCGCCTGACCTGAGGGCTCCACCCTCCGCGCGAGGATGGGTCGTGCCCCGCTTCGAGCCCTTCGTCGGCATCCGCTACGACCTGACCCGCGTCGATCTCGCCGATGCGGCCGCGCCGCCTTACGACGTCATCGACAACGCCGAGCGAGCCGACCTCGCAGCCCGCAGCCCCTGGAACGCCGTGCGCATCGACCTCCCCGTCGAGGAGGACGGCGTCGACCGCTACGAGGTCGCTCGCCGCCTCCTCCGTGCCTGGCAGGACGAGGGCGTGCTCGTCACCGACCGCGCACCGAGCTTCACCGTCTACCGGATGGGCTACATCGACGACCGCGGCATGGAGCGCCACACGACGGGCGTGATCGGTGCCATGGAGCTGCGGCCCCCCGGCACCGACATCCTCCCCCACGAGCACACGACCCCGAAGGCCAAGAGCGACCGGCTCGACATGCTGCGCTCTTGCCGGGCCAACCTCTCCGCCATCTGGGGCCTCTCGCTGGCGAAGGGCCTCACCGCGCTCCTGCGGGTCGACGACCTGCCGCTCGCCGACTTCACCGACGACGACGGCGTGCGCCACACCGTGTGGCGCGTCGACGACCCGGTCCTCATCGCCGCCATCAGCGAGGCCGTGGAGGAGCAGCCGATCGTGATCGCCGACGGCCACCACCGCTACGAGACCTCGCTCACCTACCGCGCCGAGCGAGAGGCGGCGGACGGCTCGGCGGGCTCAGCCGAGCTCGCGATGACCTACGTCGTCGAGCTGGTCGAGGACGAGCTGACGGTCCGCCCGATCCACCGCCTCATCGCCGGCCTGCCGGATGGGTTCGACCTCGCCGGCGCGCTCGGCGCGTCCTTCGAGGTGCTCGACGCGCCAGCGGGCACGCCGATCCTCGCGGCCATGGACGAGGCCGGCGCGCTTGCGCTCGTCCTACCTGCTGGCCGTCGCCTGCTGCTACGGCCTCGGCACGAGGTCATGGCGGACGCGCGCGACCTCGACTCCAGCCGCCTCGACCTCGGTCTCGCCGCACTGCCTGACCACGAGCTCACCTTCCAGCACGGGGTCGAGCAGGTGGCGCGGGCCGTCGACACCGGCGCCGCGCAGGCTGGTGTGCTGCTCCGGCCGGCGTCGGTGGCGCAGATCGAGGCGACCGCGCACGGCGGCGATCGCATGCCGCCGAAGACCACGTTCTTCCACCCCAAGCCGAAGACCGGCCTGGTGTTCCGCAGCCTGGACTAGCAGCGCAGCCCGCCGAAGTCACCGAAGAAGTGCGCGTCAAGAGCCCCACTTCTTGACCACATTCGCTCGTGGCACGCTCAGACGTCCCAGGTCGCGCCGGAGCGCAGGAGTCCGAAGAGGTCGCCTGGGCCACGCTGCTCTTGCGCCGCGGCGATCTGCTGGTTGACGCCCTCGCCGTACTCCGGCCGGTTGACGGCCCGGAAGACGCCCACCGGTGTCGGCTCGTACGGGCCGCGGGACAGCCGGGAGAGCATGAAGGCGACGCTGGGGTCGGGCCGCGTCTCGTCATGGACGAGGATGGCATCCTCACCCACCTCCGCGACGTCCGCGATGCGTGCGCCGTGCTGGTTGTCGAGGGTCACGCACTTGCTGCCGTCCGCGCCGAAGCGGATCGGCTCGCCATGCACGAGCGGGATCAGCATGTCCTCCCGGACCTGCTTGCTGGTGATCGCCTCGAAGGCGCCGTCGTTGAAGACGTTGCAGTTCTGATAGATCTCCACGAACGCGGAGCCCTTGTGGGCGTGGGCCTGCCGGAACACGTCGAGCATGTGGGCGCGGTCCATGTCGTGGGTGCGGGCCACGAAGCTCGCCTCGGCGCCGAGCGCCAGGCTGAGCGGGTTGAAGGGCTGGTCGAGTGACCCGAACGGCGTGGACTTGGTGACCTTGCCGACCTCGCTGGTCGGTGAGTACTGCCCCTTCGTCAACCCGTAGATCTGGTTGTTGAACAGCAGGATCGTCAGGTCGACGTTGCGGCGCAGCACGTGGATGAGGTGGTTGCCGCCAATCGACAGCGCGTCGCCGTCGCCGGTCACCACCCACACGTCGAGATCCGGCCGGGCCATCGCCAGCCCGGTGGCGATCGCCGGCGCGCGCCCGTGGATCGAGTGCATGCCATAGGTGTTCATGTAGTACGGGAACCGGGCTGCGCACCCGATGCCGCTGACGAACACCGTGTCCTCCCGACGCACATTCAGCTCTGGCATCAGCAGCTGGACGGCGGAGAGGATCGAGTAGTCGCCACAGCCCGGGCACCACCGCACCTCTTGGTCGCTCATCCAGTCCTTGCGGCTGGTGATGGGGACAACGACATCGCTCATTGGTCCGCTCCGAGGTGCTGCAGGATGGCGTGCTCGAGCTCGCCGGCCGTGAACGGTATGCCCCGCACCTTTGTGACCGACCGCGCGTCGACGAGGAAGTCGGCCCGCACCAGCTTGGACAGCTGGCCGAGGTTCATCTCAGGGATGAGCACCCGCGGGTAGCGGCGCACGACGTCGCCGAGGTTGCGCGGGAACGGGTTGAGGTGGACGAGGTGGGTCTTGGCGACCCGGTGGCCCCGCTTGCGGACCCGGTTCGCCGCGGCGTCGATCGCGCCCCACGTCGAGCCCCAGCCGAGGACGAGCAGCTCGGCGTCGTCGACGTCGCCCTCCACCACAACATCAGGGATGTCGGCGGCGATGCCGGCGATCTTCGCGGCGCGCAGGTGGACCATGTGCTCGTGGTTGGCGGGTTCGTAGGAGATGTTGCCGCTGCCATCCTCCTTCTCGATGCCGCCGATGCGGTGCATGAGGCCAGGAGTGCCGGGCAGCGCCCAGTCCCGGGCGAGGGTGTCGGCGTCGCGGGCGTAGGGCCAGAAGACCTCCTGGCCGGACGTGGTCGTGTGGTTCGGCGCGGTCGCGAAGGTCGTGCTGATGTCGGGGAGCGTCGCGACGTCGGGCAGCTTCCAGGGCTCCGAGCCGTTCGCCAGGTAGCCGTCGGAGAGCAGGATCACCGGCGTGCGGTACTTGAGCGCGATGCGCGCTGCCTCGATGGCGGCATCGAAGCAATGAGACGGGCTGTAGGCGGCGACGATCGGCAGCGGCGACTCGCCGTGCCGCCCGAACATCGCCATGAGCAGGTCCGCAGCCTCGGTCTTGGTCGGCAGCCCGGTCGACGGACCGCCGCGCTGCACGTCGATGAGCAGCAGCGGTAGCTCGAGGCTGACCGCGAGGCCGAGCGTCTCACCCTTGAGCGCTACGCCTGGTCCGCTCGTCGTGGTCACCCCCAGGTGCCCACCGAACGCCGCGCCCAGCGCGGCGCCGATGCCGGCGATCTCGTCCTCCGCCTGCAGCGTGCGCACGCCGAAGTTCTTGTGCTTGCTCAGCTCGTGGAGGATGTCGCTGGCGGGGGTGATCGGGTACGACCCGAGGAACAGCGGCAGCCCCGACAGCTGGCTGGCGGCGATGAGCCCCCACGCCAGCGCGGTGTTCCCTGTGATGTTGGTGTAGGTGCCGGGCTCGTGCTCGGCCGGGGCGACCGCGTAGCGATGGTCGAACAGCTCGGCGGTCTCACCGAACGCGTGACCGGCCTTGAACGCGAGCGTGTTCGCCTGCGCGACCTGCGGCAGCTTGGCGAACCGCTGCTCGATCCAGAGGAGCGTCGGCTCGACCGGGCGGGTGTACATCCATGACACGAGCCCCAGCGCGAAGAAGTTCTTCGACCGCTCCGCGTCGCGGGGCTTGACCCCGATCTCCACCACCGCACGCTTGGTGAGCGAGGTCATCGGCACCTCGTAGACGGTGTAGCCGTCGAGGGCCCCGTCGAGCAGCGGGTTGGCTGCGTAGCCGGCCTTGGTGAGGTTCCGCTCGTCGAAGGCATCGCTGTTGAGGATGATCGCCCCGCCCGGCTCGAGCCGCTCGAGCTCGCTCTTGAGTGCGGCCGGGTTCATCGCCACGAGCACGCTCGGGGCGTCGCCTGGCGTGGTGATGTCGTGGTCGGAGATGTGGACCTGGAAGGCGGACACGCCAGCGAGCGTGCCGGCAGGGGCCCTGATCTCGGCCGGGAACTCGGGAAGCGTCGCCAGGTCGTTGCCGAACTGGGCGCTGGCGCTGGTGAAACGATCTCCCGTGAGCTGCATGCCATCGCCCGAATCGCCGGCGAAACGGATGATGACCCGGTCGAGCGCCGTGGTGGCACCCTGCTCCGGCTGAGTATCTAGGTCGGACACCGTTGTCCCCCCGGACTGTCGTTGTGTGCGGCTTCGAGGGTACCGCCGCGACCAGCGTTACTAGGTGATCGAGGCCTCGAAGATGCTCTTGATCGAGGCGTCAAGCGCCGAGTCGAATTCGTCGTCGGACTGCTGCGCAGTCAGGCCCTCGGTCAACGCGCGCGAGAAGCTGGCGACCACGCCCTTGTTGCGAGCGAGCCGCGCGTTGGCCTCCTCGCGGCTGTAGCCGCCGGACAGCGCGACGACCCGCAGGACCTTCGGGTGCTTCACCAGCTCGCTGTAGAAGCCATCCTCCTCGGGGAGCGTCAGCTTGAGCATGACGAGCTGGTTGGCGCCGAGAAGGTCAAGGTGGCGGAGGATCGCCGCCTTCAGCAGCGCCTCGGCCGAGGCCTTCTGCGGGCTGTGGATGTCGATCTCGGGCTCGATGATCGGGACGAGGCCCGCGTCGAGGATCTGGCGCCCAACGTCGAACTGCTGGTCGACGACGCCGTCGACCCCGGCCTGGTCGGCGAGCTTGATGACCGAGCGCATCTTCGTGCCGAAGACGCCCTTCGCGACCGCGCGCGCCAGCAGGTCGTCGAGGCCGGGGAGCGGCTTCATCACCTGGGCGCCGTCGGCTTCGTCGGCCAAGCCCTTGTCGACCTTCAGGAACGGCACGACGCGCTTCACCGCCCACAGGTACTCGGCGGAGTCACGGCCCTCGATCTGGCGGTCCATGGTGTCCTCGAAGAGGATCGCGCCGAGGATCCGGTCACCGGTGAAGCTCGGGCTCGTGATGATCCGGCTCCGCATCTCGTGCACGCGGGCGAACATCTCTTCGTCGTTCGAGTAGGCGTCCTCTCCGATGCCGTAGATCTGGAGCGCCTTCGGCGTGCTGCCCCCGCTCTGGTCGAGGGCGGCGATGAAACCGTCCGCGGTGCGGACCTTGTCGAGCTGGTCGTCGTTCATGGCCTCCTATCCTCGCGGACCGAACGGGTCCCCGTCACAGCTGCGCCTTGGCCTCGGCGAGGGCGGCCTCGAGCGCCTGGCGAACCTTGGCCTTCTGCCGGACGTGGGCCACCGTGCTCGCCGCCACCTCGGTGCGGCTCTGCGTGGCGCCGCCGGCGCGGAAGAACCGGCGGCGCACCCGCCCGACCGCCACGACCTCGTCGCCCGCATCCCAGCTGAGGCACGACGCGGGCGCGCCGGTCCAGCTGACCGGTACCGAGTCGGCCGGGCCTTCCTCAGGGCGGACCGTGACCTCGAAGGTCACCACCCGGTCGCCCGAGGGGAGCTCGCGCTCGCTAGGGGGTCGGGACAGCGCGCCCCGGACGATGGTGAGGTTGATCCCGACGTTGGACATGACGGCTCCTTGCCGTTGGTGGGTCACATCGGGGGAAGTGCCAAGAACCTACGCACCTGGTGTGACAATGCCGTCGACACGCCTTCGGCGCGGCCGCGTATGTTGACCCGATGTCGTCTTTCGACGAGATGCCGCTGCCCGAGCCGAAACCGATCGACGAGAAGAACTAGCTGCTGCTCAAGGACCTGCTCGAGCGGGCGACACTCAAGGGCAAGCCCAACGCCGCGGAGAAGTGCGAGAGCTGCCTCTACTTCCTCAACCCCGACGACGGGCTAAGGCGCTCGCACCAGCGCACGCAGGACACGGGCGGGAGCGCGCTGGTGACGTGGGACCACGAGTCGCCGGCGTCGTCGCTTACCCAGAGCGACCCGGTGGTGCTGGCCATGGCCAAACGCTCGCCCGCGCTGTCGACGTCGAGGGCGTGGCGGTAGACCAGGTGGTACGCGTGGCGGTCCGGCAGGCCTCGACCGAGGACGTCGAAGCTCTCGCCGCCGTCGCGGGTGCGGGTCACGACGAGGCGCCCGTCGACGGGGATGCGCTCCTCGTCCGCGACTGCTGGCACGAACCACGCGGTCGAGGGGTCGTGGGGGTGGGCGGCGACGGAGAAGCCGAAGGTCGACGGGCCCGCCTCGTGGATCTCGGCGAAGCTCGTACCACCATCGGTCGAGCGGTAGATGCCGTTGTGGTGCTGCACCCACACGACATCCGGCGCGGCCGAGCACCGCACGATGCGGTGCGGGTCCTGGATGACGGGGTCGTCGGCTCGCTCGGGCGGCATGAACGCGGCCCGCATGCCGGTGGAGGCCGACCACGACTGGCCCCCGTCGCCCGTGCGCCACGCGCCGCCGCACGAGATGCCGACGAGCACCGTGCCCGCGTCGCGCGGGTCGACGCTGATGGAGTGCAGCCCCGGGTGGTCGTAGCCGCCGCCGAACCACTCGACACGGCTGGGCTCATCCCACAGCGCCCTGACCAGCTCCCACGAGCTGGCCCGATCGGTGGAGCGGAACAGCCCACCCGGGATCGTCCCCGCCCACAGCACGCCAGCCTCATCCGGGTGGCCGGTCTCGAGACACCACACCATCTGGGTCGCCCACGGCACCTCGTCGCGGCTGTTCGGATCGACGTCGGCGATGTCCTCGGGCTTGGGCGGGTAGGCCGGCGTGCTCACCTCGACCGCCGGTGCGCCTGCGTCCTGGCGGTGCACCTTCACGCCGTAGTGGCCGTGGTCGAGCGCGGTCCACACCGTGCCGTCGCTCGCGTCGCTGAGCACCGCCGTCACCGGCACGCCCAGGTGCTCCGCGCTGGTCACCTCGTAGCCGCCACCGCGGCGGCCCACGGTGAAGAGGCCCTTGCGCGTCCCGATCAGCAGCTCGTCCATGACCGCCTCCTCATCCGCCTCATCCCCCAGCCAGTGCCTGCATGACGTGCACCTCACCGTCGGCTGCCACAGCGTCGCCGAGGCGCTCGCGGTCGACGACCTGCGTGCCTGCGACGAACACCGTCACGTGCCGGCGGAGCAAGCCGCGCTCATCGAGCACGTAGCCTCGCACGGCGGGGTGGCGGGCGAAGTAGGCCTCGAGCACCTCCCGGACGGTGTCGCCCTCGACGTCGTCGTCGGGGCAGTCGACGTGGCGCCGCAGGGACTTCGTGAACACCACCGCGGTCACGGCCGCCGACCCTACGCGCTCAGCGCAGCGCCTTGAGCCTGGATCGGACGTCCGCGAACTCCGGATCGTTCGTCGCCACGACCATGAACAGCTCGCGTGCCTTCGGCGTCTCACCGGCCCGCTCGTAGAGGTCGGCGAGGGCGTAGGCGACGCGAAGGTGGTGCTCGCGCGGGCGGCGGGACGGCAGCTTGGAGCGCTGCAGCAGCGCGATCGCCTCTGGCAGGCGCCCCTGGTCGGCCAGCGACCCGGCCATGACGATGCGGCCTTCGGCGACGAGCTCCGCGCTCGGCGACGCGGAGCGCAGCTCCTCCCAGAGCGCCTCGACCTCGCGGTGACGGCCGAGCGCGCGGTAGCAGTCGGCCAGGACCGGGTGCTGCTCGGTGCTGCCCGCGATGGTGCGGAAGGCCTCGAGCTCGGTGACAGCCGGCTTCCACCGGCCGAGCCGGTACAGCGTCAGCCCGTAGAGCTCACGGATGACCTCCGAGCCCGGCGCGCCCTCGGCGAGCGGCTTGAGCAACCGCTTGGCCTCGTCGAACCGCTGGCGCTTGAACGCCTCGGCGGCGTTCTTGATGCGATCCTCGAACCGCTTGGCCTTGTCGACGCCGATCTGCTTGGCCAGTCCCGGGTCCGGCGGGCGCTCGTCACGCTGGCGCCGCCGGGGCTGTGGGCCGCGGTCGGGCTGCTGGCCGCGGCCGACCGCCTGGGTCGCCACCTTGGCGACCTCGCCCTCGTCGATCCACTCCTCCGGCTTCCAGCCCCGCTCGGAGCCGACCGCCTCGCGCCACGCTTGCGACGCCGCACCCATGGCCCGCCCGTCGAGCCGGCCTGCGCCCTTGCGGGCCACCCCGCCCCAGCCCGCGCCCTTGGCCTTGGCCTGCCGGTCCCGCTCGAGCTGGTCCTCCTCACGGGACCGGGCCCGCTCCGGACGGTCGGCGCGCTCGGGGCGCCCGGTGCGCTTCGCGGCGCCACCGGTGCTGCGCTTCGGTGCGCCGGCACGGCCCTTGCCGCCGGCTCCGGTAGGACGGGCAGGACGACCGCTGACCGGCTTGCCCGACCGCTTCGGTCCGCCCCGGCGCGGCTGGCGGGGCGGCGGAGAGGCGGGCATGAACGCATCGTAGCGGAGGGGCCCAAAATGCAAAGAAGGGCCCCCGGAGGGGCCCTTCTTCGAGCGAAATCGGCGGCGTCCTACTCTCCCAGGGCGAATCCACCCAAGTACCATCGGCGCTGGTGGGCTTAACTTCCGTGTTCGGAATGGGAACGGGTGTGACCCCACCGCTATGGCCACCGAAACCTTGCTGTCAATGAGCGTCGCCTTTCTCAGGCGCCGGCTCCTTGCAGAACTCCATAGCGAGCACGAACGTGTTTGTAAATCCAAGCCCTCGGCCGATTAGTACCGGTCGGCTGAACACATTGCTGTGCTTACACCTCCGGCCTATCAACGTGTTGGTCTATCACGGGCCTTACCTGGTTAACCCAGTGGGAAACCTCATCTAGGAAAGAGCTTCGTACTTAGATGCTTTCAGCACTTATCCCTTCCGCAGGTCGCTAACCAGCA
>CAYSAC010000055.1:0-16073 GCA_964428815.1 uncultured Acidimicrobiaceae bacterium | reverse complement strand
CCCCTGAAACGGAGCAACGCCCGTGCTCTCCAGCCTGCGGAACATGTTCAAGGTCCCCGACCTTCGCAACAAGATCCTGTTCTCGCTGCTGATCCTGTCCCTCTACCGGCTCGGCTCCCACATCCCCGCCCCCGGCATCGACCTCGACGCCGTCCAAGAGCTCAAGCGCCAGGCCTCCCAGAGCGGCGGCGTCCTCGGGTTCCTGACGCTGTTCTCGGGCGGCGCGCTCACGCAGTTCGCGGTGTTCGCGCTCGGGATCATGCCGTACATCACCGCCTCGATCATCATGCAGATCCTCACGGTGGTGATCCCGAAGCTGGAGGAATGGCAGAAGGAGGGCGCGACTGGCACCAAGAAGATCACTCAATGGACCCGCTACCTCGCGGTCGCCATCGCGCTGCTGCAGTCGACCGGCCTCGCGTTCCTCTTCCACAACGGCGGCGGCGGCCTGCTCGGCGGCAACAGCTCCGGCCTCGACCTGCTCCCGGAGTTCACGGTGCCGCGCGTGCTGATCGTCGTGCTGACCTTGACCGCGGGCACCGCACTGCTGATGTGGATGGGCGAGCTCATCACCCAGCGCGGCATCGGCAACGGCATGTCGTTGCTCATCTTCAGCTCGGTCGTCAGCTCGATCCCCGGCCAAAGCGCAGCGGTCAAGGCTGAGCGGGGCTGGGGTCTGCTGATCCCGCTCATCGGGCTCGCGCTGATCATCCTCGTCGGCATCGTGTTCGTGGAGCAGGGGCAGCGGCGCATCCCGGTGCAGTTCGCGAAGCGCGTGGTCGGTCGCCGGATGTACGGCGGTCAGAGCACCTACATCCCGTTGAAGGTGAACCAGGCCGGCGTCATCCCGATCATCTTCGCCAGCTCGGTGCTCTACCTGCCGCTGCTCGTCACCCAGGTCCTGCCGCCTGACGGCTGGGGTGCATCCGTGCAGCGCTGGGTCGACGGGAACCTCGTCCAGCCGGACAGCATCTTCTACATCTTCACGTACGGCCTGCTCATCATCGGGTTCGCGTACTTCTACACAGCGATCAGCTTCGATCCGGCCACCCAAGCCGACAACATCCGCAAGCAAGGCGGGTTCATTCCCGGCATCCGTCCAGGTCCGCAGACCGAGCGCTACCTTGGCCGGATCCTGTCGCGGATCACCCTCCCCGGTGCCCTCTTCGTGGCTCTCATCGCGCTGCTGCCCTCGATCCTCCTCGCCTTCGCGGACGTGCAGAACTTCCCGTTCGGCGGCGTCTCGATCCTCATTGCGGTCGGCGTCGCGCTGGAGACGATGAAGCAGATCGACAGCCAGTTGATGATGCGCAACTACGAGGGCTTTCTCCGCTAGGCATGATCCCCGGGGCCCGACTGGTCATGCTCGGACGCCAGGGGGCGGGCAAGGGCACGCAATGCGTTCGTCTGTCGCGCCATTACGTCGTGCCTCACATCTCGACCGGCGACATGCTGCGGTCTGCCGTGCGCGAGGACACCGACTTCGGCCAGAAGGCCAAGGAGTACATGGATGCCGGCGAGCTGTTGCCCGACGACATCATGATCGGCGTCGTCCAGGAGCGGCTCGAGCGCGACGACACCAACAACCGCGGCTTCGTCCTCGACGGGTTCCCGCGCACGGTGACCCAGGCGAAGGCGCTGCACCAGATCCTCGTCCCGCTGAACCTCGATCTAGTCGTCGACCTCGACGTGCCCAGGGAGATGGTGCTGAAGCGGCTCGCCGGTCGGCGCATGTGCGTCGACTGCCAGACCAACTACTCGGTCGAGAACCCGCCCCGCTACGGCTGGGTGTGTGACAACTGTGGCGGGGAGGTGGTCCAGCGCGCCGACGACAGCGAGGCCTCGATCAAACGGCGGCTCGACCTGTACGAGAAGGAGACCGAGCCGCTCATCGACCACTATCGGGCCCAGGGCCAGCTGGTCGACATCGACGGCATTGGCACCGCCGACGAGGTCACCGCGCGGCTGGTCAGGGCCATCGACTCGCGCCGACAGTCCGTCTAGGAATCGCTTTGGGGTGTCGTGTTCAGCGCAACGAGCGCAGGGAAGCACGTCAGAGCGTTGCGCCCGCACAGGGAGTGCGGTCCAAATCAACGATTTCGGTTGCCGAGACGGGCATTGTTTTCGCTGCGAACGACACCGAACGACTCCGTGGTGCAGCGAGACAACCCTGAGACCGTTTGCACCCGAAACCGTACGTCGCCGCGACGACCTGTAGTTCGCGCGGTCCGTGCTGCTCGGCCTCGTTGACCAGCACGACCGCGAATGTTGCCCATCCAACCGGATGGGCAACTCTCCTCACACTCTCCTGTACTATCCTGCCAGGAGAGATCAGGAGGAACCGTCATGGCAATGCCATTGCACGAGGTGCTCGAGCGCCGGTTCGGGGTAGACGAGGAGGAGTTCGCCGCTGCTCTCGTCGAGTTCGCCGATCGAGCCGGACCGATCGCTCTGACGGACATCCGACCAGCCGACTACTTCGGTGATCGCCAGCAGGCCACGCTGCGCAAGCTGGGCGCCTCACTCCGGCCGTTGCAGCCAAGCGAGCTGGGCCCCGTCGCCGGCCTCGCCGCCGCCCACGCCGAGCTGCTGAAGGACTCGCTCAGCGTCGCCGCTACCGCCAAGCGCCTTGGCGTCGACACGAGTCGTGTGCGCCAGCGCATCTACGCGCGCTCGCTGTACGCCGTCAAACGGCGCGGCGCATGGCTGGTGCCGGCCTTTCAACTCGACCGCCGCAGGCTCGTACCCGGCCTTGACCTCGTCGTCGCCGAGCTGTCGCCAACACTTCACCCTGTCGCGGTGAGCCGGTGGTTCACGACCCCGAACGCCGACCTGCTCCTCGGTGACGAGCCCGTCTCGCCCATCGTGTGGCTGTCATCGGGCGGCCCGCCGGACATCGCTGCGGTGCTGGCAGGCGACATCGATCAGCTGTAGTGCCGAAGTTCCCGTGGCCGCCGGCACCCGAGGAGCTCCGGCGCGTGCGACCCACCTACCGCACGCTGCGGACCGACACGCTGATCGCTCGCATCTACCCGCGCGGCGGGCGACACCCGACGACGTGGCGCGACCTCCGCTTCGACGGCCCCCTCACCAGCGCTCGCTTCGACCATCACGTCAGCGGTGAACGCCGCGGGGTGATCTACGCGGCCCGCGACCTCGTCACCTGCGTCGCAGAGGCCTGCCAGGGCTCCCGTCTGGTCGATCGGTACGCCGACGACAGGTGCTTCGCCGCGTTCCGCCTTGTGCGGTCGGTCCGTCTGCTCGACCTCACCGGCGACTGGCCGACGCGCGCCGGTGCGAGCCAAGCGATTGCGTCTGGCCCGCGCCCGCGAGCCCAGGCGTGGGCGAAGGCGACCTACGACGCGTACCCGAGGGTCGAGGGGCTCTGGTACTCGTCGTCGATGCACGGGGGTCACCCGGCGCTCGTACTGTTCGAGCGCGCCGAGGACGCGGTCCCCGCTATCCCCGACCTCGACGTGCCGCTGTCGCATGTCGGCCTGCTTCCCGACCTCACCCGTGCCGCCGACTCACTTGGATACCTCCTCCGGTGAGCAACATGCTCCGTAGTAGGACATGGCCGAGCGCCTCGTCGGGGCTGCGCTCGCCTACGGGGCGAGGAAGCCGTCGTCGATCCCCTGGGCGAGCGAGTACTCGTACAGCGGGTCGCCGAAGTACTCGTAGCTGTCGACGGTCTCGTCGCGTTTGGGGGTGGCGGTCATGCCGAGCTGGGTGGCCGGCGAGAAGTAATCGAGGATCGCTCGCCACGACGATTCGGCGCGCGCGCTGCCCCGGTGGCACTCGTCGACGATCACCAGGTCGAAGAGGTCCGGAGCGAACTCCCGGAACATGCCGTTTGGATCCTCGCCACTGTCGGCGAGCTGCTGGTACAGCGCGAAGTAGATCTCGCGTCCGGCTTTGGCGTGGCCCGACAGCTTCCAGATCGGCGTGTTGTCCCCGGTGCCGAACGCCGGCTTGAACTCGCGCTCGATCGGCTGGTCGATGAGGAATGCCCAACACCGTCGTAACCACGTAAGAACGACGTCACCCGGTACGGCGGCGTCGAGCAACTCCGGGTCGGTCGAGTCGAGCATGGCCGCCGAGCCCTCCGACCACATGTAGAAGACGGCGGCGTCTTGGAAGTTGGCCGACAGGCAGGTGAGAGGGCTTCGAGGCCTTCGCAGAAGGAAGCAGTTGAGGGCAAGGCGAGCAGCCATCTCATCGGCCTCGCAGCCTGAGGCAGGCCGCGGGAGACACGGCTACCCGGGCAGGAGGTGGGCTCGCTGCATCGCCTCGACGTACTCGGTGGGATCACCGGGGAGGATGTCGAGGTGGACCTTCACGCCTCCGGGACGGTCGGTGAGGGAGACGACCCGAGCAAGCACTGGGTCGTCCTCGTCGCCGGACACGACGATCGCACCTTCGATGATTCGTGACGTGTCACGAGCCTCGTCGAGGAAGGCCCAGGCGTAGCCGCTGCCGTCCTCCTGCTGGACGTCGCACGGAATGTCGATCTCGATCTTGTTCACGCTGGGCTCACCGCCTCCGGTGCTTGAACGGGTTGCGGCGGGCTTCGCCGAACACCGCCAACAGCGTACCTGCGGCCGCTTCGGTGCTCGCCGGCATGAGGACGTCGTAGTGCGGCGACTCGTGAGTCGGCAGCAGCAAGTATCCGGCCTCGTTCAGCGCAGCAACCGGGCAGCTGGCGTACGTGCTGCGCGACCACAGCCGATCCCGCAGCAGCATCTCGAGCGTCCAACCGTCGACGGTGAGGTAGACGCTGATCGACGACATCGGCTGACCGTTGACGCTGAACTCACGCGCCTGGCGGACCGCGTGCTCGACGAACTTCTCGGCCGTCAGTGGTCCGCCGCGAATCACCGCGGTCGCATCTGTCGGCGGCGTCTCCTGGCGAAGGTGCGCCTCGATCGGTTCGAGTTTCGACGGATCCACTCTGTCAATCCTCGCCCACCGGCGTCGCGTCGCTCGACGAGCCCCTGCTCGACTCGTCGTCCGCCTGGCGGTAGAGCTTGTCGAGGGAGTCGGTCAGCTCGGCGTGGATGCGCGGGAAGAGGTGGCCGTAGCGATCGAGGGCGACCTGGACGGTCGAGTGGCCGAGCCGCTCCATGATCGCCCTCGGGTGTGCGCCTTCGGAGAAACTGGGCGGCGCAGGTGTGCCTCAAGTCGTGGATCGGAAGCCCGCCGGCAGACCCGCGCGCACGACGGCCGGCTTGAAGTGACGCGAGTAGAAGAGGTTGTGGCGCGTCAGTCCTCCGCGAGTGCCGGCGAAGACGAGATCCTCGGGTCCGAGTGATCGAGCCGTGATGTGCGAGCGAAGCTCGACGGCGAGCGTCGCGGGCAGGCCGACCTGGCGTTGCGAGTAGGTCTTGGTCTCGCCGATGATCAACGAGCTCGGCATCGGCGAGGCGGGCGGCAGCCCGAATGAGAGGCAGCATCGCGGGACCAGCCAGGTGGACGGTGTCCTCACCAGACACGGTGGAACTCCGATGGCGGCGTCCACTCGTCGAGGATCTCTCGACCGCGGGCGCGGTCTTGCGCAAGGTCGAGCGCCACGGCAAGCGGGTGGGCGAGGGGCCAGCGACCCTTGCCGCGGGGAGGCATGCGCCGGCTCGTGACCAGCGCCGCGGGCGCCACGGCGATTGACGCGGACGCGTCAACGGCATTGCGGGCCGTGAGGTACTCGCGCTGTGCGATCGTGACCATCACCGGCCCCGGCACATACAGGTCGAGGATTGGCTCCACGGCGACGACCGGCGCACCCCACGCCACGGCCGCAGCGGTTCCCGTGATGCACCACCCCGCTTCATCGAGGTCGTCGACGTTGGTGTGGGTGTCGCCCGGCTCGGGCCCGTTGACCAGCCAGGCTCGCTCGCGCTTCCACACGTCGGCAAGCGCCCAGAACAGCTCAGGCACGACCGGCAGACCGTCGCGTTCGAGCAGCCCTGCGTCGCGGAGCGCCGAGCGAGACGTGCTGATCGACGCGGGGGAAAAACCGAGCAGCGGAGCGCTGGCACGAACCGGCTGTGGCGTCTTTGGGTCGAGCAAGATCGCGTAGGCGACCGCGAGACCGGCGGCCCCCGAGATGGGATCCGGCGGTCCACCCGAGCCCGGTCTGGGAAGTGCCTCGACATCGCGGTCGATCATCACACCGGGAGCACGGAGGTAGAGGTGGCCGCGACGATCGAGCCACGACCACCCCGCGGCGATGAGTTCGTGGCGCGCAGCCTCGGTGATGTGATCGGCGACGAGTAGTTGCGTCGCGCCCCTTCGAGGATGGTGCCCGAGCATCGCTCGGACGCGTTCCGGCGTCGCGTACGCGGTTGTCTTGATCTCGATGGCGACATCCCTCTCGTCGAGGTGAGCGATCAGGTCCGCGTCCGAGTTCGTCGCGGGCTCGTGGCGGACGTCGATGCTGTCGAGCGCAGCGGCTAGAGCGTCGGCAGCAAGCCGCTCGAGCGCATCGGCGGATGTCCGGGCCATGTGTTCGAATATACATGAACACCGAACGGCCAACGGACTTTTCGGAGGAGGGTGCAACCCATACCGGTTGCCTATCGGTTGCGGTATCATCCACACGTGCTCCATGTTGAGGACCTCTTCCGGCTCGATCTGACCGATGCATCCAAGCGTGTCTGCGCGGATCTCGTGCCGGACATCACGGCCGCTTTGGACCGGGTCATGCCGCTCGTCGCCCACGGTGATCGGATGGCGGTTCGCCGATACCTCGCGTACGTGGACGAGGCGGCGATGGCACTCACCGCGCTGCCGTCGATCTCTCCCGATGAGCTTCCGCCGTCCATCGTCGTCTACACGATGCTCCGCCAGGACGCCGTCGGGCTCCGCTGGGTTGCCCCCTCACCCGATGGCATCGGCATCGTCACCGTTCTCGTCGATCGCATGCGCGGCTTTGCCGGCGGACTTCCCCAGGTGTGCGGCCAGGCGGCGCGCGACGTCGACGTGCATCACTTCAGGTGGTTCGTGAAGCAGGTCGCCGAGAGCAACCATGAACGCGAGCAAGCCTCACCGCTTCGTCGCGCCATGGACACGTTCGATCTGACGAGCGGCGACATCGCAAGCCTCATGGGCGTCAAGCGACAGGCCGTCGACAAGTGGCTCCTCGCCGGGCCGCCTCCCGAGCGGGCACCGAAGATCGCCGCCATCGCCGAGATCGGCGACATCCTGCGGCACCGCCTCCGCGACGGACTTCCCGTGGCAGTCGTGCGACGCCCAGCCGAGGCCTACGGCGGGCGCACGATGCTCGAGGTCATCGCAGAGGATGAGCACGAGTGGCTGCTGCGCTCGGTGAAGGACAGCTTCGACTTTCGCCGGGTCGCATAGCCGTGCTTGACGTGGAGATCGGGGGGAGCTGCCTGCGCGTCGCAGACCCGGACTGGCCCGATCCCCTCGACGCGTCGTTCGCCGCGCAGCCACCCGGACAGCGCTGGAACCCGCCGGGAATGGAGTGCGTCTACCTCAATCGCGATCACGGCACAGCGCGAGCGAACGTGGCTCGGCTGTTCGCGTCGATGCCATACGGCCCGGAGGACCTCGACCCCGCGACCGCACCGATGCTCATCGAGGTCACGATCCCGGACGGACGTGCCGGCGACGCCTACACACCGGCGGGACTCGCTGCGTTGAGCCTCCCCGCGTCGTTCCCGCTGGATGATCGCGGCGAGACGGTCCCGCACGTGGCGTGTCAGCCTCACGGCCAAGGCGCCTTCGACGCGGGGCTCGATGGTGTCGACGCACGGTCCGCTGCTCCGGGCGGCGATCGGGAGCTCGCCTGGTTCCCGAAGGGACGGACGCTCGTGGCCGACCCGGCGGTGCCGTTCGACGAGTGGTGGTACGCGTAGGTGACCTCACCATGACACCGCCTGACGACGACTACCTGCTACCCGAGCAGCGCGCCCGCAAGCGCATTGACGAGATGCTCGTGCGCGCGGGCTGGGTGGTGCAGGACTACAAGTCGATCAACCTCTATGCCAGCGCTGGCGTCGCCGTGCGCGAGCTCGTCACCACGGCTGGCCCGGCGGACTACGTGCTCTTCCTCGATCGGCAAGCGGTCGGGGTGATCGAGGCGAAGAAGAAGGGCACGACCCTGTCCGGCGTCGAGTGGCAAACGGTGAAGTACCAGACGCACTCCGGCTGTCGATGCTCATCCCTCCCGAGCGTTACGTCGAGGAGCTGACAGCGTTTCAGGCCTGGATGGACCTCGCCCATGCCAACGCTGGGGACCCTGTGATCGTTCGTGCCCAGGTCATGACCAACCTGTACGTCGGCTTCGTTTGGCTAAGAGACTCACTCGTCAGGCCTGCCGCAGCCGTCATGCCGAAACCCTCGACGCTGGCAACTATCGAGAAATTCCTCGTCAGCGGTCGACGGAGGATGCTTCGAAACGCCATAGCCCACGGCCGTTGGTGCTACCTGCCGAACTTCAGCGGGCTCGAGTGCTGGGCAGAGCCGTCACGGGGCCAGGCTCACGAACGCTTCGAGATCAGCGACGCGGACCTCGACGCCTGGCAACTGCTCAGTAGAGGGACCGCGATCGCAGCTCTCCTTGCGCTTACGTCGCCATGACTCGCATCACGACACCCGGTCCGGCACGGTCGCCCGGCGAGGGCTTCAGCTCCCGAGCGGCTCGCGATCTTGCGGGCCGGCCGTGATGAGGTCTCGAACCGTCGCCTCACTGACCGGCCGGTAGTCCCAAGCGTCGACGCCAACGTTGACCATGCGACCACGTTGCTGCCAGCGCTCGTGGACGTGGCCGTGCAGCAGCCATGCGCCACGGTCGACGGGTCGCTGCTCGGCGTACCTGTCGTGGTCGTGGCTGTCGCCTCGGTACGGGAAGTGGCAGGCGAGCGTGGTGACGCCGCTGATGTCGATGTTGAGCTGACCCTGTCGAACCTCATCGAAGCCGGCATCGAGGTATCGCTGTTCCCAACCGTTCGCTCGTCGACCGTGCTCAGCCCAGCATCGGTCGTGGTTGCCAGCGAGCAGCACCTTGCGCCCGCGGAGCTCGCCCACGAGCGGCAGGGTCTCGTCGATCTTCCCCATCGCGAAGTCCCCGAGCATCCACACATCGTCGCCGTCGTCGACGATCTCGTTCCACCGCTCGATGAGAGCGCGATTCATCGCCTCGGCGTCGCTGAAGGGCCGAGCGGAGTAGCGGATGATGTTCGTATGGCCGAGGTGAAGGTCGGCCGTGAACCACGTAGCCATGTCGCCGTCCAGCATGGCGGGGACGAGCGAACTTCGCAGGACCTTTGCAAGCAGTGACCGCCGGCCCACGGCCCGGCTTCATCCGCCGACGGAGTGGTCCTCGTTGTGGGGCGGCGCGATCGCCGGGAGGAACGCGGCCATCTGATAGATGCTCGAACCGAAGTTGCTCCTGCCGACGCGCGTGATCAGTCCGGCGCGTTCGATGCGGTTCAGGTCCCGCGAGATCGTGCGAGGACCGGCCTGGGCGTATTGCTGGGCGAGGCGTGGCGTGAGGCCGGTGAGTTCCGACCGGGGAACGGCGCGATCGAAGGGCATCGCCAGCACGAGCTCGCGCTGGCGATCCGATGCCTTGCCGGTGGGGAACCGTGACATCACCTCGTGGACGAAGTTGATCCACGCGACGCTGAGCTGCTGCCCCCGCACTTCGTCGATCTGGCTCCGGATGCCGTCGATGAAGCCCTCGATCGCGTAAGCGATGAACCCGGTGATGTCGCCACCGGACTTGCTGGCCTTGTCGAGCTCTCGGTAGTAACGGTCGCGGGTGAGGTTGTAGTGGTTCGACAGCAGGTGTGCGGCCGGAAGCGGCACCTTGCCGGACCTCGCGAGGATCAGGAACTCGACGAGGCGAGCTGTCCGACCGTTGCCGTCACCGAACGGATGGATCCACGCGATGTAGAGGTGGGCCAGGACGGCACGCACGAGCATTAGCGCGAAGTCGATGTCGCGGTCGGGCGCCTTGAAGTCAGGACCCTCCAGCCAGTCGCAGAGGCGATCAAGCAAGTACTCACAGTCCTCCGCCGGAGCGCCGCGGTATCGACCCACCACGACGGAATGGTTGCGAACCTCGCCGGGGACCGTCGAGTCGTCCATCTGGTCTTCGAGCCCGACGAGGACCTGGCGGTTGAAGTCGCAGAGCAGCTCGCGCGTCAGCTTCGGATACTCGCCGCGCCGGACCTGCCCATCGATCTTCGTGAGCGCGTCGAGGACGTTGCGAACCTCGATCTCTTGGTACTTCCTCGACGGCGGTGCCTCGAAGCTGCCATCGAGGATGCCGGCCACCTGCTCCTCGGAGAGCGTGTTGCCCTCGATTGCCGTGGTGGCCTGTGCGCCCTTGATCAAGGTCACCCGGTAGAAGCGCTCGGCGATCTCGGGCTTGAGCGGAGCGCCGGCGAGGTGCTCGCACTTCGACCGCGCCTCGCCGAGCAACATCCAGAGCCGCGGATGGACCTCGTTGAGCGCCCTCGCGTCGAATGCGATCCATGGATGGGACTCCTCGCAGGGGCGCATGTCGACCACGTTACCTAATCGACCCCCTGGAATGTCCACTGGAGTGTCCGATCAGATGTCCAGTCGGAAGACACTTCGCAACGCAAGTCGGCGGCGCCGCTGCCGCCCTCGAAAATCCCGCGAGGTGGGCTATCCCTTTCGTTACAGTGACCCCTACATCTTGTGGTCGGCCCGATCGGGGTCTCGAACCAGGGGCCCGTCGCCGAGCACACCGCAGCGCAGGCCAGGCAGCACTTTTCGCTGGCAGCGCGGAAAACGGCCACCCGGCACCTCCGCCGGCAACCCCCACATCTTGTGGTCGCTGTACTGAAGGGGATAGCCCGTCCCGCGAGAATCCCGCGGAGCCTGCAGCAGACGGCGTCACGAGCCGACACGTCGTAACACCAGAAACCACGTCTGACCTGGGACTTCGCGCCGAACCGCAGGTCACCGCATTGGCCCTCAGGGGATTAGGAAACCGTGCGTCGAGTTGCCCGTCCCATTGCCCGTCTCGGCAACCGAAATCGCTGTCCTTGCCGCAACCCCCTGCGCGAGCGCAACGGCCTGACCGGCATCTTTGCGCTGGCTGCGCTCAACACCACACCCCCCAGGCGATTCTGCGACCGGGCTTCACAGCCACCGTCGGACGGAACGGAAGTGGCTCGGAGGAGCGCCCAACCTCAGGCATGATGCAGCTGTGACGAAGCGAGTTGTGTCGATCCTCGAGCGGCCGGTGTACGGCGTATCCGAGGCCGTGGCCTACTGGGCCTGCGTCCCGACCGAGCGCGCGCCTGGCTCGATGGCTACGAGCGCCGCGGCGTCCGCTATGCACCGGTGATCCGGGTCGAGCCGACCGGAGCGGACATCGTCACCTGGGGCGAGTTCGTCGAGCTCGGATACCTGCGTGAGTATCGCCGCAAGGGGGTGCCGCTCCAGCGTCTACGTCCGGTGATCGACGAGTTGCGCCACGAGTTCGCAACGCCGTATCCGCTGGCCACCGCCAAGCCCTACATCTACGGCAAGGAGCTCGTCCTCGAGCTTCAGGAGAAGAACGACATCCCGAGGTCGATCGCGATCGTCATCTCCTCGGGCCAGACCATTGCCCTTGCCGATGAGGCCATGCGGTTCTTCAAGAAGGTCGAGTTCGACCCACCCGAACGAGGGGACGTCCGGCGGCTTCATCCGGCCGGCACGGCGTCGCCGGTCGTGATCGACCCGCTCGTCCGATTCGGCAGACCTTCCGTGCAGGGCGTGGCGACCGAGCGGCTGTGGGAGCTCTTCGATGCCGGCGAGACGGCCGACGAGATCGCTGGTGGCTACGACATGCCCGAGGAGTTCGTGCGGGCGGCCGTCGCCTACGAGGAGCAGCAGCGCTCTCTGGCGGCGTAGTCCTCGGTGCCAGCCAGGTTCTTTGTCGACGAGAACGACCTGGCGCTCGGCAAGGCGCTCGCTGAGAGGCATGACGACGTGGTCTTCCCGGGCCACAGCGATCTTCCTGAGGTACCCCGAGGCAGCCTCGACGACGACTGGCTCCCCGTCGTCGGCGCCCGGAAACTTGTCGTGGTCACGCGTGATCAACGGATCCGATACCGGCGGGTGGAGAAGCAGATGTGGGTGGAGCATCGAGTGCGCGGGTTCGTGCTGACCGGCCGCAAGAGCCAGTCGACCGGCGGACAGCCTCGCCGTGCTTGAGAGGCACTGGTCCCGTGTCGAGCGGTTGGTCTCCGACCGGACGGATGGACCGTGGATGTACGCGGTCACCGACGAGCGGCTGAGGGAGATCGACCTCGCGTAGAGGCGAAGGTCCCGGCCCCTTCGCGTGTTCGCACGGACGCTCTGCTCGTCCGCGGGTGCGGTCAAGCTCGAACCACGGTGAGATCCGGCATTCGCTCCCGGATGGCTGCGATCACGTGAGACCGATGGCAGATCTCGTGGTCGGCCTCGACGCAGATGACCGCGACGACGCCGTCGGCCAAGAGCGCAACGAGTTCGTCGAGCGCGGCTACCGCCTCCGGCGCGGCGAGCGCGTGCTGGTAGCGCTGATGTGCTGCCGGTGAGCCAGCACGAAAGCCGTCGCGGTTGTCGCGCGGGTTGCCGAGGGCGGGCAGCTGCACGTAGTCGATCCCAGCGTGCTCCAACTCGCCACGCAGCGCAGTCTTCGAGAAGCCACGCTTTCGGCTGATCGCGTTGAGGCGGACGTCCGCGACTACCGACACACCGAGTTGTCCGAGCTGCTGCGTGAGCTCGGTCGCGTCGCGGCCCTCGTAGCCGACGGACACGAGCGTCCCTCGTCCCTGCCGGCTGGCGTGTGCTCCGGGGTTGCGGTTCATCCCCAAGGGCTCGGCCGGGGCCCGGTCGCCCGGTGGTGGAGCGCCTCCATCGCTGTCGCCTTGCCGACATCGCTGAGCCCGCACGAGCGGTCGTTCCAGTCGCTCCCGGTCGCGAGCAGGTTCAGCGCCCGGAGCAGGTTCGTGGTGGTGTGGATCGTCCGGCTGATGGTGTGCCGCTCGGGTGGCGTGTGGCTGGAGGCATCCCGCCAGCCCTCTTCGAGGACGATCTCGGTGACGACTGCTTGAAGGTCCTCGGACGGCACCGTCGAGCCGGTGGCGAGGATCGCGAGGGTGACCTCGCCAACAGCCAGACCGAAGCTGTCCCGAGGGAGGACACCACGAGCAGTCGTGCGCCATAGGCCGGCAGGGTCGCCGAGCTGGGAGAGCCGCTCATCGCCCACGGCCGTGAGTTCATGGTCGGCGAGGAGGTCGTCGCGCGACGCGACGACCGCACTCTCCACGCGAGCGGCGGGTCGGAGTTCTTGAAGAACGGAAGCGTCGGCTGGGTCGTCACCGTCGAGGTCGACCGACGCGAGATTGTCGTCGACTTCGTGAACGGCGTCGGCATCCCCCCCGGAGCACCGCCGCTCCGTCTTTGAGATGTTCGCCCGCCAGAGCAGCAGCGACACTCCCGGCCTCGGGATCGGGCTGGCCGTGTGCGCCAGGGTCGTGGCCAACCAGTCGTGGCCAACCACCACGCCAGCATCCGGATCGACGGCAACGAAGACAGCGGTTGCACCGCGCAGGTCACCCTCCCCTGCCGGCAGCACCTGGTGGAGGCTGAGCGCTAGTCCCGTGCAACCACGCGGAAGTCTCACGCACGTCTCGCCGGCCGGATGTCGCCGCTGCCTGCGTCCTCGTCCTAGCGGCTGGGCAAGGCAGGCGCGTCGTCCTGCGTCCTCAAGCGACGACCCCGACTCGGCGATACATGCACGGAACTTCCGCGCGGCTGCACTAGCACGTAGCGGGGGACAGCGACCGCCCCCGCGAGCGATCCCAGGTTCAACGCGCAGGGCCACTATTTCTCGTCGTGATGTGACTTTCGGCCCTAGAGAACGTGACCCTGATTTCGCCACGATCACATGTAGGGGCGTCTGCCCCGCACGCTAGGTGGAGGTGATGGGTGTGGGCGTCTTGAAGGACACACTTGAGTGGTTCGCCAGCAACATCTTCAACGAAGTGGCGATCCTCATTGCGTTGGTCGTCCTGGCTGGGCTGTGGCTGCAGAAGAAGCCCGTCGAGGAAATCGTGGCGGGCACGTTGCGAGCAGCTATCGGCATCTACGCGCTCTTCGCAGGGATCGGCGTGTTCGTAGCCGGCCTCAGCGCCTTCCAGGCCATCGTGGCCAGCGCCTTCGATCTTAAGCCGCCGGCCGCTACAGCGAACATGGACGACTTCCTGCAGACCCAGGGCAGCACGATCGCGATGGTGATCACCGTCGGGTTCTTACTGCACATGCTCGTGGTCAGACTCCTCAAGCTGACGTACGTGTACCTGACGGGCCACCTGATGTTCTGGATGAGCTTTGTGGTGGTGGCTTCGTTGGTCACGGCCTTCGGTGAGAAGAGCCAGCTCACCCTCGTGCTCGTGGGTGCAGCCATCATGGCCGCGTACTGGACGCTGCAGCCGATGTACATCGCGTCGCAGATGAAGAGGGTCATCGGTTCGGATGACTTTGGCTTTGGTCACACCAGCTCATCGGTCGCCTACATCGCGGCCAAGGCCGGCCCGTTCGTTGGCGACCCCGAAAAGGACGACAGCGAAAAGGTGCGTCTGCCGAAGCGCCTGTCCTTCTTCAAGGACGTCAACGTGAGCACGGCCCTCGTGATCTCGGTGGTCATGCTCGTCGCGATGGCGTTTGCCGACGCCAAGGTACGGAGCGCGCAGGTGGCGGGCTCCGGATCATCGGCATCGAACCCGTGGGTGTGGGGTTTGGTCATGTCGCTGAAGTTCGCCGCAGGCATCGCAATCCTGCTCTTCGGGGTGCGCATGTTCCTGGCCGAGATCGTTCCCGCCTTCAAGGGAATCAGCGACCGGGTCATCCCGAACGCGCGGCCGGCGCTCGACGTGCCCACCGTGTTCCCCTACGCCCCGACTGCCGTGATGATCGGTTTCCTCTCGGCCACGGGGGTGTTCCTGGTGCTCATGGGTGTCTTCGCCGCCATCGGCTGGATCGTGATCGTTCCGCCGATGATCCAGCTGTTCTTCCCCGGCGGTGGCGCTGGCGTGTTCGGCAACAAGTTCGGCGGCTGGAAGGGCGCCGTACTCGGTGGTGGTGTCTGCGGTCTCTTCCTGGCTGTCGGCCAGGCGGTTACGTGGACGCTGCTGTCGCATACCGCTCCGCAGCTGGCGACAATCGCCGATCCCGACTGGTACCTGATGACGTGGGCGATCCTCTTCGTCCGTCATCCCCTCGCGTTTGCCACCTTCGAAGAGGCGTTCGTCACGATCGCCGGCTGGCTGATGGTCGTCGGTCTTCTGGGACTGGGCTCCTATCTGTTCCGCCGGTCGCACCACGGCACGCAGCCGGCGCGCAACGTGCCGACCGACCGGCGCACGCCGGTCCACAGTGCCTGAATCGACACCGCAGATGCGCAAGGGCGTGGACGACGACCTACAAGTCGTCACCGTCTGTGGCGTGGGAATGGGGTCAAGCCTCATCCTGCGCATGAACGCGGAAGACGTCTTCAAAGACCTCGGCCTCCGCGCCCACGTGACTGCCACCGACGTCTCCTCGGCGCACGGCATGCCGGCCGACATCCTGATCGGTCAAGAGATGCACGCCGAGGAGTTCGAAGGACGGGTCCCGGTGGTGGTCGGGATCACCAACTTCATGGACAAGAAGGAGATGAAGGACAAGCTCCTGAAGGGCATGGAGGCAGCAGGATGGCTGACCGCGTAGCAACGGCGAGCCCGGTCATTGCGGCCCGGGTCGACGTCGAAGCCAGCTCATGGCAAGACGCCATCCGGGCCGCATGCTCCCCTCTGGTCGACGCCGGTGCGGTCGAGGCCCGCTATGCGGAGCGATGCATCGCCATCGTCCAAGAACAGGGGCCCTACATCGTTCTCGCGCCTGGCATCGCGCTCGCCCACGCTCGCCCGGAGGACGGCGTCATCCGTCTGGCGCTGAGCGCCATCACGCTCGCCACGCCGGTGGCGTTCGGTCACGAGCACAACGACCCCGTGGACGTCGTGTTCGCGTTCGGTTCGCCCAACAAGCAGGCTCACATCGGCATG
>CAYSAC010000054.1:0-16160 GCA_964428815.1 uncultured Acidimicrobiaceae bacterium | reverse complement strand
GGATGATCGCTGGCGTCGCCCCGGACTCAGCGGAGCGTGCCCTCGATGAGATGCGAGCCGCCGGGATAGGCGTCGCGTAACGGGACGCCGACCACGGAGATCCGTCGGAGGGCATCGACCCCGCTGACTGACCTCAACCTTGGACGTCGGCGTTGGGTGCACTCGCTTGCGAGCGCGACGTCACACCGAGCTGCTCGTCTTCGAGCGCCGCCGCCTCGGCGTCCGCACGTCGCGCCGACTCTTCGCCCTCCGCGTCGGTTCGCTCCTCGTCCTCGAGCTCTGCCTCCTGCATCTCCGCCAACTCCACCTCATCGGGCGCCAAGGTGTCGGAGGGTTCGCCGGCCGGTCCGGTGACGTGGAGCGCGCTCTCCTCCGGGCCGAGGCCCAGATCCTCTTCCACCTCGTCGTCGGTTGGCAGGAACTCCAGGTGCTGGGCCCCCTCCCGAGCGGCGATGTCCTCGGCGAACGCCGCCCCATCGGGGTACGCGCCCTCAGGGAGCGACGCGGTGATCTGGTTCCCTTCCCACAGCCCCTCGTGCTCCACACAGAACCGGGTGGCGGGCACCGCCTCCAGTCGATCGTCGGGGATGCGCGTGCCGCAGGTCTGGCATGCGCCGTAGACGCCGCGGTCCAGGCGCGCCAAGGCGTCGGTCACCTCCCGCAACTCGGCGTCGACACGACCAAGGATCGACAGGTCCTTCTCGCGCTCGAACACCTCACTGCCGATGTCGGCCTGATGCTGATCCAAGGACGAGAGCTCCGCAGAGCTCTCAGCGTCCGTCTCGCGCAGATCGTCCTCTTCGAGCCCGCGCCGCACCCGCACCAGTCGCTCACGTTCCGTCTCCAGCAGCCGTCTCGACATCTGCACATCCATCGGACTCACCTCCGAACTCCACGCCTCACAGTGCGGGCCCCATTCGCCGATGACCAGAGGCGATGGTCACATAGGCAGCTGTGACCACTCCTCTGCGGGCGCGACGACTCTGGAGCCCATGGTGTCAGCCATCCGCCCAGAGCGGGGCAGGGCTGGGCGGGCGATGTGCCTCGCGTACGTCACGTGTGAGGGCCTCCAACCGCTCCGAGACCCGCACCGCCACCGCCGTGGGTGTCCGCAGCTCGCGCGACGCGGTTGGCAGTCCCGCGAGGTCGGTGGACAACCGATCCGCGGCGACGGCGACAGGCTCGATGGGCGCCGTGCGCTCGCCGGCACGCATCACCTGGATCAGCAGCGGCGAGTAGCCCGGCGGGGGTGGCTCGGACCGGGTGGCCAGCACGTCGCCGGCTTCGAGGTCGCCCCGGTAGACCTGCTTCGGTCCCGGGCGGGTCTGCTTGCCCGGCGACAGCTTCATGACGGGTCGTCCGGCGTACTCAACCAGCTTGTAGGCGGTATCCAACGACGGCGCGTCGGCCGAGACACCGATCTTCGTGCCGACACCGAACGTGTCGATCGGAGCGCCGTCATCCAGAAGTCGCTGCACGTCGAACTCGTCCAACCCGCCGCTGGCGACGATGGTCACGTCCTGACGCCCGGCGGCATCGAAGAGACAGCGGGCCTGCTTAGACAGGACGAGGAGGTCGCCGCTGTCGAGCCGCACGCCGAGCCGACCCCGCAGATCCAGGGCGTCGGCGACGCCGAGGGCGGTCTCGACACCCGTGAGCGTGTCGTAGGTGTCGACTAGGAACGTGGCCCGATCGGGGAAGTCCTCCGCGAAGGCGACGAAGGCTTCCCGTTCGCTCTGGAACGCCTGGATGTAGGAGTGGGCCATGGTGCCGACCGCTGGCATCCCCAGCCTCCGGGCCGCCTCGACGTTGCTGGTGCCAGCGAACCCGGCGATCGCCGCCGCCCGAGCGGCGGCCATGCCCGCCTCGAGACCGTGGGTGCGGCGCAACGAGAAGTCCACCAACGCCGCCCGGCCACCAGCAGCGAGGCGGCAGCGGGCCGCCTTGGTGGCCAGTGCCGTCTGGTAGGTGATCTGGTTGAGCACGATCGCCTCGATGAGCTGTGCTTCTGGCAACGGTGCAGTCACCTCGATCAGTGGCTCGTCGGGGAATATCACGTGCCCCTCGGGGATCGCCCACACGTCCCCGGTGAATCGAAGCTCTCCGAACGCGTCGAGGGTGGGGGCGTCGAAGCCGTGGCCGGCGAGCCACGTCAGATCGGCATCGTCGAAGGAGTACTGCGGGAGCAATCGGAGGACGTCATCGAGGCCCGCGGCAACGAGGAAGCCCCGGCTCGGCGGGAGCTTGCGGGCGAACAGGCTGAAGGTCGCCGACTTCGTCATCCCTCGCCGCAGGTAGCTGGCGGCCATCGTCAGCTCGTAGAGGTCCGTGACGAATCCGAGACCCACTGCCATCACCCTCCCCGTTACCGCTGCCCCCGACCATCGCACTCGGTCTTTGACGAGGCCGCGCTGCTGCGGATCCTTCACGAGCCCAGGATCCGCCATCGCGGCGCGGCAGCGGTAGTGCCGAAGGTCCATCGCATCTCGAAGAGTTCGCCTGAGCACCCAGGGGTCAGGCGGATCAGGCCGTCAGGAAGTGCGAAAGTCCACTACAAGAGAGTCTGCCTTTGCCGCGCCCAAGATCCATCGGGACCTTTGGGGCAGCGTGACGGGACGTTCGACTCTGCCCACGGCAGGCCGAAGGTCGGATGATTGCACATATCCGAACGAAGGGAAGACGTGTCATGTTCAATCTTGACGGCAAGGTCGCCATCATCACGGGAGCAAGTTCAGGCATCGGTCGTGCGACAGCGCTGGTGTTTGCGGGATACGGGGCACGGTTGGCACTCGCCGACGTTGACATCGACGGCGGCCACGAGACCGAGAAGATGGTGAAGGACCTCGGCGCAGAGGTGTTCTTCGCACCGACGAACGTCGCCGCCGAGAGCGATGTCGCGACGCTGATCGGACTCACCGAGGAGACCTACGGACGGCTGGACGTCGCGTTCAACAACGCGGGGGTCGAGGGGATCATGGTTCCCACGCCGGACGTCACCGTCGAGGATTGGGACCGGACGATGAGCATCAACCTCAAGGGTGTGTGGCTGTGCATGCGTGCCGAGATCCCCGCGATGCTCCGCAGCGGCGGCGGCTCGATCGTCAACACCGCCTCCGTGGCCGGCCTCGTCGGGTTTATGAACCTGGCGCCTTACACGGCCAGCAAGCACGGCGTCATCGGTCTGACCAAGACCGCTGCGTTGGAGTACGCCACCCAGGGCATCCGCGTCAACGCCGTCTGCCCAGGCGTCATCCGCACGCCGATGGTCGAGCGGATCATCGCAGAGAACCCCGAGCTCGAGTCGGGCTTCGTCGCCACAGAGCCGATTGGGCGCTTTGGTGAGCCCTCCGAGATCAGCGAAGCCGTCGCGTGGCTGTCTTCGGACGCTGCCTCCTTCGTGAGCGGACACGCGATGCCGGTCGACGGCGCCTTCGTCGCACAGTAGCGACCATGGACCCACGGCTCGCCCGCCCATCGGAGGGCGAGCCGCTTAGATGAGCTTCGCGGTGAGGAACAACGCGACTGCGAACGCCAGCTGCGCGAGCCGGTGGATGGGCTTTCGGTCGGTGTTGCGTCTCAGTTGCCCGTAGTTCGACAGCCAGGAGTTGGTGCGCTCGACCGGCCAGCGCAGACCCATCGGAAGGTTCTTGGTCGTAGTCTTGGCCGCTCCGCGTTTGCGTTTCTTGGCGATGACAGCGTCGTCGATCCCGCGCTGCGCGAGGCGAGCCCGGGTGACCTCGGAGTCATAGCCGTGATCGAGCCAGAGGGTCTCGACATCTTCGAGCAGCCCGCGCGCCGCGGCGTCGTCGAGGGTCGGTGCCAGCAGGATCGAGTCGTTGTGCCGTGGCTGAGCACTACCAGGTACTCGCCGTAAGCCCACATCACCTTCGCAGGGTTGTAGTCGCCCTGGGCTGTACCGGTAACGAGCTCGTCACGAGAAAGCCGTGACTGGGCTCTGCCTCCATATCGCTGATCGAGGTGTGGCATGCGCCGCCCGGCACGGTGAGCGTGAGTTCTCGAGTGTCCTCGAAGCGATAGCTCTGGTTCGGGATCGGCAGGAGCAACTCGTTGCAGATCTGGACGCCTGCCGCCGTCAACGCGGTAACGATGGCCGCTGGGTCTTTGGTCTCGAACGACAAGGTCGCGCTCTCGGTCGACACCGTGGCGCCGCCCGACTCCGGCTCGTCGCTCGAGCACGCACCGAGGCTGCTGACGATGATCGCAGCACATAGCACGGCAGACCACCATTCCTAGTTTCCGCAGGTAGTAGTTCACCGAGCTGCGCCCCGAACGCCGGTCGCATCTCGTCGCACGCCACGCTCCATCGCCTCGCGGAGGAGATCGTTCGGCAGCCCCTTGCGGACACGGATCGAACTTGGGTGATGACGGCAACACCCACGTGCTGGCGGTCGGCTATACCAAGGCCGTGGCGAAACCTCTGCCCGAGGTGATGCCGAGCGGGACCCTGACGTTCCTCTTCACGGACATCGAAGGTTCGACGCGTCTGTTACGCGCGCTTGGTGACTCGTACCTCGACGTTCTCGCCTCGCATCACATGTTGATCCGATCGGCCATCGCCGCCCACCGAGGCCACGAGGTCCAGACCGATGGTGATGCGTTCTTCGTTGTCTTCGAGGATCCATCTGACGCGGTGGCGGGCGCGTTGGCTGCTCAGCTGGCGCTGCTCGAACATCACTGGCCCGACGGGGACCTGCGCGTGCGGATGGGGCTCCATACCGGCACCGCGACCCTGGCGTCGACGGGATACGTCGGCATGGCCATCCACGAAGCGGCACGGTTGGCAGCCGCCGCGCACGGAGGGCAGGTGCTCCTCTCCGACGCGACCCGCGCTCTCATCGGAAACCAGCTTCCATCAGCCGCGAGCCTTCGCGATCTGGGGCTTCATCGCCTCAAGGACTTCGACGAGCCACAACACGTGCACCAGCTCTGCCACCCTGCGCTCCCCGAGGGGCTGCCGCCTTTGCGCACGCTCGCGGCACACAACCTGGCCTCGTCGCTCACCCCCTTGCTTGGACGTCAGCGCGAGCTCGACGACGTCAACGCGCTCATCGGCCACGACGACATCCGGCTGCTAACCCTGACCGGCCCAGGCGGGATCGGCAAGACCCGCCTCGCGCTCGCCGCCGGCGAGGCCAGCGCGCATCGCTTCAGGGATGGTGTTCGCTTCGTTCCGCTCGCTCCAGTGGCGGACCCCGACCTCGTCGCCTCGGCGATAGCCCGGGCCGTCGGACTTCCCGAGCTCCAGGGACATCCTCGCGATGTGGTGGACCGCCTCCGCGACATGGAGCTCCTCCTGATCCTCGACAACTTCGAGCACGTCCTCGTTGCCGGTGCGCTCGTCGGTTCTATCCTCGAGGGCTGTCGCGGCATTACCGCCCTGGTGACGAGTCAAGCCGTTCTCGGATTGCGAGGCGAGCGGACGTTCCCGCTGTCCACCCTGACCATCCCGCCTCCTGGCGACAGCTCGCTCGAGGATCTCCAGGCCTCGCCCGGGGTCGCGCTGTTCGAAGCCCGCGCCCATGACGCACACCCGCAGTTTCACTTGACCGACGAAAACATCCCGGCGGTCGCCGACATCTGCCGACGCCTCGACGGGCTCCCGCTCGCAATCGAGCTAGCCGCCCCCAGAGTCAAGCTGTTCGACCCACAGACGCTCTTGGCCCGGCTCGACGACCGCTTCGCCGTACTTACGGGAGGCGGACCCGACCGAGCGTCACGCCATCAAACCCTCGAGGCCGCGATCGGCTGGAGCTACGACCTTCTCGATGACGTCGAGCAAGCGCTCCTCCGGGACCTGTCGATATTTGTCGACGGCTTCGGACTGGAAGCTGCTGAGGACGTTGCCGGAACAGCCGGCGCGGCGTTCCTCAACGCGTTCGCATCGTTGCTGGACAAGAGCCTGATCACCGCGACCAAGCCCCACGCCGGCGAGATGCGCTCATCCATGCTCGAGTCGATCCGCGCCTTTGGGCACGCAAAGCTCGATCAGGCCGGCGCCACCGCCGAGCTGGGGGAACGCCATGCCGCCTACTTCGTTGGCCTGGCGCAACGGGAGGCGCCAGCGTTGACGAGCGCCAGCCGAGGCGACGCTCTCGACCGGCTGGACTCGGACCACGGCAATCTGCGCTCCGCGTTCGAGTGGCTCATCGCCGCCGATCGAGCGGTGGATGCTCTTGAGCTCGCGGCCGCGCTCGGATGGTTCTGGTACCACCGCGGCCACTTCGACGATGGCCGACGGAGCCTGCACCGAGTGTTGTCGATGACTGGCGACGTTCGCAGTTCGCCGGTGGGCGGTCAGGCCCTTACGGCCGCGGCACGCCTCGCCTATTACACCAGCGACTTCGACCAAGCCCGGAACATGTCCGACGAAGCCATCGGTATCGCCACGGAGCACGGCGACTCCCGCGGCCTCGCCTACGCACTGTACGTGCGCGCGCTCGCGGCCCAGGGAGTCAGCGACCCGACCGCCACCGCCTTTGCGCAAGACGCCGTCGCCCAGATGCGCACGACCTCCGACCAGTGGGGCCTCGCCCTTGCGTTGTTCTACCTGGGAACAGTCGCCATCTTCGTCGGGCCCCGAAAGGTCGTGCTTCCCGCGCTGGCAGAGAGCGAGACCATCTTTCGTGAACTCGGGGATAGCTGGGGTGTCGGGGGCGCGCTCTTCTACCGAGGCGTCATCAGCCGGTCACGTGGCGCGCTCGCCGAGGCCAAGGGGCTCATCGAGGAGAGCGTCGAGATGTTCCGTGCCTCCGGTGACCGATGGCGCTTGATGAGCGCCCTCGCGGCCCTAGGGGAACTGACGTCTGAGATGGGCGGCGAAGCGGCGGCCCTCCAACTCGAAGCGAAGACCCTCCGTCGACAACTCGGCATCGCTGCCGAGTAGCTGCCTTGTCAGTCGGTCCCTGACGTGTCGGAGGCCTGGTCCGCCGCCGGCCAGTCCCCACGGCTACGACACCCGCCGCTCGGTGATCAGCGACAGGGTGCACTCCTCGAGGTCCTGGAGATCCCGCTCGATACCCTCCCCACCAGCAGCAAGACCCGCGCCGCCCGACCCGGAGCGAAGCCGGTGGCGGAGCACTCGCAGCGGGAACGCGCGCTCGAGCGCCTCGATCGGGGCGTTGCTCGTGTCGAGGAGGCGCAGCGCGGCCCGTAGGTTCGAGAACGACCCCTACGGGCAGGTGATGGTGCCGGTCACGTGCTCAGGACGGGGCGGCGCCCCGTCCTGCGCGTTGCGCTGTGACAGGTCGTCGTCGATCTCGACCGACTTGCCGTCCGAGGAGAACGTGAGCGTGGCAGTGGCGCTGCTGTCGTAGGCGTTGATGTCATCGATCACCCACTTGATCTCGCCGTTGCTGAGGCCGAGCTGTGCGACGGAGAAGCCGTCCCCGATCCCCGGGACGTCGTCGCCGGTCATCGAGAAGCCGAACATGCCGTTGACGACCTTGCACTCGCCGTACTGTCCGTGCACCTGGAGGACGTAGGTGCCCTTGAAGTCCAGGTCGACATCGGCTTCGCCCGCGGCCTTGGTCGTGGTGGTCTCGCGTGCGGTGGTGGCCGGCGTTGTCACGGTCGTCGTGCTCGAATCGCTCGTCGTGCTCGACGCGCTCGTGGCGTCATCGTCTGATGAGCCGCCGCACGCGACCACCATGGATGCGACGAGAAGACCAATGACGAGCAGTACGAGCCGACTTCAGTACATGGAGTGCTCCTCTGCGTGTAAGAGCGTCATGGTAGCGAGGCGCTCTGAACCGGGGGCCGGTGGAGGCCCCCAGATCCCACTCTCAGCCGGTTACTGCTCGGTTCCCGAGCGGTCAGGAAGGCTCAGCTACGCCCCACCCACCGCCGCCCGGCGTCAGCATCCGAATCACATCGCCGGCCTTCAGCTCCAGCATCACCTTGTCGGGCAGCCGCTCCGCACGCGCCTCGTCGCCGCCCGGCAACAGCCAGTTCTCCCCGACCGCACCAGGCCCACCGCCTGCGAGCCCCCACGGTTGTGACAAGCGGCGCTCGGTGATGAGCGACACGGTCACGTCCTCGAGCATCTGCAGGTCCCGCTCGATCCCTCGCCACCGGCGAGGACGCCGCCGCGCTCAGCACGATCCGCGAACTCGAGCGGCCTGCCCGATCGAACGATCCACTCGGCGTCGAAGAGCACACGGAACCCGACGGCGTCCGGGTTCGGCTCGTGCTCGTCGAACGTGGGGTCCGCGGCGGGACTGCGACACACCACGTCGCACCATTCCGCGTTGTTCGCCGCCGCCAGCCTCGCCACGCCATCCATGCGGCCAGCCTGGGCCTCTCTCTATCGCTTGACAATATATCCGAAAGTGATAGATAGGAGGGGTGACCGAACCCGATCCGTCGCCGTTCCTCCCGTTGCCCCAGGCACAGTTCCACGTGCTGGTCGCCCTCACCGACGGCGAACGGCACGGCTACGCCATCATGCAAGGCGTCGAGGCATCCTCCGGGGGGATCGTGCGGATGGGACCGGCCACCCTCTACGGCACGCTGAAGCGGCTCGTCGACCAAGGCCTCACCGAGGAGCTCGCGCGCCGTCCAACGGACGACGACGACAAGCGTCGCCGGTACTACCGGCTCACCGGCCTGGGTGAGCGCGTCTGCGCGGCGGAGGCCGATCGCCTCGCCGGGCTGGTGCGGATCACCCGGAGCAACCTCCGCCCCGGACTGGCCTGACCGTGGCCGACCCGTACCCGCTGTACCGCTCACTCGTCCGCCTCTACCCGAGCGCCTTCCGGCGCGAGTACGGCGAGGACCTCATGGCGCACTACGCCGACCTCGTCGCTGACCGCGGAGTCCGAGCGGCCCGGACCCGCACCGCCCTCGACCTGGCCATCACCATCCCCCGCTACCACCTGGAGCACGTCATGACCGAACAGCACAGCGCCACCACCCTCAGCATCGTCATCGGCCTGTTCGCCGCCGGCGGCCTCGCCAGTCTGATGACCGGGGTCGGTCCCGGCATGATCCTCTTCGTCGTCGCCATCGTGCTCGCCGTCGCCCAGCGCAGCACCCTCGCCCGCGCCCTACGTGTCCCGGACTCCAACCTCCGCCGTCGCCGACTCTGGACCGCCGCCGTCCTCGGCGCGGTCTTCGTCGCCTCCTTCGCCACCTACAGCGTGTTGATCGGCGACAACTGGGGCGTCCGCGAAACCGTGCTCACCATCATCGGAACCCTCGCGATGTTCGGTGCCGCCGGCTACCTCATCGCAGGGCTCCTCACCCCACGCACACCCGACTACCGCATCGCCGCACGCGCCAGCTGATCCGATCTCCACCAATCGAGCATGGATGTGTCGTGAGCCCAGGTCTGATCGGAACGAATCGGCGAGGGCTCGCGGCAATCGGTCTGGCGATGCTGCTCGCGCCGGGTTGTGGCGACGACGCGGCTGCGCCGACCGAAACGGTGGCGCCGGGGGGGATCTACGAGACGGTCGGGAACATCATTGCGCGATCACGCCTCGATGATCCTGACCTCGGAGCGTTGGTCTCGGGAGCTTGCGGCGCGTATGTGGTCGGTGTGGGGCAGTCTGGCGACGGCTTCACGTTCGATCAGTACATCCATGATCTGTTCAACACGACCAGCGGTGGGCTCGACCAAGAGCTTGTCGATGGCAGCGTCTCGGAGGCGTGCGCTTCCTTCGAGGGCGATGTCGAAGCGTTTGTTGAATCCCTCGGCGTGTCGCTGGGCGTCGGGATCGACGATCTCGTGAACTTCATGACGACCGCCTGCCAGGAGTTCGAGCAGCGCAAGGAGACCAGCGCTACGGACCCCTACGCGCCTGATCCCTTCGACCCTGTCGTCGGCTCGGTGTTCGCCGAGGGTGGCCTCGACCGAGGCGATATGGCTGCGTTGGTCGACGCTGCCTGTCGCGATCTCTGAGGCAGTGCCAGGCGGTCGCGGCGCGAGTCGTCGAGATTGAAGCGCGTATCCTTAACGGCCGTGTCGGAGGGGGGACTTCGGCGCCGACTACGCGACCGGTGTGGGCCGGCGAGTTCGTCGCCGCCGTGACGGTCAGGCCACGTCGAGGAACCGACGTAGCGCCTCGCGGATGATCTCGCTCGTCGTCGTGTGCTCAGCTTCGGCGCGCGCTTCCACCGCGTGCTTGAGATCTGGATCGAGCCGAACGGGGACGACCTCTGCCGGTGCAGAGCCGAGCATGGGTCGACCGCGTCGGCGGACCTTCAGCGTCTCGACGTCGTAGCCGCGCTCGGCCTCGTCCGCCATGGCCTCGATCTCGGAGTCGGTCAGAACCTTGCCGGTCTTGGTCTTGTAGGGCTTGGTCTTCTCAGCCATCGGAGTCCTCCCCTCTCGGGAGCAAGTCGTAGAAGGTCGGGCGAAGCGGCATCGCGTGGATCGCCAGGAGCCGATCGTCGGCGAGCAGAAGCACAATCACCTCGAGCATGTTCCCGGCCTCATCCGGCCCGATGGCCAGCTACTTGGGCGGATCAGTGTCCGGCTCAAGGTCGACGACGACGAGCGCGTGGTCTGTCGCGTGGCGAATTGCATCGTCGCTGACGCCATGCCGGCGAGCCGTCCGATGGATCTCCACACGCGTTTAGTGTATTACACAACTACGTCCACGCACGCATTCGGTAAAGGGAGAGGATCAAACTGCCGCGACCGCTTCGACGCGCTGTCCGACGAGGTCGACCGCGTACGGGCCGACAAGAACTTCACCACTCGAGCGAAGCGGCTGCTCGAACGTGACACGGAGCTCCTCCATCGGCTGTCCCGGTGACTCGGCCGCGCGAGGTCGGCCACCGAAGGTTCGCTGACGAGACGCTCGTCCGTACCGACTTCGTCGACGCGCTCGTCAAGGACCTCGACGGCCGTGCGCGACTGCGACAGGAAGCTTGCGCGCTACCGGGCCGCTCTCGAGACCGATACCGATCCCGCGCTGGTCGCTGGCTGGATCAGCAGGTGACGTCCGAACGCCACGCTGCGCAGGCCGCGATCGCTGCGGCGCGACAAGCCTCGAACGATGCGGTGAGCGCCGACGACATCCGAGCGGCGGTCGAGGAGATCGGTGGGCTGATGCCGCTTCTGCGGGTCAGCGACCCGACGCTGATCACGCTTCTACGAGGAGGTCGGGCCCCAAGGGCACCTACGACCCGAGGACCCAGGTCGTCGAGGTGGAAGCGCGTGTCCTTAACGGCCGTGTCGAGGGGGATCACTCCCTTGCGGACACGCATCAAGCGGGGGTGATTGCGCTGGTCAGCGACACCGGAGGATCACCGGCCCGGGACGGATGGGCTCCTCATCGTCAGCGGCCGCCGCATCGGCTTGGACCGGTGGAACTCCGCTGGCGTCAGCGCGCTCGCGCCCAGCGGGGTTCGTCGGAGCCAACGGCAGGCGCACCGAACGGCGGCCGCCCCGGGATCTGCTGGAACCTGACAAGCGGCCCAGACGTCGGCCGGCCGTCCGGACCGGCGACGATCGTGCCGCGCTCGCGAAAGTGGGGGTGCTGGAGCATCTCGGCTCGGGTGAGCACGGGCGAAGCGGGGACGTCGTGGCGGCCGAGCCGCCCGAGTGCCTCGCCCTCGGTCAACCGGCTGATGGCGTCGGCGATGGCAGCGTTGAGCTCGTGGACCCGGCGGTTCCGCTCGGCGAGTCCTAGCTGCTCGTGGGCGTTCAACTCGAGCGCCCGACACAGGCCTACCCAGAAGTGGTCCTCGTTCATGATGCCGATGGCGACGTGGCGGTCGTCGGCTGTCGGGAACACGCCGTAGCCCGGTGCGCCCGATAGCGGTGCGTCGACGCCGACCATCCTCACCCGGTTCACGGGGCCGACCCAGGTGGCCAGCACATCGGTGACCGAGACGTCGATCCGCTCGCCGCGACCGTGCCGCCGTGCGCCCAGGCAGGCGGCGGCAATGGCGAACGCGGCGGCCACCCCGCCGGCGAGGTCGGAGATCGGCACCGTCGGCTCGCGCGGGTCGCCTCCGCGGGGCCGTAGTGTGCCCGAGTACGCGAGGTAGTTGACGTCGTGGCCGGACAGGGGGGCGAGCGGCCCGCAGGCGCCGAAGCCGCTGACCGAGCAGTACACGATCGCCGGGTTGCGTTCGGCGATCGCGTCGTAGCCGACGCCGAGGCGGTCGGCCACCCCTGGCCGGTAGGACTCGACGAACACGTCGGCGTCGGCTGCGAGCTCGAGGCACCGGGCCCGATCGGCGTCACGCTTGAGGTCGAGGACGATGCTGCGCTTGCCGGCGCCGAGGATGTCGAACAGGTCCGGCATGCACCGCATGGGGTCGCCGCCGGGCGGTTCGACCTTGAGGACGTCGGCGCCCTGCTCGGCGAGAAGCTGGGTGGCGTAGGGGCCGGGGCGCCAGATCGTCAGGTCGAGGACTCGCAGGCCGTCGAGCTGCCCCGCCATCAGGAGGCGGCTCGCTCGAGGATGTGGACGGCGCACACTGATCCGAGGCCGATCACGTGCGTGAGGCCGACCCTCGCGCCGTCGATCTGGCGGTCGCCCGCCTCGCCCCGCAGGTGGGTGGCGACCTCAAAGAGGTTGGCGACGCCGGTGGCGCCGATGGGGTGTCCCTTGGAGATGAGGCCCCCGCTGACGTTGACCGGGATCTCGCCGTCGCGCCACGGCCCCCGCCGGTCGATGAAGTCTCCCGCGCCGCCGGGCTCGCACAGCCGCAGGTTGTCGTAGTGGACGAGCTCGGCGGTGGCGAAGCAGTCGTGGAGCTCGACGAGGTCGAGGTCGCTTGGGTCGACGCCGGCGCGCTCGTAGGCCTGGTCGGCGGCCATGCGGGTGAGCGTGTTCACGTCGGGGTGGGCGTGCCCGCTCGGCGTGTACGGGTCGGTCGTCATGACGGCAGCCGAGACCTTCACCGCGCGCCGCCGCACGTCCGGGTCGAGCGTCCGCAGCTTGGCGCCCGACACGAGGACGACGGCGGCGGCCCCGTCGCCGATCGGGCAGCACATCGGCAGCGTGTTCGGGTACGCCATCATCTCGGCGCCCATGATCTCCTCGAGGCTGTAGGCCCGCTGGTACTGGGCCAGCGGGTTCAGGGTCGAGTGCGCGTGGTTCTTCTCGGCCACCTTGGCGAACTGCTCGAACCCCACGCCGTCGTGCTGCCGCGCGTAGTCCACGCCGGTCTGGGCGAACACCGCCCACATGTGCCCCGTGCCGAGGACTCCCTCGGTCGGCATCACGTGGCCGTCGCGGCCCTCCGCAACGAACACGCGCCGCTCGGGTGGCGGCTTCATGCGCATGGGCGGCGAGCCGGCGCTCATCTGCTCGACCCCGACGGCCAGCCCCATGTCGGCCTCGCCGGCCTTGATCTCCATCAACACCGAGCGGACGGCGGTCGCACCGGTCGCGCAGGCGTTGTGGACGTTGTAGAGCGGGATGCCTGTCTGGCCGATCTGCTTCTGCACGAGCTGGCCGAAGGTGAACGGCTCGAACTGGCTGCCGACCGCCATCACCTGCACGTCCCGCATCGTCACGTCGGCGTCGCCGAGGGCGCCGAGGCTGGCGTCGACGGCGAGGTCGACGACGTCGCGGTCGAGGTGCCGCCGGATCGGGGTCATCGACGTCCCGATGATCCAGACCTCGTCGTTCACGTCGCGTCGTCTCCTTCGTAGACGAAGCCGAAGGCGATGGCTTCGGTGCCGTCGGCGTCCGTGCCGGCCGCGAAGGTGCGGAGCCGAACGGGGCTCGTGCAGTCGACGGCCGCGGGGTCGGGCGGCACGCCGAGGAGGTTCGCCTTGACGTAGGCGCCGTCATCGAGGCGCACCAGCGCGGACACGAACGGTCCAGTCTGCTTCGGTGCTCCGCGGTGCACGACGGTGAAGGACTCGACTCGTCCCCGGGCCGCCAACCTGGCCTGGGTGAAGCTCGTGCCACCGCAGCCGGCGCACGCGTTCCGGCGCTCGAGGAACGTCGCGCCGCAGTCCGCGCACCGGTTGCCGACCAGGTGGGGCGGGCCGTCGCCGAGCACGAGGAAGTCCACCACGGGGACCTGCTTCGGCAGGGCGGCGCTCATGCCGCGCCGGGGAGGAGTCGCTTGAGCAACTTGCCGGTCGGCAGCCGCGGCAACGTCTCGACGAAACGGACCTCTCGTGGGCACTTGAAGTGCGACAGCCGGTCACGGGCGTAGGCAGTGAGGTCCTCGGCGAGCGCCGGGCCGGGCTCGACGTCGACGGCCGGCTGCACGAAGGCGACGACCCGCTCACCCATGTCCGGATCGGGCCGGCCGACCACGGCGACGTCGTCGACCGCCGGGTGGACGATCAGCACGTCTTCGATCTCCCGTGGGTAGATGTTGACGCCGCCCGAGATGATCGTGTTCCCGACGCGGTCGGTCAGGTACAGGTAGCCCTCCTCGTCGAGCCAGCCGATGTCGCCGAGGGTGCTCCAGCCGCGATCGTTCCACGACGCAGCCGTCTTGACCGGATCGCCGTTGTACTCGAAGCGGTTCGCGCACTCGAACCAAACCTGGCCCTCGTGGCCGACCGGGGGCTCCTCGCCGTCCTCGCCGACGATGTGGATCGTCCCGGTGAGAGACCGGCCGACCGAGCCCGGGTGGGCGAGCCACTCGTCGGGTCCGATGGCGCACAACCCGACGCCCTCGCTGCCGGAGTAGAACTCGTGGACGATCGGCCCTAGCCACTCGATGGCCGCCCGCTTCACGTCCGGCGGACACGGTGCGGCGGCGTGGGCGACGAGCTGGAGGCTCGTCAGGTCGTAGCGGTGGCGCTCCTCCTTCGGCAGCTTCAGCAGCCGGACGAGGTGCGTGGGGACGACTTGGGTGTGGGTGACCCGGTGCTGCTCGATGAGCCGCAGGAACTCGATCGGGTCGAAGCAGTCCATGACGAGCGCGGTGCCGCCGACGCGCTGGGTCATTGTCGTCCACCCCGCTGGCGCGGCGTGGTGCAGCGGTGCCGGACTCAGGTACACCATGTCCGGGCCGAACCCGTAGAGCCGGATGAGCAGTGATGCGAACGGCGATGTCGCCCCGAGCGGGAGCCCCACCGCCGGCGGCTTGATGCCCTTCGGCCGCCCCGTCGTGCCGGACGAGTAGAGCATCCAGGCGCCTTCGCACTCGTCGGGCACGGGCGCCGACGGCTGGCCGGCGATGGCTGCCTCGTACGGCTCGAAGTCAGGGAGGTCGCCGCCTACGGCGAGGCGGACCTCGAGTGCGCCGACGTCGCTCCCCATCGCGGCGACGACGTCGCCAAAGGCGCGGTCAGCGACCAGTGCCCGGGCGGCGCAGTCGGCGATGATGTACCCCGCCTCCGCCGCCGTCAGGTGGCAATTCACCGGGGTGACGTAGAGGCCGGTGCGCAGCGCCCCCCACACGACGGGGTACCACTCGGCACGGTTTGGGAGCAGGACGGCGATGTGGTCGCCGACGCCGAGTCCTCGTGCCCGCAGCAGCTGGGCGACGCGGTTCGACGCCTCCTCGAGCTCGCGGTACGTGATGGTCTGGCCGTCCGCCGCCATGACGAGCGCCCGGTGGTCGCCGCGTTCGCGCACGTGCGCCGACGGGTGCATCACCGGCCGGAGCGTAGACGACGGACGTGACACGGGTGTCAGACAGCGCACGCCGGGCGCGGGCCGAATCGCGCGCTCGTCACAACGCGAGAGCACCCGCGCGGCCTCACGGCGATGTCCACGACCTCGTCGCGGCCCACGGTCACGGCGATCGTGAAGTCGTACACATCGTCGTTCGAGATGTGCATCACAGTGACGCCATTGAGCGGAGCGGACTTCTTGCTCATCTTCGAGGCGTTCTTCGCCGAGATCGAGAGCAAGTACCTGTAGACACCTCGAGCACGATCAACTCGAGGAGGCTCCCGGCGCGATCCGCTGCTCCCGGGGGAGCGAGGACGCAACGAATCCCCAGGACGGGGGTCAGGCGTCGTAGAAGCCGGGGGCATGCAGGCCGATCAGCGTCCGCTCCCGCTCACTGCGCGCCTGATCCACCGTCTCGGGGCTCAGGTGGTTCACGACGCTGGTCGGCCGGATCCGCTGCGCGATGTCGCGTCGGCCGTAGTGGCACTGCAGGAAGAACCGGCCCGGGTCGTCCGGCCCTGACGGCATGCGGCGGCCAGCATGCTCCATCATCTGCACCATCTTCACCGGCGTGATCGATCCCGGTCC
>CAYSAC010000053.1:0-16258 GCA_964428815.1 uncultured Acidimicrobiaceae bacterium | reverse complement strand
GACCCGGTCGAGCCACGCGCGCGCCGCCTCCCGCGCCGCGGACCGCCGCCGCCCGGGCCGCAGCCCGAACGCGACGTTGTCGAGCACCGACAGGTGCGGCAGCAAACGGTGGTCCTGGAACACCATGCCGACGGGCCGGGCCTCCGGTGGCACGAACCGACCCGACTCGGCGTCGTCCAGCACCTCACCGTCGAGCTCGACCCGGCCGCGATCGACCGGTTGCAACCCCGCGAGCACGCGGAGCAGCGTCGTCTTGCCGGCACCGTTGGGGCCGAGCACCGCGACGGTCTCGTCCTCCGCCACCGTGAGATCCACCGAGAGCGGCAGCTGACCCAGGCGCACCTCGGCCCGCGCGACGAGGCTCACGCGCCGAGCCAGCGGTCGCGGAGGCCGGCCAGCACCGCCACGGAGATGGCAACGAGCACGAGGCTCAGAACGATCGCCGTCTCCGGGTCGGTCTCGAGTGCGAGGTACGCAGCGAGCGGCACGGTCTGGGTCCGGCCAGGGAAGCTGCCGGCAAAGGTGACGGTCGCGCCGAACTCACCGAGCGCCCTGGCCCACGCCAGCACCCCACCGGCCAGGAGCGACGGGCGCAGCAGCGGGAGTGTCACCTGGGTGAACACCCGCCATCGGCTGCCGCGCAGCGTGCGTGCTGCCTCCTCCAGCCGATGGTCGACCGATCGCAGACCGGCCTCGACCGGCAGCACGAAGAAGGGCAGCGACACGAAGGTCGCGGCGACCACAGCGCCAGCGGTGCTGAACGGCAGGGCGATGCCGAACCACCGATCGAGGTGCTGGCCGACCAACCCCCGCCGGCCGAACGCGACCAGCAGGCCGATGCCAGCGATGACGGGGGGCATCACCATTGGCAGCGTGAGCACCGCCCGCACGACGCGCCGCCCGGGGAACGGCACTCTGGCGATCGCCCACGCGAGGGGCAGGCCCAGCGCGACCGACAGGACGACCGCCCACAGCGAAACGACCAAGGACAACCGCAGCGCATCGCGCACCGCGGGTTCTGCGAGGATCGACCGGAGATCGCTCCACGGCGCGCGCACGGCGAGGGCGACAAGCGGCAGCGCGAACAGGGCCGCGATCGACGCGGCCACGGCGACCGCGGCTCTAGACGGGCGTTCGGCGCGGGAGCGGTCGGCCATCAGGGTGCGCCGAACCCCGCGTCGGCAAGGATTCGACGGCCAGCCGCGGACAGGAGCAGCTGCCCGAACGCGGCAGCGTCGGCTTGGTTCGCACCGAACCGAAGCACGGCGACCGGATACCGCGCCACCACGTTGTGCTCAGCAGGGATCGGCACGCCGGTGACTGCAGCGCCAGCGCTGCGCACGTCGGTGACGTACACGACGCCGGCGTCGGCCTCGCCGAGCCGCACCTTCGTCAGGACTGCGGTGACGTTCTCCTCCTGGCTGGCCGCGGGCGCAGCTACGCCAGCTCGCTCGAACGCCGTCGCCGCGTACCTGCCGCACGGAGCCGCCGGCGCGCACAGCGCCAACACGAGGCCGGGACGGCCCAGGTCGGCGAGGCCAGCGATGGATTCGGGGCTGCCGGCAGGCACGACGATCTCCAGACGGTTCGTGGCGAAGACGTCCGGCTCCTCGACCGCCAGACCTTCGTCGACGACCGTCTGCATGCTGACCTCGTCGGCGGACGCGAACAGGTCGGCGGGCGCTCCCTCGGTGATCTGCAACGCAAGCTTGGAGGATGAGTCGAACGAGAGCACGACGTCCACGTCGGCGTTCTCCGCCTCGTACGCCTCAGCCAGGGACTCGAACACAACCTTGAGGGACGACGCGGCCAGCACGGTCACGGTCCGGGTCCGGTTCTCGGACGCACCATCGCTGCCGCATGCAAGCAGCGCAGCGATCACGAGGAGGATGCCCGCTCGACCCACGCGCCGACCCTACGTCAGGGCAGGAGGACGCCCGGGTTGAGGATGCCGTCGGGGTCGAGGGCGGCCTTGAGGGCGCGGAAGGTTGCGATCTCGTCCGCGCTGCGGTTGCGCGCCAGCCAGCGGCGCTTGGCGGTGCCGATGCCGTGCTCCGCGCTGATGCTCCCGCCGGCGGCAACGACGAGCTCGAGCACGGCGTCGTCGACCGCCTCGTCCTCAGCGGGAGGACCGACGACGTTGACGTGCAGGTTGCCGTCACCGAGGTGGCCGTAGATGAAGCAGGTGGCGCCGGGCGCCACACGATCGACGGCGACGCGTACGTCGGCGACGAACCGCGCCAGGCCCGACGCCGGCAGCGTGACGTCGAGCTTGTGCACGAGGCCGACAGCAGCGGCGGCCTCGGGGTGAGCTTCGCGGAGCTGCCAGAGGCGAGCGCGATCGTGGTCCTCGATGGCGACGACCGCCTCGTGACCGTCGATCGCGGCAGCAAGCTCGACGGTCGGGTCGGCGGCACCGCCGCACTCGACCAGCACGACAGGGCCATGACCGCCAACCGGTCTGGCCACACCGAGGTGGGACGCGACAGCCGCCAGGCCGTCGGCGAGCATCAGCTCGATCGCCCGGATGGAGCCGAGGTGGCGAAGGCGCGCGCCGAGAGACACCGCGGCGTCCACGTCTGCGACAGCGACCAGTGCGGCAACGACGCGCACGTCTGGTTGGATGAGGCGCAGCCGCGCCGCGGTCACGATGCCGAGCGTGCCCTCGCTGCCGCAGAGCAGGCCGGCGAGGTCGTAGCCGGTGTTGTCCTTCACCAGCCCGCCCAGGTGGCGGACGATCCGCCCGTCCCCCAGCACAGCCTCGATGCCTGCGAGCTGCGCGCGCATGCTGCCGTGCCGGACGACGTGCAGGCCACCGGCGTTGGTGGCGACCATCCCGCCGACCGTCGCGCTGTCGCGGGCACCGAAGTCGACGCCGAACGAGTACCGGGCGCGTGCGGCGTGAGCGTGCAAGCGGGCGAGGGTGACGCCGGCACCGGCCGTTACCTGCCCCGCGAGCACGTCGACCGACTCGAGCGCATCCAGCCGGGCGAGGCTCACGACGACCTCGCCGGCGAGCGGCACGCTCCCGCCCACCAGCCCGGTGTTGCCCCCTTGGGGCACGAGGGCGACGCGCTCGGCCCTGGCTGCGCTGACGACGGCCGCGACCTCGGCCACCGACCCCGGCCGGACGACCGCGGGCGTGGCGCCACGGAACCGGCCCGTCCAGTCGACGGCGTAGCCGGCGGTGAGCTCAGGGTCGGTGAGGACGTGCACGTCGCCGACCGATCGGCGCGCCGCGTCAAGGAAGCGCGAGATCATCGCCGAAGCCGGCGACTCCCGAGGACAGCCGCTGACGCCACCGCGAGGCCGGCCAACCGCTTCGGCAGGCGGTCGCGCCGTAGAGCGGCTCGGGCGGCGTTTGCGCCGCACGCGCCGTGCACCCCGCCACCCGGGTGGGCTGAGGCCGACCCGAGGTACAGCGATCTGATCGGTGTTGCTGGCCCCGCGAGACCCGGCACCGGGCGGAACACCAGCTGCTGGTGCAACTGCGCGGTGCCGCCACCAACGTCCCCGCCCACCAGGTTGGCGTTGGCCCGTTCGAGGTCGACGGGACTGGCGATGTGACGGGCGATGATGCGGTCGCGGAACCCCGGAGCGTACGACTCGATGCGCTCCTCCATGCGGTCGGCGAAGCGCTCGTTCTCGTCGCGGTCCCACCGACCCGTCAGCTCGTCCCCACCGGCGTCGCCCCGGACGACCTGCGGCACATGGGTGTAGGCCCACAGGACCTCGGTGCCCTCTGGCGAGCGCGTCGGGTCGGTCGTCGTCATCTGCCCGACGAGCAGGAACGGCGAGGACGGGATGTGACCCGTCGCAAGCTGCGCGCTCGTCAACGTCAGCTCGTCGACTGAAGCCGCGAGGTGCACCGTCCCCGCGCCGCTCGACGCGGGATCGGACCATGGGACCTCGCTGCGCATCGCCCAGTCGACCTTGACGGTCGCGCTGCCGCGCTGAAACCGGGCCAGCTTGGCGAGGAACGAGGCAGGGAGCAGGTCCTCGCCAACGAGGTCGCGGTAGAGCTTCACCGCGTCGGTGTCGGCGATGACCGCCTTCGCCGCCCCGAACCGCTCGCCGCCCATGGTCTCGACCGCGACGGCGCGTCCACCCTCCACCACCACCCTGGTGACGACCGTGCCCGTGACCAGCGAGCCACCCACGGACTGCAATCGTCGCACCAGCGCGGAGGGGAGGTTCTGCGCGCCGCCAGCGACCGCGGGGAACCCGACCTGCTGACCGAGCGCGCAGAGCAGCCAGCCGAAGAACCCGCTGCCGGTTGCCTCCGGCGTGAAGTCGGCGTGGAGCGCGTTCCCGGCGAGCAGCAGCCGGCCACCTTCACCGCTGAACCGCTCCTCGGCCAGCCGTCGCACCGGCAGGAGGGCAAGCCTCGTGAGCTCGGCGACGCCGCTCGGCCCCAGCTTGGCGCCCAGCTTTGCGGCAGGCAGCACCGGTGGGAATGGTCGCACGAGCGACGCGACAAGCTCTTCCCCGACCCGCTCCCAGGTCGCGTACAGCTCGCGCCACGCGTCTCCGTCTCCGCTCGCGAAGCCGTCGAGGGAGCGCGCTGTGACCTCGAGGTCCCGTGACAGCAGCGCGGTCGGGCCACCAGGCGTCGGGTGAGCCAGCACCGACGGCGCGTGCGCCCACGCCAACCCGTGACGCTCGAGGTCGAGCGCACCGAGGACCGGGGACACCGCGCCCAACGGGTAGAACGCGGAGTACAGGTCAGCGACGAAGCCAGGGGCGGCAACCTCGCCAGAGCGGACCGCGCCACCGGCCTCGGCGCTGGCCTCGAGCACGACCACGCTCCACCCAGCGTCAGCGAGCAGGTTTGCGGCGACCAGCCCGTTCGGCCCGGCACCGATGACGACGGCGTCGGTGGTCAGGCCGGCACCACGTCGAGCAGTCGATCGACGAGCTCGCGCGCGCCGCCCTCGAGGTCGTCCCGCCGGATCGCCATGCCGCCCACGACGTCGCCGCCCCGCTCCTCGACGATAGCTGCGAGCTTTGCGAGGGTCTTGCCGGGATCGAGCGCGTACGTGCAGTACACGACGGCGCGCTTGCGATCGATCACCGGTAGCTTGCGCAGCCGTCCGGCGCGGCCTGGTCGCTGTCCGACGATGAACAGGCCGTCGGTCCAGGTACCGACGATGACGAGGTCGGCGGCGGACAGCGCCTGGTAGTCGATCGCCGTGGTCGGGCAGACGGCGACGGTCGAACCAGACGTGGTGAGCTCGTCGGCGATGAGCTCCGCGGCCCGCCGGGTGTTCCCGGTAAGGCTCTCGTAGATCACGACCACGTTCACCCGCCCTGGTCTAGCAGCCGCAACGACGACGCCGAAGGCGTGTCGAAGTTACGGCAGACTGCGGTCCGTGAAGTTCGAGTGGTTCCACCTCATGCCCTGGCCGGATCTCCCGGACGACTTCCGCGACAAGCACCACTCGGTGTGGGTCGACGTTCCGACATCGCTCTACGACCCGGTGCGCGGCCACGCCGTCTACCACGAGTACCTCGACGAGCTCGAGCACGCCGACCGCATGGGCTTCGACGGCATCTGCGTCAACGAGCACCACCAAAACGCCTACGGGCTCATGCCGTCGCCGAACCTCATGGCGGCCGCCCTCACGCGGCGGACCACGAACGCGAAGATCGTCGTGATGGGCAACTCGGTCGCCCTGTACAACCCACCGACGAGGATCGCGGAGGAGTTCGCGATGCTCGACGTCTTGTCGGGCGGGCGGCTCGTCGCCGGGTTCCCGGTGGGCACACCGATGGACACCGACTACTGCTACGGCGAGCCGCCGGCGACCTTGCGGGACAAGTACCACGAGGGCGTCGACCTCATCTTGCGGGCGTGGCAGGCAGACGAGCCGTTCGCGTTCAACGGCCAGTACACGCAGCTGCGCTACGTCAACGTGTGGCCCCGCCCGATCCAGAAGCCGCACCCGCCGGTGTGGATCCCCGGCGGCGGCAGCGTGGAGACGTGGGCGTGGTGCCTCGAGCGCGACTTCCTCTACGCCTACCTCTCCTACTTCGGCTACAAGGCCGGCAAGCGGGTGATGGACGGCTTCTGGGAGACAGCCGACTCGATGGGCATCGACCGCAACCCCTACCGCGCCGGGTTCCTGCAGTTCGTCGGTGTGGCCGAGGACGACGCGCACGCAGAAGAGCTCTACGCCGAGCACGCGCTGTACTTCTACAACCGGTGCCTGCACGTCTACCGCGGCTTCGCCAGCCCGCCGGGCTACACGAGTCTCGAGACGATGAAGCGGGGGATCATCGGGCAGGTGCAGGCGGCGGCCGAAGCGACGTCCTCCGAGCTGACGTGGCAGGACATCGTCGACCGGGGCTACATCATCGCCGGCAGCGCGGAGACCGTCGCCGAGCGGCTCGCCGAGGTGGTCACGACCCTCAACGTCGGCCACCTGATGCTCTTGCTGCAGTTCGGGTCGATGGGGCGCGAGGCGACGATGGAGAACACCGAGCGGTTCGCCACCGACGTGATGCCCAAGCTCCGCGACACCTTCTCGGAGTGGGACGACCGGTGGTGGCCGACCCAGACCCTCGACCAGCTCGCGACGCCTGGCGGTGAGCCGTCGTGACGCTCACCCGCACCACCGTTGCGGTGCCCGGCACCCCGTTCGACACCGTCGTGCTGCGGGGCGGGTCGGGCACACCGGTCGTCTACCTCCACGGTCCGAGCGGCGTGCGCTCGAACGATCCGTTCGCGCTGGCGCTGGCCGACCGCTTCGAGGTCATCGCTCCGGTCCTGCCCGGCTTCCGTGAGCTGGACGATCTCGACGGCCTGCGCGACGTCCACGATCTGGCGCTCTACACCGATGACCTGTTGGACGCGCTCGGCCTCACTGAGGTGGCTGTGGTCGGGCACTCCTTCGGCGCGATGGTCGCCGCCGAGCTCGCGGCGCACGTTCCTCGTCGCGTCAGCCACCTCGGGCTCCTCGCGACGATCGGCCTCTGGCGCGACGAGGAGCCCGCAGCCGACTTGTTCGGCGTCCCCATCGTCGAGATCCAAGAGCTGCTGTGGGCCGACCCGACCTCTGCGGCGGCGCAGGGCGCCCTCGCGGCCTTGGCGACCTCGCCCGATGAGGAGCCCGAGGTCGACGACCCGATGCTCAACCTGCTGCTCGGGATGGTGAAGGGCTTGACCACGGTCGGGAAGTACACCTGGCCGCTGCCCGACAAGGGGCTCCGCCGCCGCCTGTACCGCATCCGCGCTGCCACGCTCGTGCTGCACGGCGCCAAGGACAAGCTGGTACCCGTCAGCTACGCGGAAGACCTCGCCGCCGGCATCGCTGGTGCGCGGCTCGAGGTCGTCGACGACAGCGGGCACATGGTCCCGTACGAGCAACCGAGCCGGGTCGTCGACGCGATCGACGCGCTGCTCGGCTGATCAGCGGTTCGCGCTTCTAGCCGGCCTCGCCGTCTGCGGTGGGTGCGCCGTCGAGGACGCTGCGCAGGGTCTGAGCGGCACCAAGCAGGCCGACGCTCTCGTAGGGCACGACGATCTTGGTGTTGTAGCTGTCCGCCACCTTCGCGAGCGCGTCGAGCTGGAGGATGGCGATCAACGCCGCGCTCGGCTCCTGCTGCTGTATCGCGGCGTAGACGGTCGCCACCGCCTGGGCCCGGCCCTCGGCTTCGAGGATGGCGGCCTGCCGGTTGCCCTCGGCCCGCAGCACGGCTGCCTTTTTCTCGCCCTCCGCCGCTCGCACCACCGCTTGGGCATCGCCCTCGGCCACGTTGATGGCCGACTGTTGCTGACCCTCGGACTGGAGGATCGTCGCCCGCTTCTCCTGGTCCGCGGTCTTCTGCAACGCCAGCGCTGCGAGGATCTGCGGCGGCGGCGCGATCTCGACGATCTCGATGCGACTGATGCGGATGCCCCACTTGTCGGTGACGACCTCCATCTGCTGCTGGACGTCGATGTTGATGCGCTCGCGCTCTGACAGCGATTCGTCGAGGGTCATCGTGCCGATGACCGAGCGGAGCGCAGTGCGGGCAAGGGCGTCGATGGCGATGTCGAAGTTCTTGACGCTGAACAGCGCCTGCTTCGCGTCGACCGCCTGGGTGAAGATCGTGGCGTTGACCGTCACCACGACGTTGTCGCGGGTGATCACCTCCTGGCGGTCGCCAGGCACCGGGATCTCACGCATGTCGACCCGCTGCAGCGATTCGATGAAGGGGGCGATCACCACGAGCCCGGGCTCGTGGGTGCGCTGGTACTCTCCCAGCCGCTTTACGACGCCGACGGTGCCCTGCTGCACGATGTTGAGCGCTTGGGCCAGCGCTGCGAGGAGCACCAGAACCACCAGCGCGAGCAGGCCAAGACCAATCACTGCACCCGAGCCCATCAGGCGCTCCCGTCTGCGCCGCTCGAGGCGTCGCTCTGCTCGCCCGGCTGGACGCCGGGCTCGACCTCGGGTGCGCCGTCGATCGGCCACACCACCAAGGTCGTCCCACGGACCGCGGTGACGAGCACCGGCGTGCCCGCGTGCAAGACCTGATCGGAACCGCTCACGGCGAGCCACCGCTCGCCGACCAGGCGGACGTGACCGACGGAGTGATCGTCGCCGACCTCGTCAAGGGTCATCGCCTCCTGGCCGACCAGACCGCCGTGCACGCCGCGAGCGACGTGCTGGCTCTGGTGACGGCGCTCGTAGGCGTTGCTGACCATCGGCCGCACGACGACGACCCCGGCAACCGCCACCCCCACGGCGACGACTGCCTGCGCTCCCAACGCCGACGGCGCGCCCACCGCGACCGCGGCGGCAGCGAAGGCGCCCAACGAGCCGAACAGCGCGTAGAACGCGAGGTGGTGCAACTCGAACAGCAGCAGGACGATCCCCAACGCGAACCATGCAGCGACCACCGTGGCCCACCTCCGTCGGGAGCGTACAGCCGGATGTGGCCCGTCACGTGCGGGCGACGACGTCGCGCGCCACCTCGCCCCAGCGCCCGAGCACGCTCGGGTCCTGCGCCCACGCCATGCCCGCGAAGTACGAGACGACCCGATCGGCCACACCGTCATAGCGCCCGACGATCCGGTCGCTGATCTCGTCCCAGCTGCCCTCCACCGTGAACGACGGAAGCGCCTCCTCTGGCACCGCGGCGGCCATGCCGGCGATGTCGCCCGCCTTCTGGCGCTCCCTGATGCGGTCGGTCGTCCCCGGGTGCCCGATCTGGTCGAAGATGAACCCGTAGTTCGGCGTCGAGCCGTAGAACGCGACCTGCATACGAGCCAGGTCCCGCCACGGCCGGCGCTCCTCCTCGCTGTCCCCGATGACCATGAACGAGGGCACGATCAGCGCGACCGACCCGGCCGACCGTCCCGCTCGCGCGCGCCCTTCGGCGACTGCCGGCCGCACGGTCTCCTGGAGGTAGGTGGTCGTGTTCAACGGGTGCACGTGCACCCCGTCTGCCACCTCGCCGGCCATGCGCAGCATCCACGGGTTCACCGCGGCGATGTCGATCGGAGGGGCTGGCACGTCAATCGTGCCCGGCGACCACTGCGCCGGGAGCAGCGACATCCGGTAGTGCTCGCCCTCGAACGCGAGCTTCTCTTCTCCGCGGAAGGCGCGGAAGATCGCCCGCAGGGCCTCCACGTACTCGCGCAGCCGCGGCCCGGGCGGGTCGAATGACGACCCGTACCGCCGCTCGATGTGGGCGCGCACCTGCGTGCCGAGGCCGAGCCGGAAGCGTCCTCCCGATGCCTCTGCCAGCTCCCAGGCCGTCTGCGCGGTGACCATCGGGCTGCGGGGGAAGGCGACTGCGATGCCGGTCAGCAGCTCGATCTCCGCGGCGAGGGCGGCAGCCGCGCACGCCAGGTACGCGGTGCGCCCGGCCTCGGTCACCAGCACGCCCGAGAACCCGTGCCGCTCCGCGTCGCGGGCGAGGTCCTGCATCCGCCGGAGCGGCAGCCCGCCCGTCATCAGGTCGAAGCGCATCCGCCGTGGCTACCACAGGAGGGCAAGATGGCGCGATGGCCACTTGGCAGCAGCTGACCGACGCCGCGCCCGACCTCGCGCCCCGCATCGCCGCCCGCTTCGCAGCGACAGGTCTCGGGCTGCTGGCGACCCTCCGCAACGACGGGTCACCGCGGATCAGCGGACTCGAGCCGCTGATCGCCGATGGTGAGCTCTGGCTCGGGATGATGGACGGCTCGCGCAAGGCTTCCGACCTCCTCCGCGACCCTCGCTTCGCGCTGCACGCGGCGACCGTCGACAAGGAGGTGAGCAAGGGGGACGCCAAGGTTGGAGGGCGCGCGATCGAGGTCACCGACGAGCCGACGTTCGCCCGGTTCCGTGCGCTGCTCTCACAGGCGACGGGCAACGAGCCGCCGCCTCCGTTCCACCTCTTCCGCGCGGACGTCACGGATGCGTCGCTGCTCCAACTAGGCCATGACGGCACGTACCTGCTGATCGAGTCATGGACCGCGACGAGCGGCTACCAGCGCACCGAGCGCCGCTGACGCGCATCACCGGTCAGCGCCCAGTCGCGCAGTACGTTGGCTCGGACGGACGCCCGGACCCCGCAAGCCGCATGACTGAGACCCACACCCTGCCAGCGGAGCCGATGAGCGCGGCCGTGGCGCGTGGTGTCGTGGCCGGGGTCGTACCGGTCGATGGTGAGCCAGCCGAGATCGCAGTCCTCCTCACCTCCGAGCTCGTCACCAACGCGGTCCTCCATGCTCGTACCGCGGCCGTGCTCACCGTGCGCTGCGAGGATGGCGTGCTGCGGGTCGAAGTCGGCGACGGCAACCAGCTGGTCCCCGTGGTGAAGCGCTACGACCGCACCGCGGTGACCGGCCGTGGGCTGCAGCTTGTCTCTCAGCTCGCCCACCGCTGGGGCGTCGACGTCACGCCGACCGGCAAGGTCGTCTGGTTCGAGCTCGACCTGGACGGGGCTCCCTCCGGTGGCTGACGTGCTCGTGCGCGTCCAGCTCCTCGGTCTCCCGATCGACGTGCACCGGCGCGCGGCAGAGCACCAGGACGCGCTGCGCCGCGAGTTCGCGCTGCTGCGCTACTCGGCCGCGCCGGAGGAGCTTCCGGCTCGGCTGTTCGTCCTCAACGAAGAGCTGTCGACGCGGTTCTCGGGGTTCACCGAGCGCCCGCAGCAAGAGCTGCAGGACGCGCTCGACGGGGGTGTCGAGAGCCTCGACCTCACCTACGACGTCCCCACCGACGCAGCAGCGGCGTCGGTGCGGCTCGGCGACCTCCTCGACGAGCTGGACGAGCACTGCGCAGCCGGCGATCACCTCATCACCCTGACCACCCCACCGGAGGCCCTCGCCTACCGGCGGTGGTTCCTCAGTCAGTTCATCCAGCAGATCGGCGGAGCCGAGCCGTTGCCGTGGCCGGTGTTCGCCGCCGTCATCGGCACCGGTGATCTCGACACGAGCACCGCGCCGTTCCCCACTGCCATCCAAGGCGACGAAGCGAGAGTACGGATCGACGGCGAGCTCGATGTCGCTACCTGCCCAGGCCTGCGGGACCACATCAGCAGGCTGCTGCGTGGGGGCGCGACGACGATCGTGCTCGACATGACCGGCGTGCGCTTCGTCGACTCGGTCGGGATGAGCGTGATCGTCGCTGCCCACCACCGCTGCGTCGAGCGGGGTGGCGAGCTGCGCGTCCGGCCGTCCTCAGCGCTCGAGCGGACGCTGCGGCTCATGGGCCTCGACGAGGTCCTCTTGCTGGAGTGCTGACTGAGTGACCTCAGCGCGTTCGCCGCAGGGCGAGCGTGCAGACGTCGTCCCCTGCAGGTCCTTCCAGCAGATCGCCCGCCAGGCTCTTGCCGAGGCCGGCGATGGTCGGTGCCGACCACGCTGCCAGCGCCGCGGCGAGACGGTCGAGGCCCACGTCGATCACCTCGCCCCGACGCTCGATGAGCCCGTCCGAGTAGAGGAAGACCACGCCGCCGACCGGCACCGTCGTGAGCTCCTCGGTGAAGTCACGAGTCGCCCGCGTCCCGAGTGGCGGCGAGGACGTCCCCCATAGCAACCCGGCTTCGCCACCGGAGACGAGCACCGGGGGCGGGTGCCCGGCGCGGCTGGATCGAAGGGTCCCCGTCGCGAGGTCATAGGTCGCGTAGACGCACGTCGCCATCGCCTCGGGCTCGATTGCGACGAGCAGCCGGTCCAGCAGCCCGAACACCTCCGAGGGCGACGCGCCCGCGTACGCGTGGGCGCGCAGTGCGTTGCGCAGCTGGCCCATGAGACCAGCGGCAGCGAAGCCGTGGCCGGCCACGTCACCCACCACCAAGCCGACCTGGCCGTCGGGCAGCACGAACGCGTCGAACCAGTCGCCGCCTACCAGCCCGCTCTCCCCGGCTGGCAGGTAGTGGCCGTCGAGCTCGAGCCCCGGCACGCGCGGTAGCGCAGCCGGGAGGAGGGCGCGCTGGAGCAGCTCCGCCGCGGCCCGCTCCCGCGACAGCTCCGCGCTCTGACGCTCGAGCGCCTGCTCGGCCTCGCGCTGCTCGGTGACGTCCTGGCACGTGCCCCACATGAGGATCGGTTGGCCGTCGGCGTCCCGGACGACCTCGGCGTCGCCGATGACATCACGGCGGCTGCCATCGGTGCGAACGATCTGCGTCTCGAAGCCGAACGAGCCGTCAGTCGCCAGCGCCTGCGCGGTGAGCCCGTCGACACGGGCCTGATCCCCCGGAGCGACGAGCTGCGCGAGCGCGACGTCGCGGTCCGGGGGCGGATCCTCGGGATCCCACCCGAGGATCCGACTCATCTCGGTCGACCACTGGGTCTCGTTGGTGCGGAGATCCCACCGCCAGCTGCCGATGTGGGCAAGCCGCTGGGCCGCCTCCAGCTCGACGCGGCTGCTCTCCAGCTCGAGCCGTGCTCGCTCCCGCTCGCTGATGTCGCGCGTCGCGATGAGGATGCCGTCCTCGAACCGTGTGACGCGGACGGTGTAGTAGCCGCTGACCGCCCGTCCATCGACGACGTCCTCGTACGGCAAGGAGTCGACCACGGTCGGCTCGCCGGTCTCGACCGTTCGCACGTAGCCCGCGAAGAGATCGCTGCCTGCCATCGCCGGATACATCTCGAGGACGGTCGAGCCGACCAGCTCCTCGCGGCGCCGACCGGCGACGTCGATCGCGACGTCGTTCATGTACTCGATGCGGAAGTCGATGATGCGTCCGTCCTGGTCGCGGATCGCGCTCTCGATGGTGACGAGGTCGAGCAGACTCTCGAACGCCGCGCCGAGACGGCCCGCGAGCTGCCTCTCCAGCGGCCCGAGGTCATCGTCGCCAGCGCTCTTGTGACGCGTCACGTTGCTCGGGCCGGTCGTGTGCCCGCGTCGATGCGCGGGCGAACCGCCACGAGGAGCGCGACTGCGAGCAGGGTCATCCAACCCTTGCCGATGATCTGACCTTGCCAGAAGTCAAGCGAGTCGAACGCCAGCCACAAGAACACGACGGTGTCGACGACCAGGCCGACGGTGTTCGACAGCGCGACGGCCAGCACCAGCCGGCCCCGTTCGACGAGGGGTGTGTAGACGACGAAGTCGAGGAGCTCGGACACGAGGAACGCCGTGGCCGACGCGACCGCGAGTGACGGTGCGACGAGGTAGGACAGCGTGGCACCCACAGCGATCGCGGCGATCGTCCAACGCTTGCCAAGCGTCGACTGCACGATGTCGCGGAGCGTGAACGCCACGCCGACCCACAGCACCCCTGAGGGCGCGCGGTAGCCGAAGCCGACCGGCAAGAGGTGCGGAGCGCCAGGGGCGACTTGCTCGCCGACGTTCTGCACGAACCAGTTGGCGGCGACGACGGTGCCGACGTACAGGACGAATGAGACCGCGGCGGGCGGGCGCCGTTCGTTCACGGTGCGGGGGCGCCGAGCTCGGACGTCGTCTCGGTCACGATCCCGCCTCGGACGTGCTGGGTGACGACGACCCGGACGCCAACCGCACCCGTCGCGCGCATGATCTCGGACGCGATCTCCACGGCGAGAGCCTCGGCGAACACCGGACGGTCGCGAAACGACCAGAGGTAGTGCTTCAGCGACTTGGACTCGACGCAACGGTCTGCTGGGACGTAGTCGATGACGACGGAGGAGATGTCGGGCTGCCCGGTCACTGGGCACACCGAGCAGACCTCGTCGGTGAGGAACCGGACGCGGGTGCAGCCCGCCGGCGCGGCGAAGGTCTCGACGTGGTCGATGGGGCCGGCCACCGGCCGGCCCAGCAACGTCAGCTCGTCGTCACCGCTCGTGTCTGCCACGCGGGGCAGCGTACGGCCGCCAGTGGATCAGCAGCTGCAGATCGGACCGACGATGCCGTGGGCTGGGTCTGGCCGGCATGCAACGCCTGCGGGCTGAGCTCGCGGCGCGCGAGCAGACGAGCTAGACGATCAGGCAAGATCGCGGTGTGCGGACAAGCCTCTGCGATCTGGTCGGCATCGACGTCCCCGTCGTGCAGGCGGGCATGAGCGTCTTCACCTCGCCGGCGCTCGCTGCTGCCGTCTCGAACGCCGGGGGGCTCGGCAGCCTCGGGGCGTGGCAGCGGCCCGTCGACCAGCTCCGCAGGGACCTGGACGAGCTTCGCGGCGCGACCGACCGGCCGTACGCGATCAACCATGTCGTACCGGATCTCGATCCTGCCGGGTTCGAGCTGACCCTCGAGGTCGCGCCAGCGGTCGCGTCGTTCGCGCTCGACGATGCCGGCGACCTCATCGAGCGCGCGCACGACGCTGGCTGCCTCGTCATGCAACAGGTGACGACCGTGCACCAGGCCGAGGTCGCAGCCGGCTCGATCACAGCTGGCTCCAGAAGTTCCTCGAGCACCGGATAGCGGACAAGCGGGTCCTGCGACTCATCCGCAAGTGGGTGAACGCGGGAGTGATCGAGGACGGAGCGTGGACAGCCAGCCAGGTCGGGGCGCCCCAAGGGGCATCAGCCTCGCCGTTGCTAGCCAACGTCTACCTCCACTACGTCCTGGACCGGTGGGCCCGGCAATGGAGACGCCGACACGCGCATGGTGACATGGTCATCGTGCGTTTCGCCGACGACTTCGTGGTCGGGTTCGAGCATCAGGCTGATGCGCAACGGTTCCTCGCCGACCTCCGCGAACGGTTCGCGGCGTTCGGTCTGGAGCTACACCCCGACAAGACGCGGCTCATCGAGTTCGGGCGCAATGCGGCCCGGACCCGTAAGGCGCGGGGCGACGGGAAGCCCGAGACGTTCGACTTCCTCGGCTTCACCCACATCTGTGGGAAGACGAAGAACGGGCGGTTCTGGCTCAAGCGCATCACGATCTCGAAACGGATGCGGGCCAAGCTGGCCGAGATCAAGGTCTCGCTCAACCAACGCCGACATCTACCCATACCCGAGCAAGGCCGGTGGCTGGCAAGTGTGGTGCGAGGACATCTCGCCTACTACGCCGTCCCCGGCAACACCGACGCTGTGGCGGCCTTCCGCACCCAGGTGACGAGACACTGGTTCAAAGCGCTCCGGCGTCGAAGCCAGCGGACCCGTCTCAACTGGACCCGGATGAACCGCCTCGCGACCCGGTGGCTACCGCCAGCCCGCGTCATGCACCCATTCCCCGAACAGCGCTTTGACGCTCGCATCCGAGGCAGGAGCCCAGTGCGGTAGTCCCGCACGCTGGGATCTGCACGGGGGGCCGCCCGCAAGGGCGGTCCCTACCGTGATCCCGATTCGCACGAATTGGAGCGCTCCGAGCGCGAGCTGACCGAGGCGGTGCGCGATCAGCCAGTCGGTGCACGGATCCGGAGCGCGAGGAGAATCAGTTGGGTCGAAGAACTGATAGCGCCGTCTGCCTCGCACGGCCCGGGCAATGGCATGGCCGCCGGCCCCGCCCTGCCCGCCGTCCTCGGCGCGATCCCCTTCAACCACAACGAGACGCTGCTGGCGGCGGGCCGAGACCGCACCGCTGGCGCACCACAGCGCGCTGTCCGCCGGGGATGCTGCATGACGTGTCGGAGGGGCAGCTCCCCGTCGCTCGCGGGCACCGTGCTCACCAAGTGTCGGCTGACGAGATATGCGACGTCCATGATCGACCGGCGCCGCTGCACGGCGGGAGGGCCGATCGGGGCAGCCAACGTCATGCGACGATGGTTGGCGATGGGGCCAGCGGGGCTGGCCTTCGCGCCCCGAAGCCGGCCATCCTCAGCCGGTGTACCGGTCGGCAGCCTCTACCTCGGCGGCGAAGCCGTCGAGTTCCGCGACATTCGGCTCGTGGTTCCAGGTTTGGACCTGCTGCAG
>CAYSAC010000052.1:0-16347 GCA_964428815.1 uncultured Acidimicrobiaceae bacterium | reverse complement strand
GGCGCGCTGCTTGCACAACGCGGGCATGGGTGTGCACCACGGGCTCGCGCAGCTCATCGGCGGGCGGACCGGCATCCCCCACGGGCTGGCGAACGCGATCATCCTGAGCCACGCGGTCCGGTTCAACGCGGACGCGGTGGCCGAGGACGTTGCCCGCATCGGTGCTGCCCTCGGCCGGCCTGACGACGCTGCCGGCGCCATCAGCGACCTCGTCGCGCGGGTGGGCCTGCCGGCCCGACTATCAGAGGCCGGCGTCACCGAGGACGACCTCGACGCGGTCGCCCGTCTGTCCCAGGGCAACCGCAACGTCATCAACAACCCCCGCCCGGTCAGCGAGGACGACGCGCGAGCGATCCTGGGCGCGGCCTTCTAGCCTTGTCGACATGGACACCCAGTCGCAGGAGTCGCCCCGCTGGCGGGGCATCAACCACCTCGCGCTGGTCACGACCGACATGGACACGACCGTGCGCTTCTACCACGGGGTGCTCGGCGCTCGGTTGGTGACCCACCTCGGCAACGCCAGCTTCCGGCACTACTTCTTCGAGTTCGGTCCCGAGCAGACGGTGGCGTTCTTCGAGTACCAAGGCTTCGACCTCGAGCCCTTCGCGGTGCCGGCCGGCATCCCCGACCCGCGCAAGGCTCAGTTCGACCACCTGTCGTTCAACCTGGCCGACGAGCACGCGCTCGAAGAGCTGCGCGCCAGGCTCAAGGCGCACGGGTGCGAGGTCACGGACGTCGTCGACCATGGCTTCGTGCGATCGATCTACTTCACCGACCCGAACGGCATCGCCCTGGAGGCGTCGTGGTGGGTGATCGACCCCACCGGCCGGGAGGCGGACTACGGCGACGAGCAGCTGTTCTCCGACCCCGACCCGGTGCCCGCCGTCCGCGAGCTCCAGGCGTCCGGCGCCCTCACCGAGGTGCCCGTGACGCGGCTCGTCGTCGACGACGAAGAGGATCCCGCCGACCCCGTCTAGCGCTCGCTGCGGGACAAGGGCGCCGCAGGAAGTGGATCGTGAGGTCATGGGTGACCGCGTCCGATCCGGCGGCAACCGTGTGCGTGAACCCATCCGCGTGCGTGAACCCGTGCCTGCCACGGGCTGGCGCACAGGGTTCGTCGACTTGGGGGCCGACCAGCCGGCGCCTCCCTGCCTCGCAGATCGTGGCCATCGCCGGATACGATGGCGAAGATCATGTCAGCGATCAGGGGGATCTGATGAAGCGCAGCCTGCCCGTGGAAGAGCTCGCCCGTGACGAGCGCTTCGAGCGCATCAAGATCGAAGACGTCGTCTTCGACCCTCGCAACGCCAACCGCGCGGATGAGAAGCCCCGCAACAACTTCAGCCCCCACACCTACGAGGCGCCCGACGCCGCACGCGGGCTGATGCACGGCATCTTCGTGGGCGAGATCCAGGCGCTCGAGGGCGCAGGTCGCACGTGCTGGGACTTCGACACCGGCGACGGCCGTGACGAGGCGCCGTTCGCGCTCAAGCTCGACATGGCCCGGCAGTGCTGGGACGAGGCTCGCCACGTCGAGATCTCGTGCAAGCTGTCCGAGCACATGGGCTCCGAGATCGGCGAGTTCGCGGAGCAGACGATGCTCTACGAAGCCGCGTGCAACGCCGACCCGGTGCTGAGGCTCACGGGTGTGAACCGCGCCCTCGAAGGGCTCGCCATCGACGTCTTCAACACGATGCGCGACTTCGGCGTGGCGACGACCGATCCGATCCTCGAGTTCTGCGAGGACTGGATGCTCGCCGACGAGGTCACCCACGTGAAGATGGGCTCCGACTGGCTGCGCCGCCTCACCGCCTCGGACCCCGAGCGCCAGAAGGAGGCGCTCGATTTCCAGCGCGCGGTGGACAAGCTCTTCAGCTTCGGCGGCTTCCGCGGCGAGGAGGAGGAGAACCCCGTTCACCTCGCCCGTAACTTCCGCCGGCTGGCCGGCTTCACCGATGACGAGATCAGCGAGCTCGTCGACGTCGCCGCCGAGGCCTACGCCGAGGCGCAGGCCATGTCGGCCGCCGCTGCCGCCAGCTGAGTACCGCGGCGTCCTGAACGCCGCCTAGGTTCTCGGGCCTTGCTCCGCGACCTCCACGAGTCCTTCGCCTGGTTCGTCATCATCGGCAACGGCCTGGCTGGCCTGTGGGCGCTCGGCGCGCACCGGATCGAGTCGCTCCGCACCCGCGCGCTCTGGTGGTTCACGGTCGTGGTCGAGCTCGCGATCTTCGTCCAGGTGGGGATGGGCGTCGCGCTCGCGCAGCGCCAGGACATCGACATCGCGAAGTCGTTCCACCCGTTCTACGGCTTCGTCGCGATCATCGCGGTGGCAATCCTGTACGCCTACCGCCAGCAGCTCGCGAGCCGGCGGTACCTGCTCTACGGCTTCGGCGGCCTGTTCCTCATGGGACTCGGCATCAGGGCGATGCTCGTCGTCATCGAACGGCAGTTGTAGCTAGGTCGAGGCCGTGAGCGGCGCCCGAGGCTGGCGCACGACCTGCAGCGAGCCGTCCAGGTCGATGTCGACCGCGCCGCCCTCCACGTGCACCGCCAGCGTGCTGGCGCCGAGCCGGATGCCGCCGACGTCGAGCCGCTCGATCCAGGCCGGCAGCTCGGGCGCGATCCACACCTTGTCGAACGGCACCCACGGGTCGAGCCGGAGGAGCGTCCGCAGCCACAGCAGCGGCGCGGCGGCGGCCCACGCCTGCGGTGCGCAGGACGCGGGGTAGGCGGCAGGGACGGCGAGCTCAGCGCGTCCGAATCCGGCGAACAGCTCGGGCAGTCGCCCGCTTCGCTCGCTCGCGACTGCGAGCTGGCCCTCGATGATGCGGTGGGCGTGGTCGAGGAGCCCGTAGCGGGCGAGCCCGGCTGCGCAGATGGCGTTGTCGTGGGGCCAGACGGATCCGTTGTGGTAGCTGACCGGGTTGTACGCGGCCATGGTCGACGCGAGCGTGCGCACGCCCCAGCCAGAGAACATGTCGTCGGCCAGCAGGCGGTCGGCGGCAGCGCGTGCGCGGGCGGGGTCGACGATGCCGGTCCAGAGGCAATGGCCGACGTTGGACGTCACCGCGTCGATCGGCCGGCCCGTGCGATCGAGGCCGAGCGCGAAGCACCCGGCATCCTCGAGCCAGAAGTCCTCGTTGAACCGGCGTCGGAGGTCCTCGGCCAGCTGCCGGTGGCGTTCGTGACCAGCGTGGTCGCCGCTCTCCCTGGCGAAGTGGGCGCGCGCGACGTGGGCGGCGTAGGCGTAGCCCTGCACTTCGCACAGCGCGATCGGTGGCTCCGCGATCGTCCCGTCGGCGAAGCGGATGGCGTCCCACGAGTCCTTCCAGCCCTGGTTCACGAGCCCGTGCGGGTTTTGGCGCTCGTACGCGAGGTAGCCGTCATGGCGATCGCTTGTCGCCTCGATCCACGCGAGCGCGCGATCGGCGTGGGGCAGCAGGCGCTCGACGATCTCGTGGCCGAGACCCCATCGCCGTAGCTCGCCGAGCAGCATGACGAACAACGGCGACGCGTCGACCGAGCCGTAGTACGCGTCGCCGCCGCCCAGCGCGAGGCCTCCGGCGCCGCCGAAGCGGACCTCGTGGAGGATCTTGCCCGGCTCCTCCTCGGTGAGCAGATCGGTCTTGTCGCCCTGCAGGCGAGCCAGCGTCTCGAGCACGCCGTGGGCGAGGCTCGCGTCGGCCGGCAGCGTCATCCACGCGGTGATCAGCGAGTCGCGCCCGAACAGGGTCATGAACCACGGCGCGCCAGCGGCGACGATGGCGTCGTCGGGGTGCTCTGGATCGAAGATGCGCAGCGCGCCTAGGTCCTCGCCCGACCTCGCGACGGCGCGGGCAAGTCCGTCGCAATCGGTCGAGACCGTCGGCAGGCGGGCGCGCCACTCGCTCAAGCGCTGGATGGGCACCGAGGACTCGTCCGCCGCGCCGCACCGGAAGCGGGGCTCGAGCGGCCCGCTCGGCATCGTGATCGTCACCTCGAGGCACACCTGCCAGGTCTCACGTGGCTTCAGCTCGGCGCGCCAGGTGAGCGCACCCGGCGCCGTGTCGGGCGTCCGTGATGGCGTGACGTCGACCCGCTTGGTCGCGTCGCCGTTGCCGCCCGTGAACCAGAGCGAGAGGTCATCGGCATCCGCGCCCGACGGTCGCGCCACGACCCGGCTCTCCTTCACCTCGAACAGATCGGCGAAGTCGGCATCGCAGCGCAGCTCGATGACCAACGGCGCCGCACCGAGACCATGGTTGGTCACCTCGATGCACTCGCGCATGCCCCAGCCGATGCGCCGCTCGCGGAAGACGACGAGATCGGCGTCGGCCGCGCCCGGTGCGGGTGCGCCGCGGCTCACGAAGGTCGCGCCGAAGGGTTCGTCGTGCGCGACGGCCAAGGGCTCGAGCCTGGCGCCGTTGAGCCGCAGCTCCCACCGGGACAGCACGCGCGTGTCGAGCACGAACAGCCCGTGGGGCGCCTCCGGCACCATGTCGCCCGCGGACGTCGAGAGGCAGAACGTCTGCCCTTCGACCAGGGCGGTGGTGTGCTGCTCGTCACCGACCGCCGCTACTGGAGCGGCGGTGTCCCACGGTGACGCCGCGCTCACGCGGTGAGCGCCGTCCGAGCCACGAGCGACTCGAAGAGGTCGAGGTGCTCTTCCACCATCCGCTCCGTCGAGAAGCGGGTTTCGGCCGCGGTCCGGCAGGCCCGGCGGTCGAAGGCGCCGGCGACGCGCATCGCGGCCGCGACCTCGTCCAGGTTGTCGCACACGCGCCCGGTGACCCAGTCGTCGACCAGCTCTGGCGCGGCGCCGGCGCGCAGGGTGATGACGGGTGTGCCGCAAGCCAGCGCCTCGATCATGACGAGGCCGAACGGTTCGGGCCATGAGATCGGGTTGACCAGCGCGCGGGCGCCGCTGAGCAGGCGGAGCCGCTCTTCGGGGCCGACCTCGCCGACGTAGACGGCGTCCTCACTCAGCAAGGGCTCGACGTGGTTCGCGAAGAACGCGCGCTCGAGCGGCTCCTGCATCTTCGCGGCGATGAGCAGGCGCACCCCCGCGGCGCGTGCCGCGTGGACCGCCTCCCTGGCTCCCTTGTCCGCCGTCATGCGGCCGAGGAAGAGGAAGTAGGGGCCAAGGGCGTCGCCACCGCCGTCGCCGAACGGGAACCGATCGAGGTCGAGGCCGTGGTGGATCACCTTCGCGATCGGGATGCCGCCGGCGCGCGCCGCCTGGTCGTGACTGATCGCGATCACCGAGACGGCCTTGGCGACCTCGCGGTACAGGTCGCTGAGCGCAGCGTCGAACGGCCCGTGGTTCGTGGTGACGACTGGCAGCGCAGCGAACCGCTCGGCGTACAGGGGTCCGACGAGCGTGTGGTCATGCACCAGGTCCGCGCCCCACTCGCGCATCGCTCGGTAGCCACAGATCAGGTGCTGCAGCTCGACCGAGGCGATGCCCATCTGGTCGCTCGCGGCGCGGGGGAGGACATGGCCCATCGGGACGGGGCAGGTCGAGTCGCCGGTCGTCCAGAGCAGAACGTCGTGGCCTGCGGCCTGCACGCCGCGTGCGAGGCGGTCGATGACAGCCTCGGTGCCGCCGTAACCGGCCGGCGGGACGGTGAGCCAGGGCGGCGCGATCATCCCGATGCGCATCCGCTGCCGCGTCGCAAGCTCGCTGGTCATGGATGCCGATCGCTAGAGGTGCACCACCGGGCAGGTGAGCGTGCGGGTGATGCCGTCGATCATCTGGACGCGGCTGACGACCATCTTACCGAGCTCGTCTACGTTCGCGGACTCGGCGCGCGCGATGACGTCGTAAGGACCCGTGACATCCTCGGCTGATACGACGCCGTCGATGTCGGCGACCTCCTCAGCGACCTGGGCGGCCTTGCCGACCTCGGTCTGGATCAGGATGTACGCAGTGACTGCCATCGTGCCTCCTCGAACGGATGGGTGCCCGGCGCATGGTAACCGGCCGCCCGGGTCCCTCGACCTGCGGTTCTTGCACTGGGAATGTAGTGAGAAAAGCACACAGGGTGAGGAAGGAGTTCGGTGGCCGGGCGGGGAACAAAGAGGCGTGGACGCGCACGCACGCCTCATCGCGAGGGTGGACCAGGAGCAGGACGACGTCCTCGGCACGCTCCAGCTCGTCCAGGGCAACGACGAGCTCGAGGCCCGGCTGTTCGAGCAGCTGGTCGATCTGCTCGTGGAGAGCACGTTCCTCGAGCTGCGCCAGCGGTACCTCGACGGCGAGCTGGATCGCGACGCCTACGTAGACGAGCTCGCGGATCTGGCCGAGCAGTGCCGCAACGCCGGTCTGCTGCCGCTTCCGTCATCGCGGCAGCACTAGGCGCGGGCCTCGGCCTGCACCGGCTCCGCCGGTCGGGCTGACCGGCTTGGTGGAGCGGGTGACGGGAATCGACCCGCGGAGTCGTTGCGATTTCTTCGATGTCCTGCCACCCTTGTTCCGTGGCCAGATCAGCAGCCAGCTTCGACGGGCCGCTCTCGACGAGATGTCGACCATGAGTGACGAGTACCAGACGACTCGTCCACGCGCTCCTCGACCAGATCGCGGGACGACCGAGATCGGCTCAGCTCCTGCCGAGCCGTTCGCGGACGCGACCGACGGGGAGGACTTCGAGTAGTCCTGAGGCGCGTTCCGTCTAGGACGTCGTCGTTGACGCGTCGAGCACTTCGTCGGCCCAGCCGAGCGCGGCGACGGCCGCGGGGAAACCAGCGGTCGTGATCGCGAGCACTACGACGTGGCGGATGTCCTCGGCGCTCGCGCCTTCGGCGAGTGCCTTTCGGACGTTGGAGCGCACCGCGCCCTCGGCGAGCGCCCCGATGGCGATGCCGAGCTTGACGAGCCGCTGCGTCCGCACATCGAGGGAGCCAGCCGCCTCCGTGGTCCGGCCGAGCTCATCGAGGGCGCCGGCGACCTCGGGGAATCGCTCGCGGAAGCTGCGGTAGACGTCGGGCAGGTAGTCGGCCATGGGCTGCAACGCTACGCCCTACGGAGCGTGACGCACGCCTCCTTGTGGAGGTTGTCGGGCTTGATCTCGAGCAGCCACGGGTTGTTCTGGGTGCGGGTGACCGGCTCGGCGTACTTGTGGTAGCGGGTGCCCTTGGCGTCGCGGCGCCGGGGGAGCGCCTTGAGCTCGTCGAGGGTGATGCCGGGCGCGCCGTTGGTGAGCTCGTTGGAGAGGTAGTCCTCGTACCAGGCGGTGAGCGCCGAACAGCACCAGCACCACCACCTCGGGTCACCCCAGGGGTTCAACCAGCAACCGGCCGGGATCGCCGGCAGTCGATGCACGTGCGGCCGATGACGTCGAGGAGCGCGCCGTCGTCGTCGAGCAGCTCTCTTATCCGGGCCATCATGGCTTCGGGTGCCACCGGCTTCCCGCAGGCCGCGCACCGCACCTCCTCGTCGCCGAACAGCTCGCCGACACCCGCTCGGAGCCTGCGGAAGTCGACGGCCGCCGACAGCCGGATGGCGCCCCGGTCGGCTTCCGGGCACCCCCAGAGGCACTGGGCACACGCCGTGCACCGTGAGGAGTCGAAGGTGATCGACAGGCGATCGCCCCGCGTCGCCGCGAGGGCGCCGGTGGGGCAACGCTCGGCGCACATGGCGCACCCCGTGCACGCCTCGGGGCGGATGTCGACCAGGCCCGCGGGCGAGCCGGGCTGGTCGATGACCACGTTCTCGGCGTCGAACCGCTCCGCCAGGGCCAGGGCGACACGGGGGCCGCCGAGGGGCCCGAAGGCATCTTCCAGGGCACCGGGGGGAAGGGGCGCCATCGACGGTGGCACGTCGGGTGCCGACGTCACCCGCTCGGCGTGGGCACCGAGGACGGCCAGCAGCGTCCGGGCGAAGTCGACCCGCTGGTGGACCAACGCGTCGTGGCGCAGCGGGCAGCCCGCCTCGCTGCACGGTCGCAGCCCGACGGCGGCCGCCCCCATGAGGAGCGGCGCCAGGAGCCAGCCAGTGGTGACCATCCCCGCGCAGGGGACGACCACCGGATACCACCCCTCCGCGCTCTCTGCCCTGCCGGCGCGCCGGCAGGTGTAGGTGATCCCTCGCCATCCCGGCGGCCCGATGTCGGGGTCGAGGATGGCCCGCACCTGGCCCTCGAGCTGCGCGGAGGTGCAGGTTGGGTCAACGAGGGCACCGGTCGGACAGGCGGTCACACAGCGTCCGCAGGGCTCGCAGCGCGACCGGTCGAGCACGACGCGACCGTTCTCGATCGAGAGGGCCGTGCGGGAGCAGACTCCGACACACGCCTGGCACCCGGTACCGGCCGCGCATCGGGCCGTCTCGACGGCGGGAGCGCCGTGGTACTCGGGGAGGGAGAACGTGAGCAGCGCCCGCCGGCTCGCCTCCCGAGGGGTGTCGAGCTTGGCGTGCTCGGGACGGCTGCCGGCGAACGCCGTGGCCCTCGCCACCGCCCCCGCCACCATCACCTCGAGACGGTCGAGATCGCCGGCCGCCGCCTGCTGATCGACGATCTCCACGCCGAGGGGATCGAGCCCCACCCTCCGGGCCTCCCGCTGTACGGCACCCAGGGAGTACCGCCCGCGGCACAGCCCGAGCACCAGACGGTCGGATCCGGCCGCCAACTCCCGGATGAGGTCCGGCCGCCGACACAGCTCCGGGACGACGCGCGCACCCGCTCGGGAGAGCCCCTCGCCGAGGTTCGGGCCGGGAAGCGCCTCCCCGCAGAGGAGGATGGACGTCATCTCGTCTTCCCGGCGCGCGCCCCGGCAAGAGAGGCCACCAGTTCCTGGTCGTGCTGCACGAAGGCGTCGGCGGCGTCGACCAGGGCCACGTAGAAGCCGGCGGGCGGTGTGGTTTCCCGGAGGCGGCGGGCGAAGATCGGGAACCAGCGGGCCAGGTGCCGATGGAGGAACCCCCACTCGGCCCGGCGCACCTCGACGACTTCGCTGAGCGCGTCCTCCTCCCACGCGTGCGCCTCGCGGTGGCACAGGAAGGCCATGGCCTCCAGCTCGCTCGCCGCGTGGTCGGCCGGGTGCAGCACGGCGGGCCCGAGTTCGAGGTTCAGCGCCCGGTACTCCCGTTCGAGCTCCACGGCCACCAGCGCCGCTCCCGCGCCGGGAGGCGCCGTGTATTCCGACTCCACAGCCGGGCAGATCCCGCCCCCGGCTCCTCTGATGAACAATCGGATGTAGGACGCGTCCAGGTCCTCGAGCGAGGGGAGCTCGTCGAGGGCGGCCGTGAACACGCGCCACGGCACGGCGAAGGCGAAGTCGTCGACCCCGGCGTCGTCCAGCACGTCGGCCGCGGCGAGGAGGCCCTCGACCCGACCGCGGTCCGGGGGCAGCAGCCCGCCGCCGAAGAACCGGTACAGGGCTTGGCGGAGCTGGGCCACCTCCCCCCAGTCGCGGCCCTCCTCGGTCATCGCTTCCGTCGGTCGGGTAGGAGCTCGTAGACGACCGCCGAGAGGAAGACCGAAACCACGCCCACCACGAACAGCGTGGCGGCGAAGGAGACCCGAGGGTTGCTGTCGCTCACCTCGCTGCTGCCCCATGGCGTGGCGAGAAAGAAGTAGCTCACGACCATGAGGGCGAACCCGCCCAGGATCATCAGCAAGGTGATCGTCCTACGCATCAGTCGCCTCCTCCTCGAGCTCCATGATCGGGAAGGCCTTGGCGAAGAGGCCGATCAGCAGCGCTCCGAGGCCGAACAGCCCGAGCACGACGCCGATCTCCACCGCCGTGGGCGAGTACGAGCCCGCCGCATAGGGCAGCAGCGTCCCCTTGGTCTGCGCCGGCACCACGATGAGGAACCGCTTGCCGATGGCGGCGATGTTGACGGCCACGCCGCACGCCACCAGCAGGCCGATGCTCCATCGCTTGGTGAGGTCCTGCCACAACAGGGCGATGGTGGACAGCACCAGCAGGGCCACCGACGACCAGTAGATCCAGGCGTAGTCGCCCGACAGGATGGCGTCGGAGATCCGCCTCTCGTGCTCGCCGGCCGCGTACATCGTGGTCAGCAGCTCGACCACCATGAAGTACAGGTAGACGAACAGCAGCACCATGAGGAAGCGCCCGAGGGTGGCGAAGGCATCGCCGGTGATCCGCGACTCCTGGTGCAGGGACCGGCGCACGACGGCCGCCAGCACGACGACCACTCCGACTCCCGACACGCCGGCCATCACCACAAAGGACGGCGCCTGCAGGGCGCTGTACCACCCGGGGCGCCCGACCTGGAGCCCGAAGATGAAGCCCAGCGTCGAGTGGGCCGTCACCAGCAGCGGGATGATGGCGATGGCCAGCCAGCGGGTCGTCCGGCTGTGGCGCTCCCGCTCGGCGGCCGTGTCCTGGTAGCCGGCGGCCCAGCCCCGGTGCAGCCACTGGAGGCGGCTCGGCACCCGGGCCAGGCGGGCGGCGTCGGCCCGCCCGTCGAGGTACAGGAACACGAGGCTGGCGAAGAGGTAGCCGCCGATCACCAGCGAGAACGTGCCGAAGAACGGCGACTGGGGACGGGCGTAGCGAAACAGGTTCACGATGCCCCGGAGGGGCTGGCCGAGGTCGGCCAGCACGGTGAACGAGGCCAGGATGAGCGACACGACCGTGAGCACCTCGGCCATGCGGGCCACCGGCTTGAGCCGTCCGAGGTCGAGGAGCCGGATGAGAGCGGCCACGGTGATGCCGGCGAAGCTCACGCCCACGAAGTAGACGTCGAACACGATGTAGAGCGCCCACACCGAGCCGCCCATCGGGCCGATGTCGCGCATGCCGGTGACGACCAGGCCCTGGGTCGCCTGCCGCGAGTACTCCAGGACACCGAACAGGAACACGAGGGCAGCGAGGACCGCGAACAGCACCCACCGGACTGTTAGGCGGCCCACGCCGAGCGGGAGCCGTTCCGAGACCGATGCCTGTGCACTCATGCCTTCACCTCCGACTTCACTCGCTCGATCTCTCGTGCCTCTGTCCCGGGCGGGATGCCGCCCACGTAGAACACGCTGGGCTCGGTGCCGGCGTCCTCCAGCAGCCGGAAGTGGTCCCTCTCCAGGTACTGACTCACGCGGCTCCCGTGGTCCTCACGATCGCCGAAGATCAGGGCGTCCAACGGGCAGCTCACGACGCAGGCCGGGTCCAAGCCCTTGTCGACCCGGTGGACGCAGAACGTGCACTTCTCGACCACGCCCTTGAAGTGGCCGCCTCCCGCCGTCAGCCGCTTCTCGTCCCCCTGGACCACCTGCAGGTCGGGGTTGCGCCACGGCGGCACCACGCCGCCCGTGACCTCCCGCACCCCGGCGTCTTCGTTCCAGTCGACGTAGTAGTTGTCCTCGGGCTTCTTCCAGTTGAAGTTGTTCACCCCGTAGGGACACGCCACCTCGCAGTACCGGCAGCCGATGCAGCGCTCGTAGTCGGTGAGGACGATGCCGTCCTCCCGCTTGAACCGAGCGCCCACCGGACAGACCTTGACGCACGGGGCGTTGTCGCAGTGCTGGCAGGGCCGGGGAAGGAACGACACCTGGGTGTGGGGGAACTCCTCCTCCTCGAGCCGGAACACATACATGAAGAATGAGCCCGCAGGCGTGTTGTTCTCGATCTTGCACGCCTCCATGCACGCCCGACACCCCTGGCAGCGTGCGAGATCGACGACCATCGCGTACTTGGTCACCGGTGACCACCCTTCAGCTCGGCTACGACTCCCATGTCAGCCCTCCACCTTCTTGACCTTGACCTTCACGTGCGAGAACCAGCCCGACCCGATGTCCCAGAACCCCGGGCCGTGGAGGAGGAGCTGGTTGACACTCGGCAGGTCGAGCCGGTGGACGTGGTGAGTCATCCCCACGGTGTCAGGACGAATCGCCTCGGTAGCGGCGAGCCGGGTGCGCGTCCGGGCGGTCTCTCCACTGATCGGGTTGTGTGACTCGATCTCGACCAGGTCGCCGTCCTCCAGGCCGCGCTTCTTGGCCGTCCTGGTGTTCATGACGAGCGGGTTCTCGGGCGCCAGCTCGCGGAGCAGGGGGTTCTCCGTTCGGGTCTGCTTGTACTCGATCATCTTGAAGTCCATCAGGACGAGGTCGTACTCGGGCGGCGACTTCTCCATCGGAGGTGTCGTCCACCGCGGGTACGGCGTCCAGCGCTCGGAGAAGTCGGCCGGCCCGCCGTGCTCTCGCATGACCTGGCCGGTCTTCAGGAAGGCTTCCTGGTAGAAGCGCGCCTTGACACCGAGGAGCGGAGGGTCGGCGATGGTCAGGTAGAGGTCGGTCGCCGGGATGTCCTTCGGCTTGACCGCGCCGTTCATGAAGTCCTCGAGGCTGACCTTGTGCTTGGCCTGGGCCCATGCCTCCAGGATCGTCTCGACGCCGGGCTTCTGGTCGAGCGGGAGGCTGATCTTCAGGGCCTTGTTGATCGCCGCCAGGTACCCGGCATCGCCGGAGAGCTTGCCCATCTTCTCGGCGAGGTCGAGGTAGATCTCCAGCTCGCTCTTCGACTCGCCCCGCGGCTTCATGGCCGGTGCCCGCACCGTGTCCGCCTTCTGGTAAAGGGTCCGCGCCGGGAGTGGCCCCTCCCACTTGTCGAGCGTCCCGCACGGCAGCACCACGTCGGCCACGTAGTCGGCCGTGGCGTTGATGCTGGGAAGGAGCATGGCGACGAAGCCGAACTTCTTCCACGCGTCGAGCGCCTTGTCGGCCGGACGGCTGCTCAGCAGTGGGTTCACGGCGTGACAGAGCAGCGCCATCTCGTCGAGCTTGTGATCGAGGCCGTACTTCTCGAGGTTGTTGACGACCTCCGGGAAGGCCAGGTAGCCGGCGGACTCGAAGGGGAACCACTTCGACTTGCGCAGATCGAGATCGACGGGGTCCTTGGCGGCGTGGTCGAGCAGCTCCTCCTCGATCCCGGCGGGGTCCTCGCCCTCCTTGTCCCAGAAGTGGACGGAGCCTGCGGACTCGATGGCGCCGAGCACCATGAAGGTGAGGAGGATCGCTCGGTGCGTCTGGAAGGCGCTCCACCACTTGGGCGGCACCCCGTGCGCTCCGTACGCGACCGGTCGCAGTGGCACCGTGACGCCGTCGATCGTCGTGGTCGAGCCGATCATGGCGTTGCGCCCCAGGTCGTGGGCGATCCGGTCGATTTGCTCGGCGGACACGTCGCAGACCTTGGCGGCCCATTCCGGCGTGTTCTCCGCCAGCTGGTCCTTCAGCACCTGGAGGGCGGGCTTGGCGGGCTGGCCATCGACGTCGAACTCGCCGAAGAGGGCCGGGTCGACGCCCGGGCCCTCGGCCACGGCCGCCTTGGTGGCCGCGTCACCCACAAGCACGGCGTCGCCGGCGCGGGCGATGGTGCCGTCGGGGAGCACCAGCGCCGTGGCGTTGGTGTACTTCTTCAAGAAGTCCTGGTCGACGAAGCCGTCCCTCAACAGGACGTGCAGCACGGCGAGCCAGAACGCCATGTCGGTGCCGGGCTTGACGGGAACCCACTCGTCGGCGAAGTGCGCCACCGGCCGGGCGTAGGGGCTGATCGCGACCACCTTCATCCCGCGCGCTTTGGCGTCGGCGACCTCCCGGGGCAGGGTTATCTGGCACAGGCCGGGCCCGCCCGAGGTGGTGAGGCCCCAGTAGCAGATCAGGTAGTTGCAGTGGCGGAGGTCGGGGGTGGGGACTGTGGCCGCGCCCCACGTCGCCTCGAGCGACTGCTCCGCCGGCCCGTCGCAGTCCTGGCCCTTGCGGGCGTAGCTGGTGAGGCCGAACGCTCCGGGGATCGCCTGGCCGAAGATCGGCTTCATCCGGTCGCGCCCGGCGACCCACCCTGCGTACCGCTTGTCCGTCGCCGCCGCGGTGCTCAGCTTCTCGGCGACCAGCGCAATGGCCTCGTCCCACGAGATGGCCTTCCACTCGCCCGGCTGGCCCTTTGGGTTCGTCCGGCGGAGCGGTCTCAAGATCCGGTCTGGGTCGTAGAGCGTGTGGATCTGGGCCTGGCCCTTCGGGCACAGGGTTCCAAGGTTGCGGGGGTTGTCGGGGTCGCCGTCGAGCTTGACCACCCGACCGTCGATGCGACGGGCGATGATCCCGCACTCCTGCTTGCCGATCCAGCAGGCCGTGCGCACGAAGTCCTCGGTGCCAGCTGCCGCCGCCTTCTTCGAGGATGCGATGAGCGTCTCCGGGGCTCCGAACAGGAACTCGTGCCCCACGGCGGCGCCTCCCACCGCTGCCGATCCCTGGAGGAACCGCCGCCGTGTGACGAGACCCATGCTCACCTCTTCCAGCGTCATCGTCGGATACGGTCATCATCCGGAGGCGGACGGCCGACCGGTAGGGCCTTTGGACCCCCATTCGTCGGCCCCAATGCCTGTGTCCCAGATGGGGACGGCGACCTGCCTGACGTCTACGTCGGCTTCCGCGAGCGGTTCGGCACGGTCGCCGGCGCGCTCGACGCGCTCGGCGCGGCGACGGAGGCCTGCGGCTCACTGGACGAGCGGACGCAGCGGCTCGTGAAGCTCGGGCTCGCCGTCGGCGCACTTGCGGAAGGTGCCGTGTGTTCCAACATTCGCAAGGCACTCGCCGCTGGCGCGACCGAGGACGACGTCCGCCAGGTCGCGCTCCTCGCGATCACGACGAACGGCTTCCCGACCGCCATCGCCGCACTCGGGTGGATCGACGAGGTGCTCGCGGCTCGCTGACACCTCATGGGCCGAACGGCCCTGTGACGGCGAGCCGCGGAGCGGCACGCTGATCATGTGGGGGAACAACCGGCGCGCGTCCTCGTGACGGGTGCGACCGGCTACATCGGGCGTCGGCTCGTGCCCCGGCTCCTCGCGCGTGGGCACGCGGTCCGCTGTGTCGCCCGTGACCCGCGCCGGCCCATCTTGGCCAGGTGGTCGATCAGCTGGCGGCGCGATAGCGCCTCCGGGACTCCGGCGTACTCAAGCGCGGGAGCGCCGGGCTTTCGGCCAGATCGGCCGGCCCCGTCGCAGCGCGCCGCAGGCCGAGGGAGGGCTACTAGGGCCCAGGGCGGCTTCCTGTCAGATGCCGACTTGGCTGGGGCGGGGCTTCGGCCCCGCCCCTCCGCAATTACTTCGACACGCCTTCGGCGTCGTCGTTGTCGGCTGCTCGCTGGCGCTCCCCACGCCGACCCGCCGGCCCGCCGCGGCCACCGAGCGGAGCTACGGCTGGGCGTTGACCGCGCCGCTGGAGTCTGGCGTCTCGTCTTAGCCAGCTGCGAGGCGCTTCTCGAGCTCGTTGAGCTCATCGCGGAGCTCGGCTGGCAGGTGCTCGCCAAGGAACTCGTAGTGGTCCTCGATGAGCGGGACCTCGCCGCGCCACGCCTCGGGGTCGACCGACAGCAGCGTGCGGACCTGCGCGTCGTCGAGGCCGAGGCCCTCGGTGTCGAGCGCGCCCGGCTCTGGCACGCGGCCGATCGGGGTGTCGACCGCGGGGGCGCTGCCGTCGAGCCGCTCGATGATCCACTTCAAGACGCGGCTGTTCTCGCCGAAGCCTGGCCACAGGAACGAGCCGTCGGCGTCCTTTCGGAACCAGTTGACCCAGTAGAGCCGCGGCAGCTTCGCCGCATCGGCGGCGCGGCCGATCTCGAGCCAGTGCCCCATGTAGTCGCCGGCGTTGTAGCCCATGAACGGAACCATCGCGAACGGGTCGAACCGCACCTCGCCGATAGTGCCGGCCGCGGCCGCGGTCTTCTCCGAGCTCATGATCGAGCCGAGGAACACGCCGTGCTGCCAGTCGAACGATTCGGTCACGAGCGGCACGTTCGTCGCGCGGCGGCCGCCGAAGAGGATCGCCGAGATCGGAACGCCCTTGGGGTCCTCCCACTCCGGTGCGATCGACGGGCACTGGCTCGCCGGTGCGGTGAAGCGGGCGTTGGGATGCGCGGCAGGGCGACCGGTGTCCGGCGTCCAGTCCTCTCCATTCCAGTCGACGGCGTGGGCCGGCGGGTCGGACAGCCCCTCCCACCACACGTCGCCGTCGTCGGTGGCAGCGACGTTGGTGAAGATCGAGTTGGCGTGGAGCGTTGCGATGGCGTTGGGGTTGGTGTCGTCGCCCGTGCCGGGCGCGACGCCGAAGAAGCCGGCCTCCGGGTTGATGGCGTAGAGGCGACCGTCGTCGCCGAACTTCATCCAGGCGATGTCGTCGCCGATGGTCTCGACCTTCCAGCCCGGCAGCGTCGGGATGAGCATCGCCATGTTCGTCTTGCCACACGCTGACGGAAACGCGGCGGCGATGTAGCGCTTCTCGCCGTTCGGCGGCGTGATGCCGAGGATGAGCATGTGCTCGGCCATCCAACCGTCGTCGCGCGCCATCGTCGACGCGATGCGCAGCGCGAAGCACTTCTTGCCCAGCAGCGCGTTGCCGCCGTAGCCGGAGC
>CAYSAC010000051.1:0-16633 GCA_964428815.1 uncultured Acidimicrobiaceae bacterium | reverse complement strand
TGCAGCTCCCGCCTCGCGCCCGCACGCTCGGCGCGGCCGTGCTCGCCGGCGGCTTGCTGTGCCTTTCCGTGCCGCCGTGGGGGTGGTGGCCGCTGGCGCTGCCGGGGCTCGTGCTGCTCGAGCGCCTCGTCGCCGACCGCCCCGTCCGCCAGCGGTTCGCTCGAACGTGGTTGGTGGCCGCCGCGCTGTTCTTCCCGTCGCTGATCTGGATGCAGGCGCTCACGCTCCCCGGCTACGTCATCGCCTGCCTCGTCTACTCCGCGATGCTCGGCGCCGGTGTCGCCGCGTGCCCGCCAGGCCCCGGCCGCTGGCTGGCGCTGCCGGGCGGACTGGCGCTGGCCGAGCTGCTGCGCTGGAGCTGGCCGTTCGGCGGCGTGCCGTTGTCGAACCTCGCCATCGGCCAGGTCGCGGGGCCGCTCGCGCCGGTCCTGCGCCTCGGCAGCGCGCTCGGGCTGCTCATCGTGACCATCGCGGTGACGATGGCCGTCGCCGCCGCGCTGCGCGGCGCGTGCGCTCCCGCGCTGGCCGGGGCCGGTGCGGTCGTCGCGCTTGTCGTACTCGGCGTGATCGCGCCGGACGGCTACGAGACCGGCACCATCGACGTCGCGCTCGTGCAGGGCGGCGGTCCGCAGGGGACGCGAGCCGAGGAGACGGACGAGCGCGTGGTGTTCGACCGCCACCTCGACGCGACCGAGAAGGTGCGCCTCCCCGTCGACCTCGTCCTCTGGCCCGAAAACGTCGTGAACGTCGAGGGGCCGGTGGCCGCGACCCGGGAGGGCCGCGAGCTGCTCGCGCTGGCGCGCGCGCTGAACGCGCCGATCGTTGCCGGCGTCGTTGAGGGCGACGGCGACCGGTTCCACAACACAGCCGTCGTGGTCGAACCGGAGGGCTCGTTCGGCGATCGCTTCGAGAAGGTCCACCGCGTGCCGTTCGGCGAGTTCGTCCCGTTCCGCTCGATCCTCGAGCCCATCGCGGGCGACGCGCTCATCTCACGCGACGCGCTCACAGGTGACGGTCCTGCGACGCTCGACACGCCGATCGGCCGCGTCGGGGTCGCCATCTCGTGGGAGGTCTTCTTCCCGGAGCGGGCGCGCGACGGCATCGGCAACGGCGGGCGGATCTTGCTCAACCCGACCAATGGCGCGTCGTTCACCGGCACCATCGTCCAGACCCAGCAGGTCGCTTCATCGCGGATGCGCGCGATCGAGACCGGGCGCTGGGTGCTGCAGGCGGCGCCAACCGGCTTCACCGCGATCATCCGCCCCGACGGCACCGTCGTCGCCCGCAGCGCGATCAGCGAGGCGCGCGTCCTCCAGGCGACCGTCGGGCTGCGTGAGGGTGACACGCTCGCGACCCGCGCCGGCCAGTGGCCAGCGATCGCGATCGCGCTGCTGTGCGTCGCCGGCGGCTGGGCCATCGAACGGCGAGAGCGTCGTTCTGGCGTGCGTTAGGGATCGCGGTGCGCGCTAACGCACGCCAGAAGCAGCGAGGTCGATCGTCCTCGTGAGGCCGACGGCGTCGAGGAACCGGCGGTCGTGGCTGACGAGGACGAGCGTGCCATCGAAGGCGGCGAGCGCCTCCTCCAGCTGCTCGATCGCAGCGAGGTCGAGGTGGTTGGTCGGCTCGTCGAGCACCAGGCAGTTCACGCCCTCGGCCATCAGCGCGGCGAGGATCGCACGGCTGCGCTCACCGGGTGAGAGGCGGTCGGTGGGCCGGTCGACGTGGTCGGCGCCGAGCCCGAACTTCGCGAGCAGCGAGCGGGCTTCGCTGGTCACCATGCCGGTGCGAGCCTGGAAGCGCGCGAGCAGCGGGGACGGGTCGTCGAACGCGTCACGGGCCTGCTCCATGCGCCCGATGCGCACGCCCGGCCCGAGCCAGCGCCGCCCGCCGGCGAGGTCGATCTCGCCGAGCAGTGCGACGAGCAGCGTGGACTTGCCCGATCCGTTGGGCCCAAGGACGCCGAGCCGCTCCTGCCACGCGACCTCCAGGTCGATGGGGCCGAGGGTGAAGGAGCCGCGCCGCACGACCGCGCCGTCGAGGCGGGCGACGACGTCGCCGCTGCGCGCCGCCGGCGTGAGCGACAGCTTGAGCTGCCACCCCTCCCACGGCTTGTCCACCGCGTCGAGCTGATCGAGCTTGCGCTCGGTCGCCTTGACCTTGGCCGCCTGCTTCTCACTGCGCTGCGCGCGGTTGTGGCGGATGAACTTGTCGCCGTCGGTCGCCTTCGTCTTCGCGCTGCGCACACCCTCCTCCGACCACGCTCGCTGCGTGCGCTGCCGCTCGACGAGCCGCTGGCGCTCGGCCACGAACTTGGCGTGGGCGTCGTAGCCCTGGGTGCGGAGTAGGTCGCGGGCAGCGACGAAGTCCGACCAGCCACCTGCGAACTCGACGGCGCGGTGGTGCTCCTCGGTGATCTCGACGATGCGGTCGACCGCGCGATCGAGGAACACCCGGTCGTGCGACACGGCGACGACCGCAGCCTGTGTCGACGCGACGAACGCCTCGAGCTGATCGAGCCCCGCGAAGTCGAGATCGTTCGTCGGCTCGTCGAGCAGGAGCACGTCGAACCGGCTGAGGAGGATGGCCGCCAGGGCAGCGCGCGCCTGCTGGCCGCCCGACAGCGCGGCGACCGGCACGTCGACCCGATCACCTGGCAACCCCACTTCCGCGAGGACAGAGCCGATGCGCGCGCCGAGGTCGTCACCGCCGAGGGCGAGGAACCGATCGAGCGCATCGCTGTACGCGCTGATGCTGTCGGGGTCCTCGCCCATGGCCTTCGTTCGGGCTTCCAGCTCGGCCTCCGCCGCGGTCACGCCGGTGCGGCGGGCGAGGTAGTCGCGCAGCAGCTCATCGGGCACCGCGTCGCTCTCCTGCGGCAGGTAGCCGACCGTCAGCGCGCGAGGCGCGCGCTCGACCACACCGCCGTCGGCGGCCTCGAGACCGGCGAGGATCCGCAGCAGCGTCGACTTGCCGATGCCGTTGGGGCCGACGACGCCAACGCGATCCCCCGCACCGATGGTGAGGGTGACGCGGTCGAGCACCGTCTGGGCGCCGTGGTGACGGCTGATCTCGCGGGCGTGGAGCATGACCCCGGCATTCTGGCGGTGAAATCGCGCCGGCAGCGGCGCGCTATCACCGCCAGAACTGATGGGCGCTGACCTAGAGCTCGAGGATGACCGTCGATGGGCCGTCGTTGATCAGCTCGACCGCCATGGTCGTGCCGAACCGCCCGGTCGCGACGGTCGCCCCGAGCGCCCGCAGCTCCTCGACCACGCGTGTGACGAGCGGCTCGGTGGGCTTCGCCGACGAGATCGTCGACAAGGGCGAGATCGAGGGCGCCGAGACCAAGGCGGCGGTGAACGACCGCGAGCTGGCCGCCGCCGGGCAGCTGATCGAGTCCCTCGCCAGCCCGTGGAAGCCGGAGAAGTACGAGGACACCTACCGCGAGCAGATCGAAGACCTCATCAAGCGCGAGGCCAAAGGTGAGGAGCTCGTGGTGCCCGAGCGCACGAAAGACGAGCCGAAGGTGCTGGATCTCATGGCAGCGCTCGAGACGAGCATCGCGGCGCGTGGCAGCCGGAAGCCTGCGGCGAAGAAGAGCGCGCGGAAGAAGGCCAGTCCCGCGCGCAAGCAGGCACGCAAGAGCGCGTGATGCACTAGAGCGATGCCGAAGCGTTCGCTCGACAAGTACCAGGAGATGCGGGAATTCGGCGCGACGCCGGAGCCCGCGGGCGAGGTCGACCTCGGCGACCGCAAGCGCTTCGTCATCCAGCAGCACAGCGCGACGCGCCTGCACTGGGACCTCCGCCTCGAGCACGAAGGCGTGCTGCTGTCGTGGGCGATGCCGCGGGGACTGCCGTGGACGCCAAAGGACAACCACCTTGCGGTCCACACCGAGGATCACCCTCTGCAGTACCTCGACTTCCACGGCGACATCCCCGAGGGCAGCTACGGCGCGGGGTCGATGTTCGTCTGGGACACCGGCACCTACGAGGCCGAGAAGCTGACCGACACGAAGGTGAACTTCACGCTCCACGGCAAGCGGGCGACCGGGCGGTACGCGCTGTTCCAGACGCGGGGGCGCGACTGGATCATCCACCGGATGGACCCGCCCGACGATCCCGAGCGCAAGCCGCTGCCAGAGCACGTCGCGCTGGTCGAGCCAGAGCCAGGGCCGCTGCCAGACGGCGACGGCTGGGGTTTCGAGGTGCGCTGGTCGGGCGAACGGGTCCTCGTCGCGAGCTCGGGTGGCGTCGTGACGATCAGCGACCACGACGGGACCGACATCAGCTCGAAGTTCCCGGAGATCCGTCGCATGGGCCGCCACCTCGGTATGACAGAGGTGATCCTCGACGGGGTGATCGTCGATCCCGATGGCGACAGCGGCATGGTCGACCGCCGGCTGGCGGTCAAGAGCGACTCCACCATCCGCAGCCAGTCGCGGTCGCACCCGCTCTCGCTCATCGCGTTCGACGTGCTGTGGCTCGACGGCTACCCGACGACCGCTCGTCCGTGGCACGAGCGGCGCGAGCTGCTCGCGGACCTCGGGCTCGACGCGCCGGCATGGCAGGCGGTGAGCGCGCACGAGGGCGACGGCGAGGCGCTGCTCGACGCGGCCCGCGCGAGGGGGCTGTCGGGCCTCGTCGCCAAGCGCTTCGACGCCCCCTACGAGCAGGGCGCCTGGCTGCGGGTCGACGCTTGACATGTGACCAAATAGTCACCTATCGTCGGGACGTGGATGATGTGTTCAGAGCCCTCGCCGATCCAACACGGCGGAGCCTGCTCGACGAGCTCTTCCGCGAGGACGGGCAGACGTTGAGCGCGCTCGAGGGGCGCTTCGAGATGTCGCGCTTCGGCGTGATGAAGCACTTGAGGCAGCTCGAGGAGGCGGGCCTGTTGGTCACCAGACGGCAAGGCCGCCAGAAGCTCCACTTCCTGAACCCCGTCCCCATCCGGCTCGTCCACGACCGGTGGGTGAGCAAGTACGCAGAGCCTTGGGTCGCAGCGCTCAGCGAGCTCAAGAACGAACTGGAGAAGACCATGGAAAAGGTGTTCGAGATCTACATCAAGACCACGCCGGAGCGCCTCTGGGAGGCGATCACCGACAGCGAGATCAGGAGCAAGTACAGCTTCGGCAACCGGGTCACGTCGGACTGGACGCCCGGCTCTCGCTACGAGATGAGCAACCCGAACGCCGGCGCACCGATCGGCGAGGGGGAGAACCTCGAGGTCGATCCGCCGCGCCGGCTGGTCCAGACCATGGTTGCGCTCTGGGACGACGACGTGAAGAGCGAGGGCACCTCGAGGATCACGTGGGAGATCGAGCCGATCGGCGACTCCTGTCGCCTGACCGTCACACACGACCAACTGCGTGAGGGCGCCAACGACCAGCTCTACGGCGGTTGGCCGATGATCCTCTCCGGCCTCAAGACGTGGCTCGAGACCGGCGAGGTGCTCACCACTCCCGGCTCGCTCATGTACAGCAGATGACCCACCCCAGTCGTTTCGGCTGACATAAGCGTCGGCAAGCGACGCTTATGTCAGCCGAAAGCTCGCCTTCGCCCGTTTAGCCTGCGGCGGTGCCTGCCATCGATGTCCGCGACCTGCGCTTCACCGCGCCAGGCGGGCGGCTGCTGTTCGACGGCGTGTCGTTCCGCGTCGGCGAGGGCGAGCACGTCGCGCTGGTGGGCGCGAACGGCACCGGCAAGACGACCCTGTTCCGCGTCATCGCCGGAGACGTCAGGGCGGAGGCCGGCGCGGTGCACCTCGACGGCACGCTGCTCGCGATGCGCCAGCTGGTCGACGCCCGGCCCGGTGAGCGGACTGTGCGGGACCTGCTGCTCGCACTTTCACCGGCGCGGCTCCAAGACGCGGCAGCACGACTCGCGGATGCAGAGGCGCGCTGCGAACGCGAGCCGGGCGAGGCGAGTGGTCTCGCGCTCGCGTCCGCGCACACCACCTGGGGCGACGCCGGTGGGTGGGACGCCGAGGTCCTGTGGGACACGTGCACGACCATCGCGCTGCGCCAGCCGCTGAGCGCAGCGGGCTCGCGCGACCTCGCCACCCTGTCGGGCGGCGAGCAGAAGCGGCTCGCGCTCGAGCTGCTGTTCCGCGGTCCGGCCGACCTGCTCCTGCTGGACGAACCCGACAACTTCCTCGACGTCCCCGCCAAGCGCTGGCTCGAGGACCAGATCCGCGCCTGCCCCAAGGTGATCCTGCTCATCAGCCACGACCGCGAGCTGCTCGCGACCGTGGCGCAGCGGATCGTGACCCTCGAGGGCCGCACCGCGTGGGTGCACGGCGGCTCGTTCGCGACGTGGCACGAGGCCCGCGAGGCGCGGCTCGACCGCATCGACGAGGACCATCGTCGCCACCGCGAGGAGCGCAAGCGGCTGGAGGCGAGCCTGCGCGAGTACCAGCGGCGCGCGTCGATGGGCAGCGACACGTTCGCGTCGCGCGTCCGATCGACGAAGTCGAGGATCGAGCGCTTCGATGGCGAGCCGCCACCCGAGCGCGTCAGGGAGCAAGAGCTGAAGATGCGGCTCGCCGGCGATCGCACCGGCAAGCGGGTGCTGACGTGCGAGGGGCTCGAGCTCTTGGGGCTCACCGACCCGTTCGACACCGAGGTGCTTTTCGGCGAGCGCATCGGCGTGCTCGGCCCGAACGGCACAGGCAAGAGCCACTTCCTGCGGCTGCTCGCAGGCGAACCGGTCGACCACGAGGGTCAGTGGAAGCTGGGCGCCCGAGTCGTGCCCGGGTACTTCAACCAGACCCACCACCACCCCGAATTGGGTGGGCGACGGCTGCTCGACGTGCTCATGCGCACGGGCATGGAGCGGGGCAAGGCGATGTCCAGCCTGCGGCGCTACGGCATCCAGGAGTGCGCGGACCAGCCGTTCGAGACGCTCTCTGGGGGCCAGCAGGCGCGCCTGCAGATCCTCCAGCTCGAGCTGTCCGGCGCCACGCTGCTGCTCCTCGACGAGCCCACCGACAACCTCGACCTCGCCTCCGCGGAGGCGCTGGAGGAGGCGCTCGGCCAGTACGTCGGCACCGTCCTCGCGGTCACCCACGACCGGTGGTTCATGCGCTCCTTCGACCGGTTCCTCGTCTTCGACCGCGACTGCACGGTGCGCGAGCACCTCGAACCAGTCTTCGCGTGATCGAGCTGCACGCCGGCGAGGCGGTGCTGACCATCGACGCCGCGGCCGGCGGGCGGATCGCGTCGCTCGCCGTCGCCGGCGTCGAGCTGCTCGTCCCCCGCGCCGCTGACCCCCTCGGTTGGGGCTGCTACCCGATGGTCCCGTTCGCGGGCCGCATCCGCCGCGGCCGGTTGGGCGATCACCAGCTGGCGACCAACATGGCGCCCCACGCGATCCACGGCACCTGCGTCGATCAGGAGTGGGAGGACGAGGGCGGTGGCCGACTCTCCATCGACCTCGGGCCCGGTTGGCCTTGGCCGGGCCGCGCCGTCCACGAGGTGGCACTGCACGCGGACCGGGTCGAGCTGCGGCTCGAGGTCCACGCCGAGGACGAGCCGTTCCCGGCGACGTGTGGGTGGCACCCGTGGTTCCGCGGCGACGGCACCGTCGCGCTGGCGACGACCGCGATGTTCGTGCGGGATGCCGAGGGCATCCCGACGGGCGAGACCGTCCCACCGACGGACGGACCGTGGGACGACTGCTTCACCGGCATCACCTGGCCGGCCCGCATCGCGCTCCCCGACGCGCCGTTCCTCGAGCTGCGCTCGTCCTGCGACCACGTCGTGGTGTTCGACGAACCCGACAGCGCGCTCTGCGTCGAGCCCCAGACCGGTCCGCCCGATGCCGCCAACCTCGGCCTCGCCACGATCGTCGAACCCGGCGCCCCGCTCGTCGCCACCATGTCGCTCGCGTGGGACTTCTAGCGGCACTTATCGACGAAGACCGTCGACAAGTGCCGAAAGAACGCCCGGCCTAACGTCTGGCGCATGGCGACCATGACCGTGCTCGAGCTGTGGCGGTACCCGGTGAAGTCCATGCAGGGCGAGCGGGTCGAGCGAGTCGAGCTGGACCGGGGCGGGGTGGACGGCGACCGCTGCTGGGGCGTCGTCGACCCGGCCGACGGCAAGGTCCTGTCGGCCAAGCGGTGGGGGCGGCTGCTGGAGGCGAGCGCCCGGCCCGATGGCGACGGGGTGGTCATCACGCTGCCGGACCGCAGCGAGCACCGGTCCGACGACCCCGGCGTCCACACCTCGCTGTCGGCCTGGCTGGACCACGAGGTGCGGCTCGAGCGGGCGCCCCAGGACCGGGCGCTGCCGTTCGACATGGGCACCGACCCGACCGACGACAGGACCGCGGCCGACTTCCAGTGGAGCGGGCCGCCCGGCCGGTTCGTCGACCTCGCTGACGTCCACCTGTTGAGCACGGCCAGCCTGGCGACGGCCGCCGGGGAGCACCCTGAGGGGGGCCAGTGGGACGTGCGGCGGTTCCGACCCACGGCCCTGCTGACCAGCGACGATGACGGTTATGCGGAGGACGCGTGGGTCGGCGCCAAGGTCCAGATCGGGGGCGCCACCCTCGATGCGTTCATGCCGACGATCCGCTGCGCGATGCCCACCCGGGCCCAGCCGGGCGGGCTCGAGCGGGACCTCGCCATCTCGACCACGCTGAAGCGGGCACACGAGAGCAACCTCGGGATCTACGCCAACGTGACCACTCCTGGCCCGGTCGCGGTGGGCGACGGGGCCGCACCCGCTTGACCAGTTGGTCAGGGGACGGCGAGTCTTGTCCGCCATGCACCCCGGCGACCGCCCCCTGCGCATCGCGCTCCTCGCCTACCGCGGCAAGCCCCACGTCGGGGGCCAGGGCGTCTACATCCGGCACCTGAGCAAGGCGCTCGTCGACCTCGGCCACCACGTCGAGGTGCTCGGCGGCCAGCCCTACCCGGTGCTCGACGAGCGGGTCCCGCTGGTCGAGCTACCCAGCCTGGACATCTACAACGACCACTTCCCGATGCGGATGCCGGGCCTGTGGGAGCTGAAGCACTGGCAGGACTTCGTCGAGGTGACCTCGTTCTCCGCCGGCACGTTCCCGGAGCCGCTGGCCTTCAGTCTCCGTGCGTGGGACCACCTGCGCGGCCGGATCGGCGACTTCGACCTCGTCCACGACAACCAGAGCCTTGGCTACGGCCTGCTCGCCATCGAGCGTTCGGGGCTGCCGGTCATCGCGACCATCCACCACCCGATCACCGTCGATCGCCGCCTCGAGCTCGAGCACGCGGCCACCCTCTACAAGCGAATCACGCTGCGCCGTTGGTACGCGTTCACCCGGATGCAGACCCGGGTCGCCAAGCGTCTCCGCCGGGTGATCACCGTGTCGGAGAACTCGATGGTCGACATCCACCGCGACCATGGCGTGCCGCTCGAGCGCATGCACCGCGTGCCGGTCGGCGTCGACACCGAGCTGTTCCGCCCGCTCGACCACGTCCGCCCGATCCCCGGCCGGCTGATCACGACCGCGAGCGCGGACGTGGCCATGAAGGGGCTGCGCTACCTGCTCGAGGCGCTGGCCAAGCTGCGCACGGAGCGCGACGACGTTCACCTCGTCGTCGTCGGCCGGCCCAAGGAGGGCGGCGCGTCGGCGGAGACCATCGAGCGGCTCGGCCTGGCCGACGCCGTCGAGTTCGTGAGCGGCGTCGCCGAAGAGCGCATCATCGAGCTCTACAGCGAGGCCGAGCTCGCCGTCGTGCCGTCGCTGTACGAGGGCTTCTCGCTGCCGGCGATCGAGGCGATGGCCTGCGGCGTGCCACTCGTCGCCACCACGGGCGGAGCGCTGCCCGAGGTCGTGGGCAAGGACGGGGAGACGGCGCTGCTCGTGCCGCCCGGTGACAGCGAGGCGCTCGCCGCCCGCATCCTCGGGGCGCTCGGCCGCCCCGAGCTTCGTCAGACCGTCGGAGCCGCCGGTCGCCGCCGCGTCAGCGAGACGTGGAGCTGGCACAACACCGCGGCACGCACAGTCGAGGAGTACCGCGCCCTGCTCGAGGACCGGTAGCCGCGGTGCTGACCGTCGACTACGACAGGTTGGGCCTGCAGGCCGGCGATCGCCTGCTCGACCTCGGCTGCGGCGCGGGCAGGCACGCGTTCGAGGCCTACCACCGCGGCGCGCGAGTCGTCCCGTTCGACTATGACGCGGCCGAGCTCAAGGACGTCGGCGGGCTGCTGCAGGCAATGGCCGACGAGGACATGACGTTGCCGGGTTCGATGGGCGCGCCGGTCAACGGTGACGCCACCCGGCTGCCGTTCGCCGACGCGAGCTTCGACCGCGTCATCGCGGCCGAGGTGCTCGAGCACATCCCGGAGGACGACGCTGCTATCGGTGAGCTGGCGCGGGTGCTCCGCCCCGGCGGCACGATGGCGGTGACGGTGCCGGCGTGGCTACCGGAGCGCATCTGCTGGGCGCTGTCGGATGAGTTCCACGCACCGTTCGTCCCCGGCGGTCACGTCCGCATCTACACCGAGCCGCGGCTGCGGGCGAAGCTGCGCGCCGCCGGTCTCAAGCCCGGCGCCGCCCACCACGCCCACGGCCTGCACTCGCCGTACTGGTGGCTCAAGTGCGCGGTCGGGCCGACCAACAACGACCACCCGCTCGTGCGCGCCTACCACCGGGTGCTGATCTGGGACATCGCGGGCACACCAGGCATCAGCCGGCTGACGCGCCTGGCCGACGCTGTGCTGAACCCGCTGATCGGCAAGAGCATCGTGGTGTACGCCCGCAAGCCGGATGACGGAGCCCGCCATGCTGCATGACGTCGCCGACATCCTCAGCGCCGAGGACCTCGAGCAGACCGTCGAGGCCATCGCCGCGTGGCAGCTGCCCAGTGGGATGATCCCGTGGGTGCCTGGCGGCCACGCCGACCCGTGGAACCACGTCGAGGCGGCCATGGCGCTGACCCTCGCCGGCCGGGTGGACGAGGCCAACCGCGCCTACAGCTGGCTGGCCCGCATGCAGCGACCCGACGGCGCGTGGCACCAGTACTACTGCACCGACTCGTTGGGCCAGATTGTGGTGGAACAGGACAAGCTCGACGCCAACGTCTGCGCCTACGTCGCCGCTGGTGTGTGGCACCACCACCTGACCGTCGGCGACCTCGGGTTCGTCGAGGCCATGTGGCCGGTCGTCGAGCGCGCCGTCGACTTCGTGCTCGACCTGCAGACGCCGCGCGGTGAGATCCTCTGGGCCCGCCACGCCGATGGCACACCGTGGAGCTTCGCCTTGCTGACCGGCTCGTCCAGCATCTGCCACAGCCTGCGCTGCGCGATCGCCATCGCCGAGCTGCTCGGTCACGAGCGTCCCGACTGGGAGCTCTCCGCCGCCCGCCTCTCCTACGTCATCGCCAACGAGCCAGAGGCCTTCGCGCCCAAGCACCGCTGGGCGATGGACTGGTACTACCCGGTCCTCACCGGTGTGGTGGTCGGCGACGCCGGCCGCGAGCGCCTTGCTGCTCGGCGGGACACGTTCTTCATGGACGGCAAGGGCGTGCGCTGCGTGTCGGATCGTCCGTGGGTCACCGCCGCGGAGACCTGCGAGTGCGCCCTCGCCCACCTCGCCGTCGGTGAGGAGGGCATCGCCCTCGAGCTGTTCCGCTGGGCCCAGCAGCTGCGGGAGTCCGACGGTCGCTACTGGACTGGCATCGTCTACCCGGAGCAGGTGCACTTCCCGGGCGGTGAGCAGTCGACCTACACGGCGGCGTCGGTCGTGCTCGCCGCCGATGCGATCGCTGGTCGCTCGCCCGCGTCCCGCCTCTTCACCGACCACGACGCCGTGCTCCCGGCGCTCATGGACACCACCGACCCGGCGCTCGACCGCGACTAGAACGCGCTTCTGGCGGCTGCCGAGCCCGGTATCCGGGTTCAACAGCTGCCAGAAACGAACGGGCGGTGGATCAGCCGGGGCCGCTGTTGCTGCCCGAGCGGTCCTCGTCATCATCGTCGTCTCCGCCGCCGTGACCTGAGCTGTCGTCGTCGTCCTCGTCCTCGTCCTCGTCCTCGTCGTCATCATCGTCGATCGTGGTCGAGGTGCTGTCGTCATCGTCATCGTCATCGTTGATGGTGGTGGTGGTGGTGGTGGTGGTGGAGGTGCGGTCGTCGTCGATCGACGTGTCCGTCGTCGCGTCGGTCGTATCGTCGCTACCAACCCGGTCGCCGCCGTGGTCGTCGACGATCGGCGAGGTCGTGCCTTCCAGCGACGTGTCCGTCGAGTCGTCGGTGCTCGTGTCGGTTGAGTCATCGGTCGACCCGTCGGTCGTGCCCTGGAGGCTCCCCTCCGACGTCAGCTGCGCCTTGAGAGGTCGGTCCGACCCGCCGGCGTTGGCCACCAGGAGCGCCGCGCCAGCGGCAGCAGCGATCGCGGCGGCGACACGGGAGATGCGAGTGCTTCGGGAGGTGGTCATGGAGCCACCTTCGTCCTCGCTGCCCCAAGCCCGCCCCTACCGACCCCTAAGCCTTCCCTAAGATCAGTCGCCGCCGCCGGAGCCGTTCTCCTCGATCGAACCGCCACCGCCCGGAGTCGCCTCGATCCTGGTCTCGTGCCCGTCCGATCTGAAGTCGACTCGCACCCGCTCCGGCCCCTCGTCGTCGACCTCGGCCGCGAAGCCCGACGCGGGGGTGGCCGACACCAGCTCGACGCTCGTGGCGAAGAACCGAACGGTCACCGACCCGCCCTGCCCGCTGAAGGTCTCGGTGCGGCTGCTGGCCGGGGCCTGCGTGGTGGCTGTGGTCGTGGGCGCGGGCGGGTTAGTGGTCGGTCGGGTCGTGGTGGTGGCCGGCACCGTCGCCGCCGTGGCCGTCTGCTGCGTGCCGCCAGGCTGCGTGCTCGTCGTGGTGGTCTCGCCGATCGAGCTCGTCGAGCTGCTCGTCGTCTCTCCCTGGGACAGGGTCGCCGGCCGACTCCCCGTGACCTCACCGTCGACCACGCTCACGCCGAGCCACACGACGAACGTCGCGACCGCGGTCGCGGCGAACCAGGTCGCGATGAGGGTGAGGCGCCGGCGCAAGGGCCCCATGATGCCGGGTGGCTCCGCGATCACAACCGCGCCCGTAGGTTGTGGCAATGGCCAGCGTGTTCCTCGTGGAGGACGATGCCCACATCCGCGGCGCACTGACGCGGGCGCTGGCGGCCAAGGGCCACGCCGTCCGCAGCGCGGGGCGCGCGCTCGACGGCCTCGGCGAGATCATCGAATGGCAGCCCGATGTGGTCGTGCTCGACCTCGGTCTCCCAGATATCGACGGCGGCGAGCTGCTGCGGATGCTGCGCGGCGTGAGCGACGTGCCTGTGGTCGTCGCGACAGCGCGTGACGACGAGGCGGAGATCGTGCGCCTGCTCGACGCCGGAGCCGACGACTACATCGTGAAGCCGTTCTCCGGCGAGCAGCTCGACGCGCGCCTGCGAGCGCTCCTGCGGCGCGGCCGTCCTGCCGCGGACCGCGCCCAGCCGCTCGAGGTCGGCGGCCTGCGCGTGGATCGGGCCAGCCGCGTCGCGACGCTCGACGGCGGGGTGCTCGACCTGAGCCGCAAGGAGTTCGACCTCCTCGCCCACCTCGCGTCGAGGCCGGGCGTCGTCGTCAGCCGCCGCGAGCTGCTCGCCGAGGTGTGGCGCCAGCCCGAGGGCGGAGCGGACAAGACCGTCGAGGTCCACCTGTCGTGGTTGCGCCGGAAGATGGGCGAGACCGCCGCCGAACCGCGGTACATCCACACAGTTCGCGGCGTTGGCATCAAGCTGCAGGCACCGGGATGAGACGCCGCCTCGTCACCGTCTCGCTGGCGGTGTCGACGATGGTGGCGCTCGCGTTCCTCATCCCGCTCGCGGTGCTGGTGCGCCACGTCGCCCGCGACCGGGCGATGACGGCGGCGGAGCGGGACGCGTCCGCCATCGCCTCCTTGCTCGGCATCTCCACCGATCCCGACGACGTGCGCACGCTGCTGGCACGGACCGGATCCGGCGTCGCGGGCCGGATCGTGGTCTTCCTCCCCGATGGCACTGCGGTGGGTGCCGATCACCCGGGGGACGAGGATGTCGACCGCGCGCGCGAAGACGGCGTCGCCTTCTCGAAGGAGGACGAGGGCCGCGTCGACCTGTACCAACCGGTCGTGCTGCCCGCCGGCACCGCCGTGATCGAGGTCAGCGTGCCCGACGAAGAACTCACCCGCGGCGTGGCCCGGTCACGGGCGGCGCTCGCCGGCGTCGCCGTCGTGCTCGTCGCCGGTGCCCTCGTCGTCGCCGACCGACTGGCGGCGTCGGTCGTGCGGCCCACACGCCGGCTCGCTGCTGCGGCCACCGCTCTTGGCAGCGGCGACCTCGATGCCAGGGTGGAGCCCGAGGGACCCCAGGAGATCGCGGAGGTCGGAAGCGCGTTCAACCATCTCGCCGCGCGCGTCCGGGAGCTGCTGGCGGCGGAGCGCGAGCTCGTCGCCGACCTCTCACACCGGCTGCGCACCCCGCTCACCGCGCTGCGGCTCGACACCGAGGCACTCGGGCCGGGCGAGGGCGGTGACCGCGTCCGCGCCGATGCCGAGCGGCTCGAGCGCGTCGTGACCGAGGTGATCGAGGAGGCTCGCCGGCCTATCCGCAACGAGCTCGGCGCCCGCTGCGACGCGGGTGCGGTCGTTCGCGAGCGCGCCGCGTTCTGGGCGGCGCTGGCCGAGGAGCAGGCGCGACCGTGGGAGGTGACCGTCGATGCTGCGGACCCCACGGTGCGGTTGCCGCCCACTGAGCTCGCAGCCGCGCTCGATGCACTGCTCGCCAACGTCTTCGCCCACACGCCGGAAGGCGCGGCGGTCGACGTCTCACTGCGCGCCGACGGCAACGAGCTGGTGCTCGCAGTGCAGGACCGCGGCCCGGGCTTCCCGTTCGCGACCGCGGTGCGCCGTGGTGTCAGCGGCGCGGGCTCCACCGGGCTCGGGCTGGACATCGCGCGTCGCACCGCTGAAGCCGCGGGCGGCTCGTTCCGCGTCAGCGCCGTGGTGCCGACCGGCGCGCGCGTCGAGCTGCGGTTCCCGGGCTAGATGACGCGCCGTAGCACCCGCAGTGACCCGGTCGCGCTGACGTCGGCGAACTGACCGGACTCGACGGCCCGGCAGTAGATCTCGTACGGCGGCCGGCCGCCGTCGGCGGGGTCGGGGAACACGTCGTGGATCAGCAGGAGACCGCGGGGCGCGACATGGGGCGTCCACTGCTCGTAGTCGCGGTGCGCGGGCTCGGCGCCGTGGCCGCCGTCGATGAACAGCAGAGCGAGGGGCGTCGCCCAGTCGCGGGCGACCGCGGGCGAGTCGCCGACGATGGCGACGACGCTGCCTTCAAGGCCGGCGTCGTGCACGGTGCGACGGAAGGTGGGCAGCGTGTCGATCCGCCCCACCGCGGAATCGACGAGATCGGGTTCGTGCCACTCCCAACCCGGCTGGTTCTCCTCCGACCCCCGGTGGTGATCGAGAGCGAAGAGCACCGTGCCCCGCTCCTGCGCGGCGGCGCCGAGGTAGATCGACGACTTGCCGCAGTAGCTGCCGATCTCGAGCAGCGGTCCGTCGACGTCGAGCGACGCCGCCGCCTCGTACAGCGCGAGGCCCTCGTCGGGCGGCATGAAGCCGCGTGCGGCCTCAGCCGCGGCGCGGAGCGCCTCGTCCACTCAGGCGAGGTCGGGGGCGTGGTGGTCCTGCCCGAACATGATCTTGTCCAGGAACAGGAACTTGCCGACCCACAGGATGCCGAAGGCGCTGATGTTGGCCCCGGCGATGAGGACGGTCGAGTCGGACCACCCGTGCGCGATCGAGACCAGCAGCGTCGAGAAGGTCAGGCCGACGCCCGCGAAGCCCCAGAACGGCAACACCTCGCGGGTGAAGTGGCTGGGCCCGGTGCGGCCCCACACCCAGCGCCGGTTGAGGACGTACGCGGGCACCGACGAGACGCTCACGGCGAGGATGTTCGCCACGTGGGCCTCGAGGCCGATGATGCCGTACAGGAGGATGAGCAGCACCTGCGTGCACAGGACGGCGACGACGGACACCATCGAGTACTTGATGGCCTTGTGACCCCTTCCACCGGTCACGCGTTCGAGCAGCAGTGCCGGCGACATGTTCACGATGATCGGAGCCTATCGGCGCGACCTTTACCATTTGCGAATCCCGGAGGCGGTCAGTCCAGGGCGTTTGCCTTCGCAATCTGCCCCAGCCAGCGGGCGCTGGCCTTGGGGGTTCTGGCGAAGGTGGTGCGATCGACCTCCACCAGCCCGAAGCGGGGCGCGTAGCCGAAGGCCCACTCGAAGTTGTCCAGCAGGCTCCAGTACGTGTAGCCCCCCACGTCGATGCCCTCGGCGAGGCAATCGAGCACCCCGTGCAGCGCCTGGCGGACGTAGTCGATGCGCTGATCGTCGTCGTCGGTGCCGATGCCGTTCTCGGTGACGAGCAGCGGCACCTCCCCCTTCGTATAGCTCCACGCCCGGCGGATCGTGTTGGCGAGGGACTGCGGGTAGAGCTCATAGCCCATGACCAGGAGCGGCACGCCCTCCTCGCCCCCGACGACGCCCTGGGGCCCGACCCGCGACCGCGAGTAGGTCTGCACGCCGATGTAGTCGTCGCCCGCGGTGCCGTCGAGGAACACGTCCTCCA
>CAYSAC010000050.1:0-16752 GCA_964428815.1 uncultured Acidimicrobiaceae bacterium | reverse complement strand
CTGCTCGAGGGTCTCGGGCGGGAACCGCACCGGAACCAGCTCGGTCAGCTTCGACCTGCGTCGGCGGGCGGGGCCCTGCGGCTCCTGGTTCTCGGGCTTCGCGTAGAACTCGTGCTCCTCTTGGCGGGTCATCTTCTTGGTCATCGGTCCTCCCGGTAGCGGTCGACAAGATGAGCTGCCGCGTCATAGCAACCGATCGGGCGACACGTCGTCGGCTCTCCAGATTCAGAAGGGGCGATCGGCACCACGAGCACCCGCCCCGATAGGTGCTTGAACAGGTGGGCGGCTTGGTCGTCGATCTCGAATGGGTCCTCGTCGTCGAGCAGGTCGAGATCCAGGCGCTCGGCCACCCCGCGATTGTAATACATTCGAACACGAGAGACTCGACTCCGAACGGCGGGACCTTCAGGAAGCGAGATAGATCAGGGTGCCGGATGAGCGCGGCGGCGGGCTCAGGCCGCTGCCCAACATGGTCGAGGGCCCTCGTTCGCTTCCACCAGGGCGTGCAACCGCGCTGTGTGCTCCAGTGGGCTGACGCACTCGGTGTCAAAGCTCCTTGCGCAAGAACAGCTGACGGTGACCAGAGAACGGCGAACCGGCCCGCTCGGCGACGATGGCATACCCCTCGGCGTAGTAGAAGTCGGGGGCCTGGAAGCTGTACGTGTCGAGCGACACGTTCTCTGCCCCTCGGCGACGGGCTTCAGCCTCAGCAGCCCGCAGAAGCGACCGACCGATTCCCTCTCCGCGGCGGTCGGCGCGCACCCACAGCGTGTCGATCGAGCACGCGCCGCCCCACGTCCACCCCGAGATCCCGCCGATGATCCTGCCGTCGGCCTCGCGAACGAAGCCCACCAGGTCGCGGCCGTCGCCGACACCGGTCGCCTCGACGTTGAAGACGTGCAGCTGCGACTTCAGGAACGCCTCGTCCTGCAGCGAGCTCGCGTCGCCGATGTGTGGCTCGATCACGCCGCGTCAGTCTGCTTCAAACGTGAACCACCGTCTGCCGTCCGACGCCTGGCGCCGCCGCATCACCGAACAGCTCATCGCCGCCCTTGCAGATCGGGGCGCCGCTGAGATCGAGCTCCACGCCATCGAGACGGGCGAGGACATCTACCGCTCCCTCGGCTTCCACCCTGCACACCGACTGCCAGCTCGGCCACTGGAGCGCGCTCCGACTTCTTGCTCGAACCCCCAACCTTCTGATCCGTAGTCGCCGACGGGGGTGTCCGTCTGCTGGTGGCGGGTGACGTAAGTGCAGGTCAGGTGCGGTGCGCAGTCCGCCGAGTGCTGCCAAATCCGGCCCCGTGACGCCCCGTAGATTGCCAAGGGATTGCCGTTGGTCGGCGCGCGTATGTGGTTCATCTCATATGTGCTAGAGTGCATTCCGATGGACGTCCGCTACCACCCGTTGTTCGAGCGGTGGCTGACCGAACTCGCCGACGCAGACGAGGAGATCTTCGGGGAGGTGATGGCATTGCTGACAGCGCTCGAGGAGCACGGCCGCGCCCTCGATGACGAGACCCAAGAAGAGTCGCACCCCGTCGTCACCTCCCGATACGACATGCACGCCCTTCGTCGCACGCCACCATCCCAAGCTGCTCCGTACGCAACTGGACCTCCAGTGTTGAGATTGCTCTACGCGATCTGCTCTGCGAGCGACGGCACGGAGGTCGCCGTGGCCTTACTCGGCGGAGATAAGACGACCCTCGGCAACTTCTGGTACCCGCCCAACGTCACCGAAGCCCAACACCGCCTCGACCAGTACTGCCGCCAAGACCCGGACCTGAGCCCCATCGTCAAACGAGGTGAGCGATGAGTACACGCACCATCCCAACGGACAACGCCAAGGCCGCCGACACCACGATCAGCGATGAGGAGTGGGCACGAGCCGAAGGGGCCCACGAGCGCTTCAAGGCCCTGCTGGAGACGAAGCCCCGAGCCAAGGCCCGCTACGACGCCGTCCTCGCCGAGATCAACAGCCGGCAAGCAACCCTCCGCCGGCTACGGGAGGCCAGGGCACTCACGCAGTCGACGATCGCCGAGCTACTCGACATGGACCAGTCCGAAGTGTCCCGACTCGAGCGCCGCAGCGACATGCTCCTGTCGACGCTCAAGCGCTTCGTGCAGGCCACCGGCGGCGAACTCCACGTCGTTGTCCAGTACCCCGACGGTGGACCCGTCGAGCTGTTCGTCGGCGATGAGTAGCGCTCGGCCAATCACTGCCCATCGACGGACGCGGGCCAGAGCGGTCGATGTTCTGCTCGGCGATGGTCGAAGCCCGACCAGCGCGGGGAACGATCCTCAGTTGCTGGGCTGGAACGTCGGGTCGAGAACGAACCAGCATCCGTTCGAGCTGTGTCTGCTGCCTCTGCCATCGCCCTTGTCGCAGGATGGGATGTCGTCGTCGCGCCATTGGATCGTGCGGACGAAGTCGGCGCCGGTGAACTTGCCTGGTCGGTCGTAGATGCCGTCGCTGACGCCGGAGAAGCCGACGCGCCCCGACGTTTGGACGGCCTGGGTGAACTGGAGTCGCGTGGGATTGGCTGGCACGCGGCTCATGCCGACGGTGAAGAGGTGGAGGAGGTCGCAGTAGACGCGTGGGAAGTCGTCCCACTCGGTCTGGATCCCTCCCCCTTTCACGCCGTGAGCCCGCAGCACGGCGTCACAACGGACGGTCTCGGGGGAAGGCTGGCCGTTGCGCAACTCCCCGGAGCGGGAGCTGGTGTAGCCGACCGTGCCGTTCCATTGGGCGGGGTCGAAGTCCTCGGTGAAGCCGGGGTAGGCCAGCCCGCCGATGTCCGACGCGCTGTACTTGGGTTTGAAGTCCTGCGAGGTGGCCGCTCGCAGGTACACGTCGACGTTGAGGCTCAGGGTGGCCGGGAAGACGTGGGTGACGCCGGCGAGCTTGTGCTCGAGGGCCGCCTGGGCCACCTCGTTGGAGGGGGCCACGAGGTTGGCGGTGCAGTTGAGTTCCCGTTCGTCGATCGACGTGACGCCCACCGCGGCCAGGTCCCGCTTGATCTCGTCGGCGATGCCTCCGTCCTCGCGGCAATCGAGCAGTCCCAGCTTCTTGAAGCTGTTGGGGGGGGACGGGTCGAAGAACCCTGCCTGCTTCGCCAGGAAGACCCAGTTTCGTGCGGCCCGGTTGGCGTCGGTGTTGGAGGACAGGTAGTAGGGAGCCTGCGCCTGTACGTAGCTGGCCGGCCAGGCGGAAGCGTTGAGGAGAGGGACGTGGTAACGCACCGTGACGCACGACTGCGTAGCCAGGGTGGTGAGGCCGCCCGGGTCGAGGAAGGCGAACACGCGGTCATCGCGCGCGGCTTTGGTGCACTCGGACCGCTGGTCGTTTTCCTCGAAGGGGTTCACCTTGTAGAAGCGAACGACCAGCTTGCGGCAGGCGACGCCGCCGCGGCTGTTGATGTCGGCGACGAGGGCGTTCACGACGTCTTCGGCGTCGGGCCTGAAGCCGAACTGCTGGACGATCAGCGGGTTGCCTGCATCGAACTCCGCAACTCCGACGGTGACCGTCGTCGGAGTGATGCCCTGGTCGCTGGCGGTCAGCGATGCGCACGCCGCCCCGCCCGTCGATGGCGTCGCCAGGGCGCCGCCGGGTCCTGTCGGGCTGCCCGGCAGGGGTTGAGCGGAGCTTGACCCGGCGCCATCGGGGGCGGCCGCTCCACCGGTGACACCGACGTCTGGCTGGCCGCCGGTGTTCGGGTTCGCCGAGAGACCGTCACCTTCCACGCCCGCTGTGGCTGTGAGGCTGGCGGAGCCGGCGTCGTGCCCGATGGGCACGAGGGCCCATGCCACCAGGGCGAGCGCCACGATGCCCACAACCGCCGCCGGGCGATGCTCCTCGCGGGGCGCCTCTCGCAGCCACTGCCTGAGGAGGCTCATCCCCGGCTCCTGAGCGGGCGATCCGGCCGGGCGGATGGCGGGCGGCGGCCGGTGTTGTGGCCTGTCGTACCCAGGTAGCTGGCGAGCACGCCGCGGTGCCTTCGGACGAGGGCCGGCGGCCCGTCGATGATCACCCGGCCTGCCTCCAACGCGTAGAGACGATCGGCGAGGTCCATGAGAAAGGGTATGTCGTGCTCGACCACCAGGATCGAGCAGCCGACGTCGGCGCGGACCTCGCGCAGGAGCGGCACCATGGCCTCCGTCTCGCGCTGGGCCAGACCGGCGGTCGGTTCGTCGAGCAGCAGCAGCCGAGACCCGGCCGCGAGCTGGACGGCGAGGTCGCACACCCGTCGGGTTCCGGTCGACAGGTGCGCGATGACAGAGCTCGCCCAGGGTCCGAGTCCGAACTGCTCGATGGTCTCCTCAGCGCGCGCTCGCAGAGCGCGCTCGTTGTAGCGAACCCATGGCGCGCCGATGAGGCTGGCGGTGAACCCGGCCGGCCGGGTCCGGGCGAGGCCGAGCTGCACGGCTTCTCGGACCGTCAGGCCGGGGAAGAGGCGGCCGTCCTGATAGGTCCGGCTGACGCCGAGCTTGGCCCGGCGGTCGGGCCCGAGCGCCGAGACGTCGTCCCCGAAGAGCCGGACGCGGCCCGACGGGCTGCGCAGATGGCCGGAGATGACGTTGAGCAGGGTGGTCTTGCCGGCGCCGTTCGGGCCCAAGAGGCCGACGATCTCGCCGTCGCCGACCGCGATCGACACGCCGTCGAGCGCCACGACCCCGCCGAAGGTGATGGTCATCGCCTCGACGCGCAGGGCCTCCACGGACAGGGCGGGGCGGTTCTCAGGCATTGCTGTCCTCCGCCTCGGCCGGCGCGCGGTCGAGACGCGCGAGGAACCGGGCCCAACAACCGCGGCCTGCATGTGCCAACCCCCCGGGAAACCAGAGCTGCACGACGACCACGCCGGCTCCCGAGAGCAGCAGGGTCATGCCGATGCTGTGGCCGAACACGCCGCGCATGGCCGACCCGAGGAAGAACCCAGGCGCATAGACGTAGACCGTTCCGGCGATGGCGCCCGAGAGCGACCCGAGACCCCCGATGACCGGCGCGGCGAGCACGACGAAAGAGGCCTCAGGCGCCAACAGCTCCGGTGAGATCGTGTGCCAGGCGGAGATCCACAGCACACCGGCGGCCGCGGCGACAAACCCGCTGACGGCCAGCAGCGCGAGCTTGATCCGAGCGGGGCTGAACCCGATGGTCGCCACATCGCGTTCGTTGTCGCGGACGGCGACGACGAGACGTCCGGGCGTCGAGCGACGGAGCGCGCCCAGGCACACCGTGGCGAGGGCGAGCACGGCGAGCGACACGTAGTAGACGCCCAGCGCCGAGGCAGGCCGGCCGATGCCGGCGAGGCCCGGAGGGCGCGCCGTCACCGTGCCGGTCGAGCCGAACCAGCCTTGGACGTAGAGCCACTTGGGTGCCACGAGCGCGAACCCCAGCGTGGTGACCGCGAGGACCAGACCGGGCAGGCGGACGGCGGGCAAACCCACAACGACCATCACGGCTGCGCCCACGCCACCGGCCACTGCCAGGACCAGGGGCAGCGACCAGCCGAGTGGCTCCAGCTTGGCTGTCAGGTACGCCCCCAAGCCGAGGAGGGCGAAGTGTCCCAGGCTTACCTGCCCGGCCCACCCCATCAACACGGTGAGCGACACCGCCAGGAGGGCGAAGATGACGATCAACGCGAGCAGAAAGCGCTGGCTCTCTGGTCGGAAGAGCGGCAAGACGGGAAGAAGGACGCCGACGGCCAGGCCACACATCGCGAGATAGGCCCGCTGGTGACGCACGAGCGAGCGGCGGGCCAGGCGTGGCGTGATCGCCAACGCTTCGGGCTCGTGGGTGTCCCCGTCCTCCTGGATGCCCAGGACGTCGACAGTCCTTGAGCGGATGAGCAACGCGGCGATGACGACAGCCAGGACGGCCAGCTCCGCCACACCGCCGTCGCCGCTGAGGTGCAGCACGACGTGTTCAACCAGGCCGAGCGCCACCCCGCCCGCGGCGGCGATGGGAAGCGAGATGAAGCCGCCGATGGCGGCGGCGCCCAGGGCGCGCAGCAGCAGACCGGGCCCGAGGGCTGGCAGGTTGAACGACCCCTGGCTTGGTGCTTGCAGGATGGCGGTGACCGCGCTGAGACCGCCGGCGATCCCCCACACCGTCGCCCGCACCCGGTCGGGTGAGATCCCGCACAACCGGGCCTCGTCGGGATCACAGGCCACGGCTCGTGTCGCCTTGCCCGTCCGGGACCAGGCCAAGAACGCCGCCAGTCCGGCGCCCAGGACCGGTGCCAGCAGAAGGATCAGCACGTGCTGGCCGCGCAGGACGAAGCCGCCCAGATGCCAGCGGACGTCGAAGGGCACGGGGTAGCCGTCCCGGGCCAGCCGGGCCCGGTCAGGCAGCAGCGCCTCGACGTAGGTGACGGCCAGCAGCATTTGGGCCAACCCGAGGGAGAGCAGCAGGAACGAGAGGTGGCGGCGGGCTCGGACCCGCCGGACGAGCAGCACCTCGGCGAGCACCCCCACCGCCACGCCGGTGCCGACCCCGACAGGGAAGGCGAGCCAGTAGCTCCATCCGTGGTCGAGGCCGAGCTTCGCCAGCAGCAGCGCGCCCAGCACCCCAAGCTGGGCGTGGGCGAGGTTCAAGAAGCCGGCCGTCTTGTAGACGAGTACGAGGCCGACGCCGAGCAACGCGTACGTGAGGCCGGTGAGCAGCCCGAGGATGAGGGTGGCGGTCACGCTCGTGCGTCTCCGCCGAAGAAGACGGCCCGGGCGAGGTCTGGCCGTCGGAGGAGCCGGCGGGCGGGGCCGTCGAAGCGGACCTCGCCCTTTTCGAGGAACACGGCACGAGCGCACACCGAGGCGGCAAGCAGCAGGTTCTGCTCGACGAGGAGGACGGGGATGCCCTCCGCGCTGAGCGCCCCGACGTGGCCGATCAGCTCGTCGATGGCGGCCGGGGCCAGACCGCGGGAGAGCTCGTCCACGCACAGCAGGCGCGGCGCAGCGACCACGGCCCTGGCCAGCGCCAGCTGTTGGCGCTCGCCGCCGGACAGGAACCGGGCCGGCTGGCGCAGGCGGTTGGCCAAGGCGGGGAACAACGAGAGCGCACGGTCCCGGCCCTCCTCGAACCGTGCCCGTCCCGCAAGCAGCCGGCCGTACATCTCCAGGTTCTCGGCCACGGTCAGATCGGCGAACACGCCGCGCCCGCCGCGCACCAGGACGACGCCTCGCCGGGAGCGGTCCTCGGCCTTCAACGCAGTGACGTCCTCGCCGAAGAGCAGCACACGCCCACCGCTGGGCCGCTCCAGCCCGGCCACCAGGCGCATGAGCGTGGACTTCCCGGCGCCGTTCGTCCCGAGGACTGCAACCGCCTCGGTGCAGCCCACCTCGAACGACACATCGAAGATCACCGGCGCCGCCCCGTAGGAGAAGCTGACGCCCTCGAGGCGGAGGGCCGGCACGCCGCCGTCAACTCCTGTCGTCACCTGCCCCCGCTCTCCCCGCACGGCCACGGCGACCGCAGCGCTCGCCCCGTTACCGTGTCAGGCCATGATCGCACCTCGACACAACCGAAGCGTCCTCCTTGATCGCGGCGAAGGCGGGATACGGGCAAGGTAAGCCCGCATCCCGCCAAGCCGACGAAGCCGCCGACGTGCTCGCCTTCTTGGACTGGCAACTCGCGCCTACGGCGTGAAGCCGTCGAGCGGGTTGCAGGTGGGATCCGCTGCCGGGGGCACGGCCGGGCGGTTCCATTGGCCGACGTAGCCGCCGTTGACCCCGAAGCCGTCGAAGTTCATCGAGCCGGTCGAGCCCGCCCAAGCACACGTGCCACTGACGATCTTGGCGCGTGCGAAGAACTGGGTGTTCTCATCGACCTCGAAGTAGCCCTTCATGAGCAGTCCGCCGTAGCTCTTGTCGCCCACGTAGGTACCGACGAAGAGCTCCTCATAGGGCCCCGACATCCGGCCCGAGGTGGCGACCGTGGCGTGAAGATGGATCACGGTGCGCCCGGTGAAGTCGCCGTTCCACATCGTTGTGGCCGTGCACTCGAGGTTGTACACCTGGGCATCGTCGGTTGGGCTGACGCCGGTCGGGACGCAGCTGAGGTCGTTGATGTAGCCGCCCCGCACGGTGATCGGCGGGGGGCCCTGCTTCTTTGCCGAAGTATGTGTGGTCTTGGCCTGTACCGGCCCCATGCCGGCGATCAGTCCCACGACGAGTAGTGCCGCCGTCATTGCGATGCTGCGCTTGCTCATTGCGATCCTCCTGAGACCCGCCACGGTGTTGTGGCTGACACCTCCGACGGTACGGACGTCGCCTCCAGCGAACATCGTCGGAAAGGTGGAGGGATCTGGTACGCGCTCATACGCGAAGGCGGGACACGGGCAACATGAGCCCGTGTCCCGCCCGTCCGGCGAAGCCGCCGACGTTCTCGCCTTCTTGGACCGGCCGCTCGAGGTCAGCGGCGGCAGGTGACGGTGCCGGTGCCGGTGAAGTCGCCCTCGCCCGCGTGCTGCGTGGTGTCGACCTCGCCCTGCTCTGAAGCGGCTCGCACGTAGGCGCTTGCAGTCATGGGGACACGGGGACCGGGTCGATGGGGTTGCACGTGGGGGCCGGGACCGGGGCCGGGTTCGGTCGGATCAACGTGATGACGTAGCCTCCCGGGGACACGGACAGGCCATTCGCGTCGAACGTACCCCCCGCCCCTGCGAACGAGCACGTGCCGGCGACGATCCGGGCGTGGGCGGTAAACGTCGACGTCTTCCCGTCGACGGAGAACGTGCCCACGGCGTGGATGCCACCGAACGACCCGTCCTCGCCGCTGTAGGTTCCGTAGAACCACTCGTCATACTGAGCGGCGATGTTCCCGGCGGCGTCCATGGTTCCCGCCCAGTGAAAGACGGTGTGACCGTCGAGCCCTCCCGTGAAGAGCGATCCTCCGTCGCACGAGATGTCGAACGTCGTCGGGTCGTCTGCGTGCGGCGTCGCGCCTGTCGGGGCGCAACTGATGTCGTCGACGTACGCCCCGCGCACCACGGTTGTCGTCGTCTTCGGTGGATGCGTCTTGGCCTGTGCCGGTCCGATGCCGGCGATCAGTCCCACGACGAGTAGTGCCGCCGTCATTGCGATGCTGCGCTTGTTCATTGTGTTCCTCTCGATTCGTCCGCCACGAGTCGTGTGCTGACACCGCCGACCGTACGAACGATCCGTCCCGCGAACATCGTCGCAATGGTGGAGGGATCTGGTTCCTGCTCATACGCGACGGCGGGACACGGGCAACATGAGCCCGTGTCCCGCCAAGCCGACGAAGCCGTCGACGTTCTCGCCTTCCTGGACTGGCAGCTCGGGGTCAGCCGCGGCAGGTGATGGTGCCGGTGAAGTCGCCTTCACCCATGGTCTCAGCGAGACCCAACTGGCCATTGAAATTGATGCGCCAGTGATTTTCACCCTCGCCCGAGACAAGGTTGGTGAGCTGGCCGGTGCCGCTCCCTGCACGCAGCCGCCACTTGTTGAAGCCGGGCGCACTGTTGGTCGCCGGGTCGTAGTTCGCCCAGTCGATGGAACCCTCGTAGTCATCGATGATGTACGAACCCTTGCCGCAACCCTCCACTCCACCAGTGACGTAGTCGGGGCCGTAATAGTCCCCGTTGCCATCCGGAAACGCCATGTCGTAGTACACGTCGCCGTACATCGTGCCCGTGAAGGTTGCTGTCCCGGTGCCGTGCGCCATGCACTCTGCTGCCGCACCCCCGATGCCCCCGCAGGAGAAGCCCAACTGCATCGCCGGCTCGGTGTAGTGGGTGTGCACGTCGATTGTCTTCGTGTCGCTTTGGGCTGAGTGACGTGTCGTCTTGGCCTGTGCCGGTCCGGTGCCGGCGATCAGTCCCACGACGAGTAGTGCCGCCGCTATCGCGATGCTGCGCTTGTTCATTGTGATCCTCCTGAGACCCGCCACGGTGTTGTGGCTGACACCTCCGACGGTACGGACGTTGCGTCCGACGAACATCGTCGCAATGGTGGAGGGATCTGGGGCGCGAACCGGTCAGTCGGGATCGGCGAGGCGGGGGATGGCGTAGGCGGCAAGCTCGGCGCGGTTGCCGACGCCGAGCTTGGCGAAGACGTGCGCTACGTGGGACTTGGCGGTGACCGGCGACATGAAGAGCCGCTCCGCGATGTCGGCGTTGCGAAGACCGTCGGCGGCGAGCCGCACGACTTCGAGCTCGGTCGCGGTGAGGCTCGACCAGCCGGAGCTGGCCTTGCGGCGGGTGCCCCGTCCCCGGCGGGCGTACGCCACTGCCTCTTTGGTGTCCATGGTCGCCCCCTCGGCGGTGGCCGCGGCGAGTGCCTCGGTACCCATGGTGGCTTCCAAGGCGGCCCAGTCCGTGTGGCGACGTTGTCGATCCGCGGGCGCTACCGGCCATCCCAGCCGCTCGCGTTCCGCGTCGGTGGCGCCGAGGAGCCGGGCCGCTTCGAGGCTCCGGTTGGCGTGGACGTTGAGGTGCACCAACAGCTCGAGGGCGGCCACGACGCCGAGACCGTTGCGGAGCTCGGTCCAAGCGGTCAGCGCTTGGTGGATGGCGGCGGTGGCCTCGTCCAGGTTGTCCTCGGCGAGTGCCACCTCGCCGGCGGCTTGAAGGGCCCAGCCGCGTGCACCCTGGCCGTAGTGCCCATCGGCCAGCGCGGCCGCGGCGGCGGCCGACTCCCGCGCCGCGGTCAAGTCGCCCGCGGTGATCGAGAGCACGGCCATCGTCGCCGCGCACTCGGCCGCAAAGGGCGCCATGCCGGCGGCCATTGCGGTGCTGTGCGCTTGCGCGAGCGCCGCTAGAGCGGTGTCGCGGTCGGCGTCGCGCTCGGTCATGGCCTTCGCCCACAGCGCGGCTGCGATGCCCTGGACGTTGTTCACCGCCTGGGCGCGACTGAGGGCCGTGTCCGCGGCTTCGAGCGCGTCGTCATAGCGCCCACGCAGGCTGTGGTAGCGGGCGAGCAAGCCGAGGGCTAACGGCCCGATCACCTCGTCGCGCAGCTCGAGCGCTAGGGCGACGGCCTCGTCGGCGGGCTTCTCCCATTCGTCGAGGTCTCCACGGGCGGAGGCGGCGAACACCACCATAAGGAGCGCTCGGGACAGCACGGTCGGGTTGCCGCTCGCCCGTCCCACCTCGACCGCCTCATCGGCCGCGCGCTTGACGAGCTCGGCGTCGCCGGTGAACCATCCCGCCAGCACCAGGCCGATGAGCGAGTCGACCCAGAAGTAGGAGTCGTCGGTCGAGCGGTGCAGCACGAGGGCCCGTTCGAGGTGGTCGACGGCGTCGAGCTCTTGCATGTACACCCCGGTCACGCCGATCATGTTGACGGCGCGGCCGATCGTCTTCGCGTCGCCCGCAGCCTCGGCCAATGGCAGAGACTGCTCCCCGTATTGTCTGCAGCCCGCGAGGTCGCCGCAGTAGAAGGTCAGATCGGCCAGCGCCTGCAGGGCCTTGGCTCGGCCGAGGGGATCGCCGCCCGGCGTTTCCAGCGCGGCCGCCAGGCGCGACACGCCCTCGTCGGCTCGGTTCCGTTGCCAGAACAGCCAGAGTGCGCCGGCGAGGCGCCAGGCGTCCTCGGCGCGGCCGGACTGCATCGCCCAGTCGTACGCGGCCCGGAAGTTGTCGACCTCGAGATCGAGCTGGCCGAGGACGCTGAGCGCCTCGCGACCCTCGAGAGCAGGTCCGGCCTCGTCGGCCCGCGTTGCGTAGTGCTCGAGGTGTAGGTCGCGCAGAGCCGCGACTTCGCCGGCTTCGACCAGCTTGCCAAAGGCGTACTGGCGGATGGTCTCCAGCAGCCGGTATCGGCCTTGGCCGGCCTCGTCGTGCAGCACTGCGAGGGAGCGGTCGACGAGCCCGGTGAGCGCGTCGAGCACCGCCCAGCGTTCGAGTCCCTCGCCGGCGCACACGGCCTCGGCCGCGGCGAGATCGAACCCTCGGGCGAACACGGCGAGACGGCGCAGCAGGATCCGTTCCCCGTCGCCCAACAAGGTGTAGCTCCAGTCCACCGAGGCCTCGAGTGTCCGGTGGCGGGGAAGGGCGCCCTGCCGTCCGCCGGTGAGCAGCGCGAAGCGATCGGCCAGCTGGGCGGCGATCTGGGCTGGCGTCATCGCTCGGGCGCGGGCCGCGGCCAGCTCGATCGCCAACGGGATCCCGTCGAGCTGGCGGCACACCTCACCCACGGCGTCGGCGTTGCCGGCCTCGAGGCGGAAGCTGGGACGAGCGGCGCAGGCGCGGTCGACGAACAGCCGAACCGACTCCGCTCGCGCGACGTCGCCGTTCACCGGTAGGGACAACGACGGCACCCGCCAGGTCACTTCACCGGCGCAGCCCAGCGGCTCGCGGCTCGTCGTCAACACCACGACAGCCGGGCAGGCGCTCGTCAGCCGTTCGACGAGAGCGGCGCAGGCTTCGACGAGATGCTCGCAGTTGTCGAGGACGACAAGCGCGGTCTTGGCCCGGAGCCGCTCGACGAGGGTTTGCTCGAGCGGCTGGAACGGGATCTCGCCGATGTCCAACGCGGCGGCAACTGCAGAGGGCAGCAGCGCCGCATCAGCAACCGCGGCGAGATCCGCGACCCACACACCATCCGGGTGAGCGTCGACCGTGGCGGCGGCCAGCCGCAGAGCGAGTCGGGTCTTGCCGCAACCGCCGGGGCCGGCCAGGGTGAGCACGCGGGTGCCGTCGAGCACCCGAGTCAGGTTCTCGAGCTCGGCCTCGCGACCGACGAAGCTCGTCAACTGCGCCGGAAGGTTGTTCGCGACGCCATCCAGGGAGCGGAGCGGAAGCAGAGCCGAGCTGTTGCCCGGCTCACGCAAGGCGAGCACGTGTTCGGGACGGCCGAGGTCTCGCGGCCGGTGCACGCCGAGGTCGACCAGCTCAACGCCGTCGGGAAGCCGATCGCGGAGCAAGTCACCCGTGGCCCGGCTGAGAAGGAACTGCCCGCTGTGTGCGAGCGACAACAGTCGAGCGGCGCGCTGTAACGGGTCACCAGCCAGCGGACCGAGCTCGGGCTCCTGCTCCGCTGCATGGAGCCCGACGCACAGCGAAGGAACTTCTTGCGGCAACGACGACTCCTGTTGCAGAGCTAGCGCGCAGGCGACCGCTTCGGCGGGACGGCGAAAGGTTGCGGCGAACAGCGCGGGGCGCGGCGGGTCGACCGGCGAGCCTCCATGACCGGCAAAGAGGGCCGAGATCGCAGGGGTCGCCGCCGCGACCACAGCCGCGAAGGACGTCTCGTCGTCCCAAGCGTGCTCCCCGAAGCAAACCGCCAGGGCAGCAGTGACCGGCGAAGCTCCCGTGGACGGCATCCGTACCAGCATGCACCGGTGCCGGGGCGGAAGCGTCCACCGAAAGGAGGAGGCTTTCGGGCTCAGGGGCACCGGTCGCGGCGCGGGGTGAAGCGCACCAGAGGCGCTGTGCCAGCGCCCGCGCTCCAGTCGGCCTTGCCGGGTTTCCTCCACCTTTACGCCGATGTTTGCCCGACGCGCCTTCTCTACCGTCGCCCCTGTCAACCCAAGTACGACACAGGAGCAGCAATGCGCTCGCACCAAGGAACGTTCAGATCATGAGGCGGGCCGCGACGATGACGATCGCGATGGCTGTGGCTGTGCTGTCGTTCTCGCCGACGGCGCGCGCTGACGTCGACTCGCTGCCCGGTGAGCCAGTGGGTGAGCACATCGTCGTCAACGAGAGCTCCGCAATGACGATCCTGACGCCAGGCGCAGCACCGCGTTACGTCGGTGAGTCCGCCGCCGGCGACCGGCCGGCATGGTCGCCGGACGCCGGTTCGCTCGTCTTCTCGCGGTCGAGCCCGTCGAGCCCTCCAGAGCTGTTCGTGGCCGAGCTCGGAGGCCCGGCCCGCCAGCTGACCTCGGGCCACACCTATGGCGGCGCCGGCACGCCGGCGTGGGCGCCCGACGGCCGCACGATCGCGTTCACCTCCTCCGGCCAGACTCAGACTCCGTTGTTCGCGCTGCCGGATCCGAACGCGGAGGTGTTCGTCATCCGGCCGGATGGCACGGGCGAGGCTCGTCTGAGCAGCCAACTGGCGACGGCAGCGCAGCCGGCGTGGGCGCCCGATGGATCGGCGCTGGCGGTGACCGGCGCGACCGCTGCCGACTCCTTCTACCAAATCCTCGTGCTCGACCCGACCACAGGAGCTGAGACGCGGCGGCTCACGAACGATCTCGAGGGCAACCACATGCACCCGGCGTGGTCGCCGGACGGACGCACGGTCGCGTACGCCATCTCGCCGCGCAGCGATCTGGTGCACGGCTATCTCCCGTGGGTGTTGGCGGTTGTCGGCGCTGATGGCACGAACCCTCACGTGATCGCCTCCGATGCCGAAGGCCGGTACCTCTATGCGCCGACGTGGACGCCCGACGGTCGCATCGTCTACGGGAGCGCCTCAGGCACGAGCAACGACACTCATCTCGAGGTCATGAACGCCGACGGAACAGGTCGACATGTCCTGACCGGCCTTCTCTACAACGCTGTCCCCGCGGTCGCGCCGGTGCTCTTCACCGACACCGCGCGAGATACCGACGCAACGACGCCCGCCACCCGCCCTGGCGATCCGCCAGCACGCCCGGCGGCAACGCCAAGGCATCCTCTCGATTTGAACGGTGTGGCGACCTCGTTGCCGCAAGCCGGGTCCCCATTGAACGATGCACCAGGGTCGAGCGACAGCGCGGTTGCGGCGACCGCCGATCTCGCCCTCGCGGATCAAGCGCCACGCGGTGGTCAGCCCGCATCTGCGAACAGCGGAGGCGCATTGCTCGCAGCCGCTCTCCTTGGCGCGTGCGTCCTTGTCGCACTGTCCCTGACGATCTCCGACCGCCGCCGCCGAGCGCGGCGTGTCGTTAGCAGGAGCTGATCCGCTCGCGTCGTCGGGCTGCGTTCAACCAGAACACGAACACGTCAGCGTCCTCAGCGGCCGGCCTTCCTTCGGCGTCGACGTGGTCAGTCCCGCTGACGCCGCCAGCAAGCGGAAGGCGGCCTGGGTGTGCCAGTGCAGCATCCACGTCCGATCGATCACCGTGCTCGTGCCATTGCTGAGCCGCTCGTACCGCATGAACGCCGGGATACGACAGCAGACGGACACACCGTCGGCGCCTACGGATCAGAAGCAGCGGCTTCTATATTCGGCGCGTCCTGACCTGGCACCGGCCATCGATCCCTCGCCCCAATCGACGCCGAGGAAACCCGCCGCCGTGGACGGGACGTTCGCGAGTCGGTGCTCGCGGGTGGCGAGATGCCTCTCGGTGAAGCCCCAGGGGATGACGACCTCGTCGCCGTACTTCAGCTCGTTCTCGCTCATCGCGCGTTCCGATCGACGCCTCACGCCCGACGCGACCGCGGTCGGTGGGGATGACAATCTGACTTTGTCAGACCGGTCAATCGTGTGGACCCGGCTGTGGACCCGAGGCGCGAAGGGATGGCCGGGCGGCGGGGCAACGCAACGTTTGGGCAGGTCAAGCTATGCGCGCTGGGAGGGACTCGAACCCCCAACCTTCTGATCCGTAGGCGCCGACGGTGTGTCCGTCTGCTGTCGGCTGGTGACGTTATCGCAGGTCAGGAGCGGTGGCTCCTCCGCCGAGTGCCGCCGAATCCGGCCCCGTGACGGCCCGTAGATTGCCAAGGGATTGCCACGGGTCACCGCTCATATGTGGCTGATCACATATGTGGTAGAGTGCATTCCGATGGATGTCCGCTACCACCCGTTGTTCGAGCGGTGGCTGACCGAACTTGCCGACGCAGACGAGGAGATCTTCGGGGAGGTGATGGCATTGCTGACAGCGCTCGAGGTACACGGCCGAGACCTCGACGACGAGACCCAGGAGGAGTCGCATCCCGTCGTTACCTCCCGATACGACATGCACGCCCTTCGCCGCACCCCGCCATCGGAAGCTGCTCCGTATGCAACTCGACCGCCGGTGTTGAGAGTGCTCTACGCGTACTGCACGGACAGCGACGGACACGACGTCGTCGTGGCACTGCTCGGCGGAGACAAGACGACCCTCGGCAACCTCTGGTACCCGCCCAACGTCACCGAAGCCGGACACCGCCTCGATCAGTACTGCCGCCAAGACACGGATCTGAACCCCATCGTCAAACGAGGTGACCGATGAGCACACGCACCATCCCAACCGACAACGCCAAGGCCGCCGACACCACGATCAGCGACCAGGAGTGGGCACGAGCCGAGGGCGCCCACGAGCGCTTCAAGGCCCTGCTGGAAACGAAGCCCCGAGCCAAGGCCCGCTACGACGCCGTCCTCGCCGAGATCAACAGCCGGCAAGCAACCCTCCGCCGGTTGCGGGAGGCCAGAGCACTCACACAGTCGACTCTCGCCGAGCTCCTCGACATGGACCAGTCCGAGGTGTCCCGCCTCGAGCGCCGCAGCGACATGCTCCTGTCCACGCTCAAGCGCTTCGTGCAGGCCACCGGAGGTGAGCTGCACGTCGTCGTCCAGTACCCCGACGGCGGGCCCGTCGAGCTCTTGGTAGGCAACGAACCGAACGAGTAACGACCGAACAAGCAAGGCTCCGACCTCACCGAGGCGCAGCAGGCCGTACCGGACGCAGACCGTCGTGATCTCCAGCCCGGCGGGCAGCGGCGACGGCGAGCTCGCTTCGGCTCTTGACGCCGAGCTTGGTGAAGACGTGGGAGAGGTGGGTCTTCACGGTGTCGCGTGAGATGAGGAGCTTCTCGGCGATCTGCGGGTTCGTGAGACCCCCCTCGACCTGCTCGACGACGAGCCGCTCGGTGGGGGTGAGGC
>CAYSAC010000049.1:0-17170 GCA_964428815.1 uncultured Acidimicrobiaceae bacterium | reverse complement strand
GACGGTGCCGGCGTTGACGTAGCCGCACGCCTTGGCGACCTTCACCGCGGCGGCACCCATGGCCTGGCGGATCTCGTCGGGGAAGTCGGGAGCGGGGGACTCCTCGATCAGCTTCTGGTGTCGCCGCTGCGCGGAGCAGTCCCGCTCGCCGATCCACACGCAGCTGCCGTGGGTGTCGGCGATGATCTGCATCTCGACGTGGCGCGGCCAGGAGAGATACCGCTCCACGTAGCACTCGGCGCGGCCGAAGCCCTTGAGCGCCTCCGACTGCGCCGACTCGAGCGCGCTGGCGGCCTCGTCGGCCGATTGCACGACGCGCATGCCGCGACCGCCGCCGCCGAACGCAGCCTTGATCGCGATCGGCCAGCCGTTGGCCTCGCCGAAGGCGACGACCTCGTCCGCGCTGGTGAGGAACTCGGTCGTGCCCGGCACCCCGACGACGCCGGCCTCCTGCGCGGCGATGCGGCTGCTGACCTTGTCGCCCATGATCTCGATGGCCTCGGGCGGCGGACCGATGAACGTGACGCCTTTGGCGGTGATGGCCCTGGCGAAGTCGGTGTTCTCCGAGAAGAAGCCGTAGCCGGGGTGGACAGCGTCGGCCCCGCTGCGCTCGATGATGTCGAGGATCGCGTCCGTGTTCAGGTAGCTCTCAGCCGCGGTCTGACCGCCGAGGGCGTAGGCCTCGTCCGCCAGGCGAACGTGCAGCGCGGCGCGGTCGAGCTCGGAATAGACGGCGACGGTGGTGATGCCGAGCTCGCGGCAAGCGCGGATGACCCGCACGGCGATCTCGCCACGGTTGGCGATCAGGACCTTGGTGAGCACGCCATAGATTGGCCGAATGGCGGGCGAGCGAGCCAGAACGGCACTGGCGGGCACGCGCTTCGCCGACGTCCGCTGGGTCGACGAGACGGGTTCGACGAACAACGATGCACTCGAGCTCGCGCGCGACGGCGCGCCAGAGGGCATCGTGCTGGTCGCCGACCACCAGACCGCCGGCCGGGGCAGGCAGGGCCGGTCGTGGGTGGCGCCGCGCGGGGCCTCGCTCCTGACGACGGTGCTCCTCCGTCCACCGGCACGGGTCGCCGAGGCTTCGACGATGGCGGTGAGCCTTGCTGCCGCGGAGGCGGTGGACGAGATTGCGGGCGTGCGCGCGCTGCTCAAGTGGCCCAATGACCTGATGGTCGGCGACCGCAAGCTGGCCGGGATCCTCGCCGAGGCGGACTGGCCGGCCGCCAGCGCCATCTCCTCGGGTCACCGGCCCCCCGGAGCCGACGACTGCGTCGTGGTCGCGGTCGGCCTCGGGCTGAACGTGACGTGGCCCGACGAGCTGCCGGAGGAGATCGCGGCTACCGCGACCGCCCTCAACCACGTCTGCGACCGCGACGTCGATCGCGAGGACCTGCTCATCGCCTTCCTCCGCTGCCTCGATGGTCGCTACACGACGCTGCTGGGCCCGGGTGGCCGTGACCTGGTCACGGGCGTCTGGCGGGCGCGCTCGTCGACGCTCGGCCGGCGCGTGCGGGTCGACCTCGGTGCCAACGACGTGACCGGGACCGCGGTCGACGTCACCGCAGAGGGCCACCTCGTCGTCCAAGACGACGCCGGCGAACGCCACACCTTCGCCGTGGGCGACGTCGTGCACCTACGTCCCGCCTAGGAGGCTCCTAGTCACGACTGGGTCGATCACTAGTGCGTCGTGACCAGCCGTCAACCTGGGTGAAATGAATCGTCTGGACCATGGTTGCCGGGTCGTCCTCTACGTACTGTCAGTGCGAGGTTGCACACCGGACCGGCGGGACATGGGGTGCAACTCGGGGGGAAGCTGTCTGGTGGAGCGCTCGGCGGGAGCGCTCCACCGGCTTCCCCCTAGAACACCAGCCACCTAAGGATCGCTGTCGCGCTCGAACAGCGACGCGAACGCCGATCGCGCCGCCGCAGTGCACGACCCGTCCACGGCCATCGGCCGCCCGTCGACTTGGTGCACGGGCTGCACGTCGCGGCCAGTCGAGGTGAGGAACAGCTCGTCGGCCTGCGCCAGCGCGGCCATCGGCACGTCCTCCTCGTCCGCGCCGGTGAGCTCGAGGACGAGCGCGCGCGTCACGCCTGCGAGACAGCCGGACGAGAGCGGTGGCGTCACGAGCCCGCTTCCGAACGCGACGAAGACATTCGATCCCGTGCCCTCGCAGAGGTTGCCGGCGGTGTTGGCGAACAGGGCCTCGGTTGCGCCGTTCGCCTTCGCATGGGCGAGCGCGACGACGTTCTCTGCGTAGGACGTCGTCTTCAGCCCGACGAGCGCCGACCGCTCGCTTCGCGGCCACGGAACGACGACGACCGCGGCCGAGGGATCGGGCGGGAGAAGTGGACCGGCCGCGATGAAGACGGTAGGCGGCGCGCCCGCCCGATCGGACCCGAGCGGGGCGGTGCCACCGGTGACGGTCAGCCGCACGCGTGCGAGGTGCTCGCCGGACGCGGCGGCGACCGCGGTCATCGCGGCCCGCAGCGCGTCGTCCCCGAACGGCACCTCGAGCCCGAGCCCGGCGGCGGACCGCCGCAGCCGCTCGAGGTGGCGGCGCATCGCGAACGGCACGCCGGCGACGGCCTTGAGCGTCTCGAAGACGCCGTCACCGACGGTGAGGCCGTGGTCGAACACCGACACGACCGCCTCGCGCGGCGGCACGAGCCGGCCGTCGAACCACACCACGGGATCAGCGGGCACAGGCAACCTCCAGCAGCCGACGGGCCTTGAGCTCGGTCTCGTCCCACTCGTCGGCAGGGTCGGAGTCCCACGTGACCGCGCCGCCGGTGCCGAGGTGGAGCTCGCCGTCCTCGACCCAGAAGGTCCGGATGGCGACGTTGAGATCGCCTTCGTGCCGGTCGGCGTCGACCCACCCGACCGCGCCGCAGTAGATCCCTCGGGGCGCGGGCTCGAGCGCGGCGATGTGGTCGAGCGCCGCCAGCTTCGGTGCGCCGGTCACCGATCCGGGCGGGAAGGTGGCATGGACGGCGTCGGCCCAGCCGCACCCGTCGCGGAGGCGTCCGGTCACGGTGCTGACGAGGTGCACGAGGCCGGGGTGGTGCTCGAGCGCCCACAGGTGGGGTACCTCGATCGAGCCGTACTCGCAGACGCGGCCGAGGTCGTTGCGGACGAGGTCGACGATCATCAGGTTCTCGGCGCGGTCCTTGTCGCTCAGGCCCTCGGGCGTGGCCGCGGTGCCCTTGATCGGCGACGAGGAGACGAGCGCGCCGTCACGGCGCAGGTACCGCTCCGGCGAGGCTGACGCCACCCACGTCGACGCCGACGGCACCCGCACGACCGCGCTGTAGGGCGCCGGGTTGCCCTCGGCCAGCGCGGCGCCGAGCGCAGCGACGTCCGCGCCGGATGGCAGGGGCGCCGACAGCCGGCGGGTCAGGTTCACCTGGTAGACGTCGCCCGCGGCGATCGCCTCGCGGATGGCGAACACGCCCGCGCAGAACTGCTCGCGATCGAGCGAGGTCTTCCACGAGGTCCGCTTGGGTCCTTGCCAGGGCGGACCAGGCCACGGACGGGCTGGGCGGACGTGCGCGAACCGGGCGCAGATGGGCTCGTCCTCGAACGGCAGCACCACCGCCCAGAAGCCGCTCGAGTCCAGCGCCGCGAGGTCGGAGGTGACGTCCACGAGCTCGGTCGCGAGCCGTCCGCCGACGACGGCGAGCGGAACCTCTGCACCCGGGGACCTCACCGGTGCAGATTACGATCCGGGGGTGCACGTCGAGCTCTCCGAGGACCAGCTTGCCTTCCGCAAGGTGGTTCGCGACTTCGCGGAGCAGGAGATCGCGCCGCACGCCGAGGCCTGGGACCGCGACCACACCTTCCCGGTCGACGTCGTGCTGGCGATGGGCGAGCTCGGCCTGTTCGGCATCCCCTTCCCCGAGGAGTACGGCGGCGGCGGCGCGGACCTCACGACCCTCTGCATCGCCATCGAGGAGCTCGCCCGCGTCGACCACTCCATGGCAATCACCCTCGAGGCCGGCGTCGGGCTCGGCGCCAACCCCATCTTCCAGTTCGGCACAGAGGAGCAGCGCCAGCGGTGGCTGCCAGACCTCTGTGCCGGCCGCGCGCTCGGCGCGTTCGGCCTGACCGAGCCCGACGCCGGCAGCGATGCGGGTGGCACGAGGACCACCGCGACGCTCGATGACGCGGCGGGCGAGTGGGTCATCGACGGCGAGAAGGCGTTCATCACCAACTCCGGCACCGAGATCACCTCGGTCATCACGATCACGGCCCGCACCGGTCCTGGTGAGATCAGCTCGATCCTCGTGCCCGCAGGCACGCCCGGGCTGACCGTGCAACCGCCGTACCGAAAGATGGGCTGGCACGCGTCCGACACCCACGGGCTCAGCTTCTCCGGCTGCCGCGTGCCGGCCGACCACCTGCTCGGTGAGCGCGGTCGCGGTTTCGCGGCGTTCCTGCAGATCCTCGACGAGGGCAGGATCGCGATCGCCGCGCTCGCCGTCGGCGCCATCCAGTCCTGCCTCGAGCACGCCGTGCAGTACGCGAAGGAGCGCACCGCGTTCGGGCGGCCGATCGGCGCCAACCAGGGCGTCGCGTTCCAGTGCGCGGACCTCGCGGTGATGGCCGAGACGGCTCGGCTGCTCACTTACCAGGCCGCGTGGATGCATGACGTCGGGCGGCCGTACAAGCAAGCCGCAGCGATGGCCAAGCTGTACGCGACCGAGAGCGCGGTGACCGCGACGCGCATCGCGACGCAGGTGTTCGGCGGCTACGGGTTCATGGACGAGACGCCGGTGGCCCGGTTCTACCGCGACGCCAAGATCCTCGAGATCGGTGAGGGGACGAGCGAGATCCAGCGGCTCGTCATCAGCCGAGAGCTGGGCCTGCCCGTCACGTGAAGCCTCGCCGCACCTGGCCCCAACGCCTCCTCATCGCGTTCAACCTCTGCTTCATCGTCGGCCTCCTCGGCACCGCGACCGGCCTCGGCTACGTGTACTCGAAGTACTCCCGGCTGCCGCGCGTCGAGCTGGGCGCGGTGCTGTCCGACACCAGCGAGCCGGGCGAGGCCGAGAACTACCTCATCGTCGGCGTCGACTCGGCCGAGGGGCTCGATCCCGACAACCCGGTGCGAGCCGAGCGGGAGCGCACCGTCGGCGGGCTGCGGTCCGACACGGTCATGATCCTGAGGGTCGACCCCAACGCCGAGCGGGCCGCGCTCCTCTCGCTGCCCCGCGACCTGTGGGTGCCGATCGCCGGAACGCGCGGCAACCAGCGGATCAACGTCGCGATCCAGGAGGGCGGACCGGAGGCGCTCATCGAGACGGTGCAGGACTACCTGAGCATCCCGATCAACCACTACGTGCAGATCGACTTCGCCGGGTTCCAGGACCTCGTGAGCTCGGTCGGCGGAGTGCCGATCTACTTCCCTTCCCCCGCCCGCGACCGCCAGTCCGGCCTCAACGTCACCGAGGCCGGCTGCATCGAACTCGACGGCCCGCAGGCGCTGGCCTACGCCCGCTCCCGCGCGTACCAGTACTTCGAGCGGGGCCGCTGGCGCACCGACCCGACCGGCGACCTCGGGCGCATCAGCCGCCAGCAGGACTTCATCCGCCGTGCCCTCAAGCGGGCCGTGGCCAAGGGCGTCCGCAACCCGGTCACGTTGAACCGCCTCATCGACGTCGGCCTCGGCAGCGTCACGGTGGATGACCGGCTGAAGGCGTCGGACATCTTCGACCTCGGCAACCGCTTCCGGACGTTCAATCCCGACACGCTGGAGATGTTCGCTCTACCGGTCGAGGACGACACAGTGGGCGGCGCGGCCGTGCTGCGGCTGCAGGACAAGAAGGCGCAGCCCGTGCTCGCGCTCTTCCGAGGCGTGCAGGTGGGCGGCGTCCAGCCGACGAGCGTCCGGGTGAAGGTGCTCAACGGATCCGGTGTCGCCGGTCAGGCCAGCACCGTCTCGCACGCCCTCGGGCGCGTCGGCTTCGGCCTCGCCGGCACCGGCGACGCGGAGTCCTTCGACTTCACGCAGACGATCGTGCGCTACGCGTCCGGCGACGAGGAGGCCGCGGACCTCGTCCTGCGGTGGCTCGAGGCGGGAGCCGAGCTGGAGGAGGTCGAGAGCCTCGAGGGCGCCGACGTCGTCGTCGTGTCCGCCTCCGACTACGACGGTGTCCGGGCCGAGGCGCTGCCGTCGACGTCCACCTCGGCGACGACGGCGGGGTCCTCGACGACGAGGCCGACATCCTCATCGACGTCCACGACCATCATCGGCGAGGTGCCAGAGGCTCCGCCGGAAGAGGCCTGCTAGTGAGCTAAGGCGCTGGTGAGCTAAGGCGCTAGTACCGTTCTGCGGGTGAAGGGGCTCATACTCGCGGGCGGAGCGGGCATCCGCTTGCGGCCGATCACCCACACGTCGGCCAAGCAGCTCGTGCCGGTGGCCAACAAGCCGATCCTCTTCTATGGGCTCGAGGACATGGCCGCGGCGGGCATCGAGGACGTCGGCATCATCGTCGGTGAGACCCGAGAGGAGATCATCGCCGCCGTCGGCGATGGGTCGACATGGGGGCTGCGCGTCACCTACATCCCTCAGGAGCAACCGCTCGGCCTCGCGCACTGCGTGCTCATCGCACGCGACTTCTTGGGCGACGACGACTTCGTCATGTACCTCGGCGACAACCTGCTGCTCGCCGGCATCACTGGCTTCGTCGAGCGCTTCGAGGCCCACCGCCGCGAGAACCTCAGCCCTCGCCTGGGCGAGGAGGGCGCCGCCGCCGCCGCTCAGATCCTCTTGGCGCACGTCCCCGATCCTCGCCAGTTCGGGGTGGCGGTGCTCTCTGACGACGGGCGTCAGGTCGTCGGCCTGGTGGAGAAGCCGACTGACCCGCCGTCGCACCTCGCGCTGGTCGGTGTGTACCTCTTCGACCGTCGCGTGCACGATGCCGTGCGCGCCATCAAGCCTTCCGCGCGCGGCGAGCTCGAGATCACCGATGCGATCCAGTGGCTCATCGACCGCGGGCACCCCGTCCGCCACGAGGTGGTCGACGGCGAGTGGATCGACACCGGCAAGCTACAGCCCCTGCTCGAGGCGAACCGCCTCGTCCTGGAGCGGCTCGAGCAGCGGATCGACGGCACGGTCGACGACGCGTCACAGATCGAGGGCCGGGTCGTGATCGAGGAGGGGGCCGAGGTCAAGGGGTCGACGATCAGGGGGCCGGCGATCATCGGCCGCCGTACTCGGGTGATCAACAGCTACATCGGGCCGTTCACCGCCATCAACCACGACTGCGAGATCACAGACAGCGAGCTTGAGCACTCGATCGTACTTGCCGATAGCAGGGTCGTGGACGCGCCCCGCATCACCGACTCGCTCATCGGCCGCGAGGCCGTTGTCACCCGATCATCGCAACGCCCGCGCGCCGTCCGCCTCATGCTGGGCGACCACAGCCAAGTGGAATTGTGATGGCCGAGGTCACCGCTGCTGATGCCATCGCGGGCGTGTTCATCGTCGTGCCCAGCGTCTACCGGGACGAGCGGGGCTGCTTCGTCGAGACCTACCGGCGGTCGTGGTTCCCGTCAGGTCGCGAGATGGTGCAGGCGAACCGAGCCGACCGCGCCGCCGGCAGCATCGTCGGGCTGCACTACCACCTGCACCAGGCCGACTATTGGTACGTGCCCTCCGGCACGGCCCGCGTCGTGCTCCACGACCTCCGGGTCGGCTCGCCCACCGACGGTGCCACCCTCGCGCTCGAGCTGGACGGCATCGATCACCGCGGCGTCTACATCCCACCCGGGGTCGCCCACGGGTTCGCGGCGCTCACTGACACGACGATCACCTACCTGGTCGACGGGTACTACAACGCCGCCGACGAGCTCGGCGTCGCGTGGGACGACCCGCAAGTCGCTGCGGATTGGGGCGTTGTCGATCCGACGCTGTCCGCGCGGGACAAGAGCAACCCCAAGCGCGGGGAGCTGCCCGTCGATCGCCAACCCCATTGGGAGCTCCGCACATGAGTCAGATCGCCGTCATCGGCGCCGGGTACGTCGGTCTCACGACCGGCGCGTGCTTCGCACACCTCGGGCACCACGTCGTCGTCGCCGACATCGATCCCGACAAGATCGACCGGCTGAACCGGGGTGAGATCCCCATCCTCGAGGCCGGGCTCGAGCAGCTCGTCCGCGAAGGTGTCGAGGGCGGGCGGCTCGACTTCGTCGTCGGCGCCGCGAACGCGGCCGCGAACGCGGAGTTCACCTACCTCTGCGTGCCTACGCCCCAAGGCGAGGACGGTTCCGCCGACCTGTCCTACATCGAGGCGGCCGCGGCCGAGATCGGACCGGTGCTGCCGATGGAGGCCGTGGTCATCAACAAGTCGACGGTGCCGGTCGGGTCGACACGCGTCGTCGAGCGCGTGCTCGGACGCAGCGACGTCGGGGTCGTGTCCAACCCTGAGTTCCTGCGCGAGGGCTCGGCCGTCCACGACTTCCTCAACCCCGACCGCATCGTGATCGGTTGCGAGGACCAATCAACGGCGGTGCGCGTCGCGTCGCTGTACATCGGGGTGACGGCGCCGCTCATCGTGACCGACCCGGCGTCGGCGGAGACCATCAAGTACGCGGCCAACGCGTTCCTCGCCACCAAGATCAGCTTCATCAACGCGGTCGCGGCGGTGTGCGAAGCCGTCGGTGCCGACGTGAACGACGTGGTGCTCGGCATGGGCTACGACAAGCGCATCGGCCACGAGTTCCTCCGGCCGGGCCCTGGTTTTGGTGGTTCCTGTTTTCCCAAAGACACGAAGGCGCTCGTCCACATCGCCGAGACGGCGGGCTACCCCTTCGATCTTCTGAAGGGCGTGATCGCGGTGAACGACGAGCAGTTCCACCGGGTCGCGGAGAAGGTCACCGCCGCGGTGGGCGGCTCCCTCGCCGGCAAGAAGGTCGCGGCGTGGGGGCTCACGTTCAAGGCCCGCACCGACGACACCCGCGACTCGCCGGCGGTCACGGTGATCCGCCGCCTGCAGGACGCCGGCGCTGAGGTGCTCGCCTACGACCCCGGGCTGCGCGACCCGGTCGAGGGCATCGAGAACGTCGCCGATCCCTACACCGCCTGTGAGGGTGCGGACGTCCTCGTCGTGCTCACCGAGTGGGACGACTTCAAGTGGCTCGACTTCGACAAGGTCGCCGAGGTCATGGCCGAGCGCCGCGTAGTCGATGCTCGCAACCTGCTCGACCGCGCCGCGCTCCTTCGCCGCGGCTTCACGGTCGTCGGGATCGGGCGCTGATGGGGAGGATCGTCGTCACCGGCGGCGCCGGGTTCCTCGGGTCCCACCTCTGCGAGGCGCTGCTCGACCGGGGCGACGAGGTCATCGCCATGGACAACATGATCACCGGATCGGTGTCCAACATCGAGTCGCTCTTCGCGCGTCCCGGGTTCACCTTCGTCGAGCAAGACGTCAGCCGGTTCATCTGGGTGCCGGGGCCCGTGGACGCGGTGCTCCACTTCGCCAGCCCGGCGTCGCCGAAGGACTACCTCGACCAGCCGATCCCGACGCTCAAGGTCGGCAGCCTCGGTACCCACAACGGCCTCGGCCTGGCCAAGGCCAAGGGCGCTCGCTTCCTGCTGGCGTCCACCAGCGAGGTGTACGGCGACCCGCAGGTCCACCCGCAGACCGAGGACTACTGGGGCCACGTCAACCCCGTCGGCCCCCGCGGGGTCTACGACGAGGCCAAGCGCTTCGCCGAGGCGATGACGATGGCGTACCACCGCTACCACGGGACCGACGTCCGGATCGTCCGCATCTTCAACTCGATTCTCGCTGACGAACAGGTGCTCTACGACGACGGCACCGAGCTGCGACGCGAGTCCATCGGCGAGCTCGCGGCGCGAATCGGTCACAACGTCGATCTGTACGGGTACTCGGTCCCTTCCTTCGATCAGGACGGTGCCGTGGATCACGCGGAGGCCATCGCCTTGGTAGGGCACCCCACAGACGCGGCGTGCTACCGCGTGCGCACGCAGTACGGCCGAGCGATCAAGGTCACCGGCGACCACAGCGTCTTCGTACGCGGGGAGCACGGTCCGGTCGCACGACCAGTTCGCGAGGTCGCCGTTGGTGATCGAATCGCGATCGCGCGCTCGCTGAACGTGCCCGAGCGCGACCGCGAGCACGTCGACGTCATCGACGCCTGGCTGTCCACGGGCGGGGACGCGTGGGATCTGACGTTGTCGTTCCCAGGACTCGGGGAATTTGTTTGGGAACGACGGTCCGAGCTGTTCGACCTCATCGCCGCGCATCGACGGCCAACCACCGCGAGCTGGCGTAACGGCATCTGGACCCCGATCATCAACATGCGACGGGGCGATCGTGCACCCGTCGGCGCGCTCGAGCCGCTCCGGATCGAGTGGCCGGCCGACGCCACGATTCGGATGCGCCACGCTGGCGGCAGCGTGTCGCTCCCTCACCGGATCCCGTTGACCGACGAGATGTTGTGGCTGCTCGGGCTCTATGTCGCAGAAGGTTGCAGGTTCGAGCGTGGAGGGAACGCCTTCATCGCGCTGTCGGCTGATGACGACCTCCTAGATCGCGCGCAGAAGATCGTCGAGCGCGATCTCGGACTCCACTGTGTCCGTGCGCCCGAAGCCCCTGGTGAGCGCGCAGCCGGCCTATTCGTTCACTCGAAGCTGCTGCTGCGAGTGTTGGACCACCTCGGCTTCTACGCAGGCGACAAGCGGATCCCGGGTTGGGTGCTCGGGCTGCCCCTGGTGAGGCTGAAGTGGTTCATCGAGGGCTACCGAGAAGGCGATGGCGTCCACTCTGGCAAGAAGCTCGTGGAGGCGATCCGCCACGAGTTCTCCACCGTCAGCGAGAGCCTGAAGGACGATCTCATCGTAGCGCTGGCCAGGTTCGGGCTTGTGCCTTCCGTCGGCCGTTACGAGACGACCTTCAAGCAGCGCACCGGGGAGCGCCGGTACCCGTTCTGGCGGCTCACGCTCGCGAGCGTCAGCCCCTGGAGCCCGCTGGAATGGGATCGTGGAGTCGAGCAACGACTGATGGCACCGGTCGACGGCGACCTCGTCTGGGCGAAGGTGACGGCGATCGAGCCGGTGCCGTCGACACCGCTCGTGTACGACTTCTCGGTTCCCGGCCGCGAAAACTTCTGGGCTGGGAGCGGCGTGATGGCCCACAATACCTATGGCCCTCGGATGCGCACCTACGACGGTCGCGTCGTGTCCAACTTCCTGGTGCAGGCGCTGCTCGGCAAGCCGTTGACGGTTTACGGCGACGGCAGCCAGACACGGTCGTTCTGCTATGTCGACGACGAGATCGCCGGCATCCTCAAGCTGCTCGACGGCGACCTGGTGGGGCCGGTCAACATTGGCAACCCCAACGAGTTCACGATGATCGAGCTGGCCGAGCTCGTGCTCGAGGTCACCGGCGCGACGACCGAGATCGTCCACGAGCCGCTGCCGGTCGACGATCCGACCCAGCGGCGCCCCGACATCAGCCTTGCCCGCGAGCGGCTCGGCTGGGAGCCCACGGTGCAGCTGCGCGAGGGCCTGGAGCGGACGGCAGCGTACTTCCGCACCGTTCTCTGACGTTCGGGGGAGAGCAGGGGCACCCGCCCCTCGACCCTGGCGGGAAGGGGAAGGGCGGGCACGCCCTAGGGGGACGCTAGGCCGCGGAACCTGCACCGGCAAAGATCGGTGTCAGCGGCTCAGTGGTCTCGTGCTTCGGCCTCGTCGCGGTGCGAGAGGTACCAGTCCAGCGTGCGCTGCAGCCCCTCGTCGAAGGGCGTGACCGCCTTGAAACCGAACAGATCGGCGGCGCGGCTGGGGTCGACTCGGCGACGGGGCTGACCGTCGGGCTTGCTCGTGTCCCAGCGGATCTCGCCCTCGTAGCCGACGACCTGCGCAATGAGCTCGACGAGATCGCGGATCGGGCGCTCTTCGTCGTTGCCGAGGTTCACCGGATCTCCACCGTCGTAGTGCTCGGCCGCGAGCACGATGCCCTCCGCCGCGTCGTCGACGTAGAGGAACTCGCGGCTGGCCGAGCCCGTGCCCCACACCTCGATGTGGTCGGCGCCGGCTTCCCTCGCGTCGACGCAGCGCTTCATGAGTGCAGGGATGACGTGGGACACAGCCGGGTGGAACTTGTCGCCGGGCCCGTACAGGTTGGTCGGCATCAGGTAGATGCAGTTTTGGCCGTACTGGGCCCGGTTGCTCTGCGCCTGCACGAGCTGGGCGAGCTTGGCGATGCCGTAGGGCGCGTTCGTCTCCTCCGGGTAGCCCTGCCACAGCGAGTCCTCGTTGAAGGGGACAGGCGTGTGCTTTGGGTAGGAGCAGATGGTGCCGACGACGACGGTCTTCGGCGTACCTCGTAGGCGGGCCTCCTCGATCACGAACGTGCCCATCAGCAGGTTGTCGAGGTAGAGGTCCGCGGGTCGCGCTTGGTTGGCGCCGATGCCGCCCACGCGCGCGGCGAGGTGGATCACCAGGTCGGGTTGCGCGTCGGCGAAGAGGCGCGACACCTCGTCCGCGCGGCGCAGGTCGTAGTCGACGCTCGAAGGCGCGACCACGTCGCTCGCGCCGCTGGCCCGCAGACGGGCCAGGACGGCGGCACCCAGGAAGCCGGTTCCACCGGTCACGAGGACGCGACCGTCCGACCAGAAGGTGGAGGACATGGCCTCACTCTAACGACGGCGCGAGACTCGCCCCTCCATGCGCGTGGCCATGACCGTCGAGCAGTGCTGGCACCGGGTACCGGGGGGCACGGCGCGTGCCGCGCTCGAGACGGCGGAGGCGATCGAACGGCTCGACCGCGTCGACCTCGTCGGCGTGAGCGCGCGCCACACCGGCCCGGCGACCGAGGGGTACGAGCCGCCGATCCCGGTCGCTGCGCTGCCTCTGCCGCGCCTCGCGCTCTACGAGGCGTGGCACGGGCTGCGGTGGCCGCCGGTCGAGCGAGCGACGGGCGCCGTGGATGTCGTCCACGCGACGGGTGTCGCGGTGCCGCCGCGGTCGGTTCCGCTCGTTGTGACCCTGCACGACCTCGCCTTCCTCCACGATCCAAGCCACTTCACCCGGCACGGCATGAGATTCTTCCGCCGCGCGCTCGCGCTGACTCGCCGCGACGCGGACCTCGTGCTGTGCTCATCGAAGGCGACCCTTTCGGACTGCATCGCGAACGGATTCGACGCGGCGCGCCTCCGGCTGGTGCCGCTCGGCGTGCGCAATGCGCCGGCTTCCCACCAGGCGCGGGCAGAGGTCCGCCGCGCTCACCGGCTCGACCGCCCCTACGTGCTCTTCGTCGGCACCCTCGAACCGCGCAAGAACCTGGGCAGGCTGCTCGAGGCGTTCGCGCTGCTGAAGCGGGACATCGACATCGTCGTCGTCGGGCCAACCGGTTGGGGTGACGACGTCGCGCCGCAGATCGCCGGGCTCGGCGATCGAGCCCATCGCGTCGGGTTCGTCACCGACGGCGAGCTGCGAGCGCTCTACGCGGAGGCCGAGGTGTTCTGCTACCCCAGCCTGCTCGAGGGCTTCGGCCTCCCGGTGCTGGAGGCCATGGCCCAGGACACGCCGGTCGTGACCTCCCGCGGCAGCGCGACCGAAGAGCTCGTCGCCGGCGGCGCCGGCCTGGCCGTCGATCCCACCAGCTCGGCCGCCATCGCCGGCGCGCTCGGAGCCGTCCTCGACGACCCCGCGCTCGCGTCGGACATGGCTCAGGCTGGTCGCCTCGTCGCCGCCGCGCACACGTGGGAGCGGACCGCGGAGCTGACCCTGGCCGCCTACGCCGAGGCCGTAGCGACATGAGTCGTTAGTTCGTTGCATTTCTTGGCGAGGGCTGGGCGTCGCCCGCAAGGACGACGACGCAGGCAGGGTGGGGCCCCTGGTGAGGAGGAGGACGCCGCGGGCGGCGTTCAGACCCGGCGAGAATGCGGCATGACTGACGACTCAGGTCGCTAGGTGAGCGGACGCATCGGGGTCAACCTGCTGTGGCTCGTCCCCGGTGTCGTGGGTGGGAGCGAGGAGTCGACGACGAGCACGTTGCTGGCGCTGGCCGAGCGGGGCGACGCCGACCTCCACTACACGGTCTTCGCTCATCCCGAGCTGGCGCGGGCACATCCCGAGATCGCGGCCCGGTTCGACATCGTCACGATGCCTCTCCCGCGCGCGGCCAGAGGCTTGCGGGTCGTGGGGGAGAGCACGTGGCTCGCGTGGGCGACGCGCCGGCGCCGCATCGACCTCGTCCACCACGCGGGCGGCACCATGCCGCCGCTGCGGACTGCACCGGGCGCGCTGACGGTGCACGACCTGCAGCCGTTCGACCTGCCGGGGAACTTCGGGCCGGCCAAGCGGGCCTACCTCGCTGCGCTCGTGCCACGGTCGGTCCGCTCGGCGCGCGTCGTGATCACACCGAGCGAGTTCGTGCGCCGATCGGTGATCGAGCGGTTCTCCGTCGACCCCAACCGCGTGCGGACCGTGCACCACGGCGTCGCGGCACCGTCCGCTGGCACTCCGGTGCCCGAGCTGCGCGACCGGTTCGGCCTGCCAGGGCCCTTCGTCCTCTTCCCGGCGATCACCTATCCCCACAAGAACCACCGCTTCCTGGTGGAGGCCTTCGCCGCGGTGGCCGCGGCCCATCCCGACGCGAGGCTGGTGCTCGCCGGCCGCGCCGCGCAGTGCGAGGGCGAGGTGATGGACGCTGTGCGCCGGCTCGGGCTCTCCGACCAGGTGCGGCGGACGGGGCGGGTCGCGGCGGCCGACCTCGCGGGCCTGTACGACGGGGCCACAGCGCTAACGTTCCCGTCGACCTACGAGGGCTTCGGTCTGCCCGTGCTCGAGGCCATGGCCAGGGGGTGCGCCGTCATCGCCTCCGATGCGGCAGCTCTCCCCGAGGTCGTCGGCCAGGCCGGGCTGCTGCTCGCTCCCGATGACCGCGACGGGTGGAGCGACGCGATGATCCAGCTGATCGAGGATGGCGCCGAGCGCGATCGGCTCGTCGTCCGCGGGCGCGCTCGCGCCGCAGAGCTCACCTGGGACCGCAACGCCGAGGGCGTGGTAGCTGCGCTGCGCGCCGCGCTGGGCAGCACGTGAAGCTGCTCGTCCTCTGCCCCCACTTCGCGCCCGACGTGGCGCCGACGGGTGAGGTGATGACGAGCATCGCCACCGAGCTCGTCGCGCGCGGCCACCGGCTGCACATCGTCACGTCGCTGCCCTGGTATCAGCACCACCGCATCGAAGAGGGCTGGGAGGGCAGCATCGTCCGGCACGACGACGAGCCGTGGGGCCGGATCACACGGGTCCACCCGTTCCCGACCGACAAGACCAACATCCGCGCCCGCGCGCTCGCGTTCGCCGGCTTCACCGCGCTCGCCGGCTTCACCGCGCTGACCGAGCGCAGCCGGCCAGACGCCGTCCTCGCCATGTCCCCGCCATTGACGCTCGGGCTCGCGGGGTGGGCGGCGGCTCGTGCCCGGCGGGTGCCGTTCGTCTTCAACATCCAGGACGTCTTCCCAGACGTCGCGGTCGAGGTCGGCGCCATCACCAACCCCACGGTCATCAAGGTGGCGTCGTGGCTCGAGCGCACGACCTACCTGCGCGCCGACGCGGTCACGGTCCTGTCCGAGGACCTCCGCGAGAACGTTGCCGCCAAGATCGCCGGCCGCCGCCCCGAGCGCGTTCGCGTCATCCCCAACTTCGTCGACACGGACCTGATCCGCCCAATGCCACGCGAGAACAGCTACCGCCGCGAGTTCGGTCTCGGCGGCAAGACGGTCGTGATGTACGCCGGCAACGTCGGCTACAGCCAGTCGGTCGACTTGCTGCTCGAGGCCGCCGGCGCCCTGGCCCACGACCCTGACGTCGTGTTCGTGATCAACGGTGGCGGATCGGCACGGCTCGACCTCGAGAAGCAGGCCAAGGGGTTGCCGAACGTCCGCTTCGTCGACATGCAGCCCAAGGAGCGGCTGCCAGAGGTCCTCGCCGCCGCCGACGTGCACGTGGTGCCGCTCAAGCGAGGACTCGCCCGATCCAGCGTGCCGTCGAAGACGTACTCGATCATGGCCGCGGCGCGGCCGCTCGTCGCCAGCGTCGATCCGGGCACAGAGGTCGCGAGGATCGTCGAGCGCGCCGGTGCTGGCGTCGCAGTGCCACCCGACGATCCCGAGGCGTTCACCAAGGCCGTGGTCCAGCTCGTCGGCGCCCCGGACGAGCTCGCAGCGATGGGCGCCGCGGGCCGTGCCTTCGTCGAGCGCTGGGCCTCACCCGGCGCTGTCGCCGCGCAGTACGAGGCCCTGTTCGAGGAGCTGCAGGCTGCCGCCGGTTCCAGGAGGGGCACCCCCGCCCATTAGGTTGGCGGCCCTATGGGCAAGGCATCCTCGACGAAGAAGGTGGCCAGGGCGGCGCGCGCCGGTGGCCGCAGCTCCCTCGGTCAGTCGCGCAACCTGCTGTTCCCAACGGTCCTCGGGCTCATCATCGTCCTGGGCACCGCTCTCATTGTCTTCGCCCGGCAGGACCGCCAGGCCAACGCCGACGACACCCCGCCGCAGCTCGGCGACCACATCCACATGGCGTACGGCACCTACGTGTGCGACGCCTACCTTCCGGACCAGCCCGAGTGGGAGAACCCGGAGGGCATCCACAGCCATGGTGACGGTGTGGTGCACGGTCACCCGTCCTCGGCGCTGGGCACCGGCCGCAACGCCAACCTCGCCCTCTACCTCCGGGACTCGGGCATCAAGCTCACCGACGCCAAGCTCGAGGTGAACGGGGAGACCTACGAAGACGGCGGCAAGTGCGGCAAGGAGGAGGCGACGCTCCAGGTCCTCCGCTGGGACAGCGAGAGCGACGAGGCGACGCGCATCACCGGCGACCTCGGGAAGGTCACGCTCGATACCAACGGCGGGTCGATCGCAGTCGTGTTCGCGCCCGTCAGCGCCAACATCCCCAAGCCCCCGACCGCGGCAAACCTCGCCGAGCTCGGTGCCGCAGATGGCGGCGACACCGTGCCGGACGAGTCGGCCACCTCGTCGACCGAGGGGTCGAGCGAGAGCACCTCGTCGACCGCAGCAGCCGACAGCACCACCTCGACCACGACGACCCCATGAGGGCGGTGGTCCTGGTGGGCGGGTTCGGCACCAGGCTGCGCCCGCTCACCCTGTCCACGCCGAAGCAGATGC
>CAYSAC010000048.1:0-17189 GCA_964428815.1 uncultured Acidimicrobiaceae bacterium | reverse complement strand
GAGGCGCGGCGCCCCGCGCACGATGAGGCTGCGGCGACTGCCACGGCGGTGCGAGACGCGAGCGCCGTGCCCGGGCGCGACCCGACGCGAGGTGTGCGGTGACCGTGCTGCGCGTGCGTGGCCTGACGAAGAGGTACGGCGGCCTGACCGCGGTCATCGGCGTCGATCTCGAGGTCCACACGGGCGAGGTGGTCGGGTTGATCGGACCGAACGGCGCCGGCAAGTCGACGATCTTCGCGATGATCACCGGCGCGGTGAAGCCGACGAGCGGGCGCGTCGAGGTGGACGACGTCGACCTCACGGGACGGCGGCCGCACCGCGTGGCCCGCGCCGGGGTGGTGCGCACCTTTCAGGCGATCAACCTGTTCGAGGAGCTGTCGGTGCTCGACAACGTCGTCGTCGGGTCGTACCGCCGGTACCCGTCGCGATTCCTGGCCTCCCTCTTCGTCCCGCGGTCGCAACGCGACGCCGAGCGCGAGTCCTACTCGCGGGCGATTCTCGCTCGGGTCGGGCTCGCGGAGCTCGGCGATCAGGCCACGGCGAACCTCTCGCTCGGCCACAAGCGGCTGCTGAACGTAGCGGTGGCCCTGGCGGCCGACCCGAAGTTCCTCCTCCTCGACGAGCCGCTCGCCGGCCTCGCCGGCAGCGAGCAGGCCGAGCTGCTCGGAATCGTACGGGAGCTGCGAGGGCGCGGCTTCGGCGTGATGCTCGTGGAGCACAACGTCCGGGCGGTCATGGCCGTCGCCGACCGCATCCTGGTGCTGAACTTTGGCAAGAAGGTCGCCGAGGGCACCCCGCAGGAGGTCCAGCGCGACGAGCGTGTGCGGGCGGTCTATCTTGGGTCGGGTACGCGATGAGTAGGGCGCTGGAGGTGCGAGACCTCAAGGTCGGCTACGGCGAGATCGTCGCCGTGCGCGACGCCAGCCTCGACGTGGCCGAGGGCGAGATCGTCGCGCTCATCGGGCCGAACGGCGCGGGGAAGACGACGCTCCTCTCGGCGATCGCCCGGCTGCTCCCCGTCCGGCACGGGACGATCACCTTCTTCGGGCGCGACGTGACGAGGCTGAAGGGGCACCGGCTGGCGGAGGAAGCCATCACGCTCGTTCCGCAGGGCCGGCAGCTCTTCGGGTCGATGTCGGTGATCGACAACCTGCGGTTGGGCTCGTTCGCCCGCCGCGCTCGCGCCGGGGCCGACACGCGGCTCGAGGAGGTGCTCGACCGGTTCCCGGTGCTGCGAAAGAGGGCGCAGCAGGACGCGGGCTCGCTGAGCGGGGGTGAGCAGCAGATGCTCTCGATCGGGCGTGCCCTGATGACCGACCCCCGGTTCATGATGCTCGACGAGCCGTCGCTCGGGCTCGCGCCGAAGACCATCGCCGAGGTCACCGAGATCATCGAGCAGATCCGCGCCGAGGGGGTCACGGTGCTGCTCGTCGAGCAGAACATCCCTGTCTCGTTCGATCTCGCCGATCGCGTGTACCTGCTCGACACGGGTGAGGTCATCGACTCCGGGACCCCTGACGAGCTACGGGCACGAACGTCGGTGGAGGCGGCGTACCTCGGCGTAAACTGACCGCGACGAGAAGGGGAGAGATGTCCGAAGGACTCGACTCGATCCGGCTGCCCAACTACTTCCGGACCGTCGACGTGGAGGCCATCTTCAAGCGTCACCCGCCTCCTGACGACTTCGCGCGAGGGATGTACCGGTGGCCTCGCGAGCGGATCAGGGAGCACCAGGAGTGGCTGTTTCGCGAGGTGCTCGACGTCGCGTGGAAGAACCTCTTCTACCGGCGGAAGTGGTCGGAGGCCGGGCTCGAGCCCGGCGACGTGCAGGGCCTCGACGACCTGCCGAAGCTGCCGATCGTCACCGTCTCCGACTTCAAGGAGGCGATCGAGGAGAGCCCGCCGTTCGGTGTGCACCAGGGGATCACCGCGGCGCACGCGGCGGTCGAGCCGCTGAAGATCCAGAGCAGCGGCGGCACCACCGGCCGCCCCCGTCCGACCTTCTTCGGCCCGGTCGAGTGGGAGGTGCAAGCGATCCAGACGGCGAGGGCGCTGTTCCTGCAGGGGGCGCGGCCCGGCGACGTCATGCACATCCCCGTCACGCTCTCGACCGCGAACCTCGGGTGGGTCTACTACCAGGCGTGCTTCTACTACCTCGGCGTCGTGCCCGTGACGGCCGGCAGCGGGGTGGTCACCGCGAGCCGTCGCCAGGTCGAGCTGATCCAGGCGTGGGGAGCCAACATCCTCGGCGCCTTCCCCGAGTACCTCCTGCACCTCGCCGACGTGGCGCGCGACGAGCTGGGCGTCGAGGCGCGCGACCTTGGTGTCAAGTTGATCAGCACCTATCTCGGCCCCGACACCGAAGGGCACCTGCGGGCCCAGCTCGAGCAGGCGTGGGGGTGCGCGGCCTACGACAACTACGGCACGCACGAGATCGGTGTCGCCTCGTTCGAGTGCTCCGCGAAGGACGGGCTGCACTTCAACGAGGACACGATCTTCACGGAGGTCGCCGACATCGACACGGGCGAGGTGCTGCCCGACGGGCAGGTCGGCAACCTCGTCGCCACCTCCCTGCACCGCCGGTATCCGCCGCTCATCCGCTACAACCTGATGGACCTCGTCGAGCTCCGCCCCGACACGCAGTGCTCGTGCGGGAGCAACCTGCGCCGCATGGGCCACTTCCTCAGCCGCAGCGACGACATGGTCAAGCTGCGGGGCACGAACCTCTACCCGATGGCGTGCCTGAACGCCGTCCAGTCCGACCCGCGCTCGACGGGGCAGTGGCTGTGCGTCGTCGACCGCGTGGCGACGGGGTCGGAGGCACGCGAAGAGATGACGGTGCGGGTCGAGTACGTCGGTCGTGACGACGAGCGCGAGTCGTTCACGCGTGCGATGGAGGCGCGGCTGAAGAACGACCTCGGCGTGCGCGTCGCCGTCGAAGCCGTCGCGGACGGGAGCCTGGCGGAGCTGACCAACTTCGGGCGAGAGGGCAAGGTGCGGCGCCTCCTCGACCGGCGGCCCGGCTACCAGCGCACGTACTGACCCGCGCCGAGCGCGCACGAGCAGAGCAGAGCAGAGAGGCCAGGATGGGCTTCGAGGACATTCTGTACGACAAGCACGACGGGCGGGCCGACGTCACGATCAACCGACCCGACAGGCTGAACGCGTTCCGCGACGTCACCATCGACGAGATGACCGCCGCGTTCGAGGAGGCGGCCGCGGACTCGACGATCGGCGTGATCACCGTGCGCGGAGTCGGGGGCCGCGCGTTCAGCAGCGGTGGCGACGTGCAGTGGGAGAGCGCCTTCGACGCCAACGCAGGGCGTTCGCTCATGCGCCGGATGCTCCGCCTCTCCCAGGCCATGCGGCTCTCGGGCAAGCCGATCGTCGCGGCCGTTGACGGCTACTGCGTCGGCGGCGGCAACGAGCTGCACATGCTGTGCGACCTGTCGATCGCGACGGAGCGGTCGAGGTTCGGCCAGGTCGGGCCGCGGATGGGGTCGTCGCCGATCTGGTACGGGACGCAGCTCCTCCAGTTCTCGGTCGGCGACAAGCGGGCCAGGGAGATCGTCTACCTCTGCCGCCAGTACCCGGCGCAGCGAGCGTTCGAGATGGGTTGGATCAACGCGGTGGTGCCCGACGACGGGCTCGACGCGGCCGTGGACGAGTGGTGCGAGGAACTGCTCGACAAGTCGAGCCAGTCGATGCGCATCGCCAAGGCCTCGTTCAACGTGCTGTCGGACCTCTTGATGTCGTCGGTCGTGAGCGGGTTCGAGCAGCTGGCGATGGCGCACGCCACGCCCGAGTTCCACGAAGGGGTCGACGCCTTCCTCGACAAGCGGCAGCCGGACTTCCGCTCCTTCCGCAAGTGAGCAGCGTCAGAGCCGGTCTGCTCCTGCCCACCGCCGGCGCGCTCGCCGAGCAGGAGCCGCAGCGCGTGGTGCGGTTGGCGACGATCGCAGAGCAGCTCGGGTTCTCGAGCGTCTGGGTGGGCGACCACGCCCAGTGGCACATCCCGACCCTCGAGCCGTTCTCCGTGCTCGCGGCGGTCGCCGTGTCGACCTCGACCGTCCGCGTCGGCACCGCCGTCCTGCTCCTCCCGCTCCGTCACCCGCTCCACGCGGCCCGGGCGGCAGCGACCGTCGATCGTCTGTCCGGCGGCCGGCTCACCCTCGGGCTCGGTGTGGGCACCGACGCAGGCGGCGACTTCCGGGCGTGCGGGGTCGAGCCGTCGGAGCGGGGAAGGATCATGGACGCGGCGACGGAGACACTCGTCCGGCTCCTCGCAGGCGAGGAGGTGGCGGAGCGAACGGCGTGGTGGGAGGTCGACGGCCGTCTGCAGCCCCTGCCGGTCCAGCCCTGCGTGCCGCTTCGCTTCGGCGGCCGAGCCGACGCCGCCCTGCGCCGAGTCGCTCGTCACGGTGACGGGTGGATCGCCGTGTTCTTGACCCCCGAGCGGCTGGCCGAGCACGTGCGCCGGCTGCGCGAGCTCTGCGAGCAGGAGGGGCGAGGAGCGAACGACGTCGCCGTCGCCGTCGTGGTCTACGTCGAGATCGACGACGACGTGCGCGAGGCGCGCGAGCGGGCGGCCCCGCATCTGCGCGCGCTGTACCGGACGCCGGCCGAGCGGCTGGAGGCGATGTCGGCGTTTGGCCCTCCCTCACTCCTCTCGGACCGCGTCTCGCAGTACGCCGAGGCCGGCGCCGACGAGATCATCCTCGCGTTGGCGAGCGACCGGGTCGAAGCGAACACGGAAGCGGCCGCCGACCTGCTGCTGGTGCCCGGTGCGTGACGCGGCTGTCGTGCCGTCCCGCAGCGACGATCGCTGCGGCGCCCGATCATCCGCTACGACGCGCCTCGAGCAGTCGCTCGAGCACCGACCGGACCGGCTGCGGTCGCCCCTCGTCGTCGACGCGCACGCTCACCACGGTGCCCTCCACCGCGACCTGCCGTCGTGCGGGACGACGAACGACAGGCGGACGGAAGTCTTCGCCCTCTCCCCCCGCGTCGCCGCGTTCCCCGGCCGCATGTGCGGGGCGCTGTCGGGCGGCGAGCGCCAGATGGTCGCCTTCGGCCGGGCCCTCGACGAGCCGTCCGAGGGGTTGGCCCCACTGGTCGTGGAGACGTTGGGCGACACCATCGACAAGCTGCGAGCGAAGGGACTTGGCGTGCTGCTGTGCGAACAGAACCACCACTTCGCCCTGGGTGTGGCCACCCGGGCCTACATGCTGGAGAAGGGCCGCATCTGCCACACCGACGACACCAGCCGGCTGGCCGAGACCGGCGCGCTGGAGGGGTACCTCGGTGTCTGACCGGGCGGAGGACTTGGCGGGCCGGGTCGCCCTGGTGACGGGCGGGGGCGGCGGCATCGGATCGGTCATCGCCCGCGAGCTGCACGCCATGGGCGCATCGGTCGCGGTGGCGGGTCGGCGACGCAAGCCGCTGGACGAGGTGTGCGACGGGCAGGAGCGCATGCTGGCCGTCGAACTCGACGTGACCGACGAGGCGTCGTGGACGGCGGGCCTGGGGTCGGTCAAGGAGGCGTTCGGGCCAGTCGACGTGCTGGTGACGTCGGCGGGTGTCATCAAGCGCAACCTGTTCTTGGAGTCCGACCCGGCCGACTGGGAGTGGATGTGGCGGACCAACGTGCACGGCTCCATGCTCGGCGCCCGGGCCGTCCTGCCGTCGATGCTGGAGCGAGGATTCGGTCGCATCGTGCTCATCTCGTCGATCGCCGCCCACGTGGGCCTGTACGAGCGCACGGCCTACGGCGCCACCAAGGGGGCGGTGGAGGCGTTCGGGCGGTCGCTCAGTGTGGAGTTGGCGGGCTCGGGCGTGACCGTGAACAGCCTGGCGCCGGGCGCCTTCCGCACCGAGATCAACACCGAGTACTTCGCTGAGGGCTCGCCCGCGGCTGCGCGCGCCTTGGCGGGAATTCCCGAGCGCCGCTTCGGCGACGCCGCCGAGCTGGCCGCGGCGGTGCGCTTCCTCGTCGTGGCGGGCTACAGCCAGGGCGCCACCGTCAACGTCGACGGCGGCTGGTCGATCGGCGGGTGACGTCGGTGGACGGGCCGGGGCGCGGCGTGATGCTGTCGACCTTCGACTCCCTCAGCGCGGGGATCCCGCCCGTGGCCGGGTCGGCGGCGCAGTCCATGGAGCGCTATGTCGTCGGGGGATCGGTGGCGGCGGTGGCGGAGTCGCTGGCGCCGTTCCGGGACCTGGGCATGGAGGACTTCGTCATCTACCCGATGGCGCCCGACCCGTCGTCGCGCTACGAGGAGGCGTGCGCGGTCTACGACCTCTTGGGCGTGGGCGCATGAGCGTGGTCGGTGCCCGTGTGGTGGTGCCCTACCGGGTGGCCTTCGGCGACACCGACGCCTCCGGCCGCCTCTATTGGGGCGCCATGTTCCGCATCTTCGAGGTGGCGGAGATCGAGCTGTGGCGCAGCGTCGGCGCCTTCGACGTGTACGGCTTCCTGCCTCGGGTCCATGCCGAAGCCGACTACCCGAAGCCCATGCAGTTCGACGACGAGCTCGAGGTGGCGGCCGAGATCGTCCACTTGGGGCGGACGTCCGTGGAAATCGCCTTCCACGTCGAGCGCGACGGCGTGGTGGTGGGCCGGGGCCGCGCCGACGCCGTGTGGGTCGACGCCGACGGCACCCCGCAGCCCTTGGCCGAGCGATTGGAGAAGAGATGAAGAGATGAACATCGGCGTCCACTTGGGGAACTACAGCACCGGAAACACGGGGGAGCGGGTGCCGCCGAGACCGGCCAGAAGCACGGCACGATCCAGCGGGTAGCTGGCCAGGTTGGCTGTGGGGTCGAGTCGTCGCGGACCTGAGCAGGAGCAGGAGCAGGAGCAGGAGAACCGTGAGCTGCCGTCGAGCGAACTCGATTCTGCGCTCGGCGTCGGCTTTCTTCGCGGCGGAGCTCGACCGCCCATAGAGGTGACGGTGGGCTACATCGACGCGCAGCGCGTCGAGTTCGGGGCCAGACTGAGTTCGTGAACACTGCCCTCTCGTGAGGAGGAGTGCCGTGCCGGAAACCACCACCGCGACGACCGAGGCCGCCACCGCGATGGCCGCCCCCCTCGTTGGTCTGCGCATCGTCGATCTGTCCACCTACGTGGCGGGCCCGTCGGGCACGATGACCCTGGCCCAGCTCGGCGCCGAGGTGATCCGCATCGACCCCATCGGGGGGGCCACCGACATTCGGCGCCTGCCCCTCGGCCCCACGGGTTCCAGCCTCTACTGGGCCGGTCTCAACAAGGCCAAGCGGTCGGTCGAGATCGACACCTCCACCGCCGAAGGCCGCGAGCTGGTCGGCGCCCTGGTCGGCGCCCCCGGCCCCGAAGGCGGCATCCTGCTCACCAACGCCGTCGGCCAGCCCTGGCTGTCCTATGACGCCATGCGCCAGCACCGGCCCGACCTGATCGAGGTCCACATCGCCGGCCGCAACGACGGCAAACCGGCGGTGGACTACACCGTCAACTGCGAGGTCGGCCTCCCACTCATCACCGGGCCGGTCGACTTCGACCGGCCCGTCAACCACGTCCTGCCCGCCTGGGACCTGCTCACGGGCCTGCACGCAGCCATGGCTGTCCTGGCCGCCGAGCGCACCCGCCTGCGCACCGGGACGGGCCAGCTGGTCTCGGTGTCGCTCGCCGATGTGGCCGTGGCCACCATGAGCCACCTGGGCTTCGTGGCCGACGTCGTCGTCAACGGCCGTGGCCGCCTGCGGGACGGCAACTACCTCTACGGCAGCTTCGGCTGCGACTTCGCCACCGCCGACGGCCAGCGGGTGATGATCGTCGCCCTCACCGAACGACACTGGCACAAGCTGGTGGAGCTGACCGGCATCGCCGAGGCCATCGCCGGCCTGGCACACTCGCTCAAGGTGGACCTCGACGCCGAGGAGGGCCGCTACCGCTACCGCGAAGTGCTCGAGGCCCTCATCCGGCCCTGGTTCGAGGAGCGGACCTTCGAGGAGGTCACCTGCTGCCTCGAAGCGGCCAAGGTGCTGTGGGGCCCCTACCGCAGCGTGGAGAACCTCGTCACCGATCCCACCAGCCTGCTGCACCTCACCGACATGATGGTCGACGTGGAACAGCCCGGCATCGGCACGTTCCCCGTCCCCCGCCCGGTGCTGGGGTTCTCGGAGTGGGACGCGGGAACCCCGTCGCCCGCCCCTATTCTCGGCCAGGACACCGACGAGGTCCTCGGGCGCCTGCTGGGGCTGGGCGACGCCGACCTCGCCGATCTCCGGGCCCGGTCGGTCATCGGCGGGGCCGTCCGGTGAGCACCCCGGGGGCCGCTGACCCGGGGTCGTGGGCGCCCGTGGCCGAGGAGCGCGATGACACCGTCACCGCCACGGCCGCCGCCGCCCTCCACGGCCTGCTCGACGCCGACGGCCCACCCCCCGAGACCGGTGACTCACTCCCACCGTTGTGGCACTGGCTGGCCTTCCTGCCCGACGCCCCCCAACGCCGGCTCGGCCCCGACGGCCACCCCGGGCAGGGTGGCTTCCTGCCGCCGACCCGGCTGCCCCGGCGTATGTTCGCCGGCGGGCGGATCGAGCTCAGCGGGGCGGTCGCCGTCGGCCAGCGCCTGCACCGCCACAGCCTGGTCACCTCCGTCACCGAGAAGTCCGGGCGATCGGGCGACCTGGTCTTCGTCGAGATCACCCACGAGCTGTCCGCCGGCGGCCGGCCGGCCGGCACCGAAGTCCAGGACCTCGTGTACCGCGGCAGCGGGGGTGACGCAGCCGCCGCGAACCAGGCCGCACCGGCGGCGCCCGGCCACGACCGCGACGCGAGCTGGGTCTGGCGCCACGAGCTGGGGACCGACCCGACGTTGCTGTTCCGTTTCTCCGCCCTGACCTACAACGCTCATCGCATCCATTACGACCGGGCCTACGCCACCGAGGTCGAGGGCTACCCCGGTCTGGTGGTGCATGGTCCGCTGCAGGCCATCGCCCTGGCCGAGCTGTGCCGGCGCCACGTCGGGGGCCGCCAGGTCGTCCGCTTCGTGTTCCGGGCCCGGCGCCCGGCCTTCGACGGCACGCCGCTGCAGCTGCGGGGACGCCTCAACGACGACGACCACGTCGAGCTCATGGCCCTCGACGACGCCGGTCAGCCCACCATGACGGCCCAGGCGGCGCTACGCCCGGGGAGCAGCTGAGCGCAGTCGGCAGCTGAGCGGCGACCCCCTGTGGGGCGCCAGAAGTCGATCGGGCCAGTGACCAGGGGGTTCGCGGTCGAGACCGGGTCGATATCGTCGCTCTCCCGATTGATCCTGGCGTTTGGAGATCTCTGTGGTGTGGTCGTTCGTCTATTTCGCGTTCGGCCGCATGGTCGAGGTGATGATGCTTCGCTTCCGTCGGCGCGAGTCGAAGGAGATCGAGATCCTGGTGTTGCGCCACGCGGCCAGAAACGGACCCCGATCCGGTCGTCGACGCCGAGGCCCTCGGCGTCATCCGCGTCGGTGACCCGCAAGGTCGACTCGTCGGGGAACGTGAGCTTCGCGGGCACGGGTGCCGTCGGCAGGCCGATACCGTCGGCGGCGATCCGCAGTGGGGCCAGCTCGAGCAGCAGGGCCTGGTGCTCGTCTCGCAAGGGTTGGGTGGCTGGCTTCATGAGCTCGAACTTCGGACGATGACGACGGGGCACTCAGCGTGCATGGCGACGCGCTGGCTCACTGATCCGCAGGGTGCCGGTGACACCACCATGGCCGTGGGAGCCGACGACGACGAGGTCGGCGCGCCTGGAGGCTTCGATGAGCTCGTGGGCGGCGTGCCCCTTGACGATGCGGCGCTCGAGGGGGACGTCGACGTCGGCGACCGCGCCGAAGGCGTGGTCGAGCACCGCCGAGGCGTAGGCCTCGAACTCGTCGTCCGGGTACGCCGGCGAAGACCCCCGGGAGGCCGACGTAGGGGAGGTGCCATACGTGGAGCACTTCGAGCTGTGCGCCACGTAGGCGGCTCTCCTTGGCGGCCCAGCGGAGTGCGGCGATCGAGCAGTCGGAGCCGTCGACACCGACGACGATGCGATCAACGGTGGGCATGGTCGGCCTCCGGGTCAGCGTTTCGAGGAAGTGGCGAGCGTCGCTTCTGCGATTCGGGGTTGAGGAACCGGCCGGCGGCGTTGCAGAACATCCAGTCGTCGGGCCCGTGGGGAAGCCCATCGGCGCGGAGCCGTCGCCGCCACCGCTCAAGCTGGCGCAGCGTGGCGGCGTCGAGGTCGATGCAGCGTCGGCTGGTGCGGGTCTTGACGCCGAACTCGACGGGCGTACCGGTACTGCAGCGTCCGTGAGATCGACAAGCGCCGGGTCGTCGGATCGAGGTCGGCCCACTTGAGCCCCACGACCTCACCGCGGCGCATGCCGGTGTGGGCAGTGAGGTGCAGGGCCGGGTACAGGCGCTGGGTCTGCGCTGCAGCGAGGAAGTCCGCCAACTCGCCTGCGGTCCAGGTGCGGGCCGCCGACTTGGTGGCGGGCCGGCGGCGGGCGTGGGTGGCGCGGGCGACGTTGCGGTCGGTATCCGTCCCAGGTGCTCGCGGCCAATACCAGGCGCTTGCCGGGCAGCCATCGTGTGGTGAGGTAGGCCCCGAAGCTGAGCCCACGGTCGTCGTTGCGTCCGTTGACCGCAGCGGCGAGCCGTGCCGCGAGCTTCTCAGCCTCGGCGCGGTCGGTGCCGGCGGGATGCCAGATGCGATGCTCGCGTCCGGTGATCGGATCGTGCCCGTCGTAGATGACCGCGTACCAGCGGTTCTCCTTCTTGGCTACGTAACCCTTCATCGCTGTTCTCCTTCTCTTCTCTGCCTCGACGATCGAGACCCGGTAGAAGGATCGGTAGAAGTAGGGGCCGATGTCGCCGCGGCTGTCGGCTCCGACGCGAACCGCGGGGGCTCAGCTGAGCGAGGACCACTCCGGCCAGTAGTGGTCGGCTGCTTCTGGTGGTAGCGCGACACCAAGTCTGGTCGTCTCGCTGATGATCTCGTCGGCGAGTTCGCTGACGGCGTCGGGTCCGGCGTAGGCGACGACGGTGCCGTCCTCGGGCTCTCGGGCTTGATAGAGGCCTGCCACGATCCCTGCCGCGATGGCCGCGGCGGCGTCGGTCATGCCGAGGCCGGCACGCCGGCGAAGGTCGATGAGGAACGGTTCGACGGCTTCGCTGAGAATCTCCCAGGCGGCCTCATTCTCGTCGACGTACCCACGGCCGCGGATGCGCCCGGAGCGTGCAGCGAGATCTTCGAGCGGTATTGCCTCCAGCGCCCACGCAACGTCTTCGGCGACGGCTTCGACGGTTTCGGTTCCGAGAAGTTGCTGAGCGGTCCGCTCGGCTTCCGATCGTAGATCTGGGTGGTTCGCCAACAGCTCGGCCAGAACTCTCGCGTGTTCGCTGTCCGCGAGCGCGTCGAGCGCGGGCGTCGCTGTCTTGGGTCGACGAGCTGGCATCGCCGGCAGTTTCTCCTACTTCACGACCCGGAGCTGCGGCGCGGGCTCGTCGAGTCGCAAGCCGGTCAGCTTGACGCATCGGTCCCGTAGGTGGTCGCGGTGCCTGCCCGGTTGGTCCGCGGCTCCGAACACGTCGACGGCGAGATCGTGGCGGCCCGCCGCGAGAGCGGACTTGGCGAGCGCGACGATCGGCATCCAGTGGTCAGATCCCAGCCGGTGGGCGGCGTCGACGTAGCGGGTGTAGCGGTATCCGGCGATGTGGAGCCAGGCGACGAGTTCTCGGGCCTCGTCGGCCTGGTAGTCCTGGTACGCGGCGCGGTACTCGTCGGCCAGCCCCAGCAGGATCTCCTCGACCATGTCGGCCTGCCCAGCCCGGACCCGTTGGAAGGCGAGCGTCTCGTGTTGGTAGGTCAGCGCGTAGACCTCCGAGACGAGCAGCTCGCAGAGGTCCTGCCAGTAATGCTTGGGGTCCATCCCGGCCTCGGCCCAGTCGATGCTCACGTACGTGCTGAACGCGTCGAAACGGAGCTCGCCGATGTTGCCGTAGGAGTCATCGCCGCGCTCCGCGACCTCAACGCCCACTGTGTGGAACGCCCGGTACAGAGCGAGGCGGTCTGCGACGCCGCGTCGGGGCCCGTCGTAGCGAGCAAGGCGCTCACGCAGTTGACGGACGACGGTGAAGCTGCGTCCCTTCGACACGGCGGTCGACGGTCTGCGGCCGGCGAGCTTCTCGTACCAGCGGTCGGGGTTGACCGGGAAGTGGTCCCAGTGCCCGTAGCGCGCCCTCCGGTCCAGGAGAGCTCCTGGCGTGTCACGCATCTCCGCCGTCATGGCGCGACCTTCGAGCGCCTGGTCGAGGACCTTGCGGCGCGCCTTGGTCAGGGTCGCCTTGTCGAGCTCGGCGGCGGCTGTGAGCGTCGACGCGTCGACACCAGCCGCTGCTGTGCGAGCCCGCAGCCGAGAGAGGTGACTCAACTTGGCCTCGATGTCGCGGTGACCGTCTCGCGAGGAGCGGAGTCGGCAGACAAGCTCGTCTTCGAGCGCGGCGAGGTCACCGGCGAAGTCGGTGGCTGCGACGACCGCGAACCACCGGTCGAAATGGCACCACTCCTCGCCGGCGACGGTGGCCCAGGGTTCGGGCCCGAAGACGGAGGCACGACGCGGCGTGTCTGTCATTCCCGTGTCCATCGTCGTCGGGCTCGTACCGGCTCGAGGCAGGCGAGCGCGTCGAACGATGCGGACGGGTCGAGCCACACCCGCGCGGTGAAGATCGCTTCAGCGTCATCCCAGCGGCGTTGCCGCCACGCGCACAGGCCGAGACCGTGGAGGCAGCGCAGGAACGGGCGGTTGTCGACCATCCCCCACGCGAGCACACCCCCGAACCCGTCCGGCAGCGAACGTTCGGCGACCGCTATGCCGGTCTCGTAGAGCGCGAGCGCCGGGCCTGGGCCGCGGGTGTTGAAGGCGACCAGCCCGAGGTGGCCCCACGCGTCGACGCACCGGGCGTCGATGGCGACAAGGCTTTCGAGGCGCCTGATGGCTTCGCGGTGATACCCGGCGCGGTTCAGCTCCGCCGCTTCGACGATCGGGTCGCTGTCCCAGTCGTCGGGCCCGAGGCCGGGGATCACCTGTTCCATCTCGAAGCAAGGCCGCACGCCGGCGTCGAAGATGTCCTGGCACAGCGGATCGAGGAGCTCACCGGGTTCGCCCCAGTACTCCTCGGCCGGGTCCCAGTCGCCCATCGCGTTCAAGCCCAACGGCGACCCGATGTTGGCGTCGACCGACGCGAACCTCGGATACACCCACCGGACGGTCATCCCAGACTTGATGGGAGCGAGTGGTGCCGCGCCGGACCAGCGTCGGTACGCGTCAAGGAGCTGCCGGGTCTCCAGCGGCATCGGGCCAGTCGGCGTGACTTCGAGGAGCGAGACCGTGTGGCGGTCACCCGTTCGCCGGCAGACCGCGATCAGCCCGCGGCGGTCATGACCGTCGAAGTCCACCGCCGTCACCTCGACCTCGGCACCGACCACCAGTCCGCGGAACGGGAAGCGGGCATCGTCCTCGAACGCCTGGCGGAACGAGCACAACTGCTCGTAGTCACCGTAGGCGTCGACGACGATCTCCTCGATCAGCTCGTCGATCTGGTCGCCCATGGTTTGACCCTACGCGGAAGCCACACCGGCATCGCGGGCCGGCGACGGGCTGCGTGCTGCCTACGATCACGTCGTGGACTCCCGAGTCGACCTGATCGCCGACCTGAACGAGCAAGACGACGCCGGCCGCGGGTGGTCGACGATCAGCGACGCCCGAGACCCAGGACGCCTTCAGCCCGGTGCCGTGCTGGTGGCCGGCAACGAGCAGGCTCGCTCGCTCGTGCGGGTCGTCGAGCTCGACGCCGACGGCCAAGTGCATTTCGAGATCCTGTAGCCACTCTCGTGACCGACCCAGAACAGGCCCTCGCAGAGCGTCTCACCGAAGCCGCTCGTGCCGTCAGCGAGTCGTTGACCGCGTTCGAGTTGGCGGCGATCCGGCGCTACCAGGGACTCGACCGGACCTACGAGGTCGTGGCCGCAGTGCTACGGAACCCGATATCCGCCGAACAGCTCACCGATGAGCAAGCCGATCTCGTCGACACGATCGTTCGCGTGTTGAGCACCGCGACTCGCCGCTGGCGGGTGCCGGAGGCGGTCCGCGTCTATCGCGGCCAGCGCAGACTCGACCGGCTCTTCGGAGCCGACGATCGACAAGGACGAGTGATCCAGCCCACGACGTTCCTCGCCACCTCGATCTTCCGCGACCTGGCCCTCCAGGAGTTCGCCGCCCCGCCCGGCCCGGGCGGCGCCGCGTTATTCGAGATCGCTGTGCCGGCGGGGACACCCGGACTGTGGCTGCCGCCCATCGGTGATCCGGATCTCGCCTACCAAGGCGAGCTGCTCCTGCCGCGACGGACTCGAGTTCTCGTCCGGGGTGAGCGCGAGGATGCGGGTATCCTCGTCATGGACTGCGAGGTGCTGCCGTGAGCCGATTCATCGGAGAAGCCGAGGATTTTCTGCAACCGGGCGAGCCGCGCCGGCTGATCATCACCGAGGACCTGCTGGACGAGCTCGGCGTGGCGGCGTGCTCGCGTGCGGATCAGGAACGAGCCGTCAACAGTTGGCTGTCTCACAACCGGCCGCACAAGGTTCTCGCTCTGTCGCTTCGCAAGGACGGCTTCGTCCTCGAGAACGTGTCAAACAACTTGTCAAACGAACCACGACGCACCGGGCCGGACGACGGCGAACGAACAGGCGCCGAGACCTCCGCTGACCTGCATGAACACGGACGTAGGCGCACCAGGCAACACCCACCAGGACGGGCCTCGTCGGGCTCATAACCCGAAGGTCGCAGGTTCAAATCCCGCCCCCGCCACCATGTGAAGGCCCAGGTCAGCGACCTGGGCCTTCGTCGTTGGCGGGGGCGCGTCACCGGCGACGTCTACCGGCTCCGAGCGACGCGAGCCGTTGACCTGGGGCTTCGCGACGCTGATCCCGGTAGACGTCTACCGGCTCGGATCTTTGAGCAGGGCGGCGAACTGTTCGGCCGCGGCGGCGCTCATGCCGGGCAGTAGGTGCTGGTAGGTGTGCATCGTGAACGCGGAGTGGGAGTGCCCGAGGCGTTCGCTGACGACCTTGACGGGGATGCCGGCCATGATCAGCAGGGACGCGTGGGTGTGTCTCAGATCGTGAAATCGGATCCGCGGCAACGCTGGGGTTCGGTTCACGATTCGGTGGAAGAGCTGGCTGACGGACTCGGGGTTGAGGAACCGGCCGGAGGTGTTGAGGAACATCCAGTCGTCGGCTCCGTGGGGGAGCCCGTCGCGGGAGAGCTTCTGTTGCCAGTGTCGGAGGATCGTGATGGTGCCGGCGTCGAGGTCGATGCAGCGACGGCTGGTGCGGGTCTTGACGTCGAACTCCACGGGTGTGCCGCCGACGTTCTGCAACGTGCGCGTGATCGACAGCCGCTTCGTCGAATGCTCGAGATCGGACCACTTGAGCCCGACGACCTCACCGCGGCGCATCCCCGTGTAGGCGGTGAGGTGCAGCGCCGGGTAGAGGCGTTGTGAGCGGGCTGCCTTCAAGAAGTCGCCCAGTTCCCGGGGGTCCAGGCGCGGGCCCGCACCCTGGTGGGCCGCCCTCGCCGGGCGTGGGTGGCGTGGGCGACGTTGTGGTCGAGGAGCTGACGTCGCACGGCCAGGTCGAGCGAGGACCGCACGATCATGTGGACCTCGTGCACGGTCTTGGGTGCTAGCCCGGTGCCGTTGCGCCCTGCGGTCGTGGCGAGACGGTCGTAGAGCCCGTCGAGGTGATCGGCGCGCAGCCGACGTAGAGGCACGTCACCGATGGCGGGGTTGATGTAGCGGTCGACGAACCACGAGTACCGGTACGCAGTCGTGGCCCGGACCTGGCGCCGTTTGAGCGGCAGCCACGTGTCGGTGAGGAACTGGCCGAGGTCCACCGGTCCGCCTCGGGCCGGTGCGGCGCCGGCGTTGTCGCGGTCGATGCGGGCCGCGGTGAGCTCTGCGTCGTGGCGGTCGTGGCCGACGGGGTGCCAGCGTCGTCGTTCCTTGCCGGTGAGCGGGTCGAGGCCGTCGTAGGCGACGACGTAGAAGCGGTCCTTGCGTTGCACGATGTAGGTCATGCCTTTGGGCATCGACGACTTCGGAGTCAACCCGAAGAGCTCGTTGCTCAGAACGGGTCGCTCGGATCGCGCGGTCGCGGTGTCGGGGGAGCAGGGCGTCGGCGCGTCTTGGGGACGTCGAAGCCGAGGCTTGCGTACGCGGGGAGGCGCTTGGTGTGCATGCGGTCGAGGACGGGGATGCGAGCGGTGATCGTCGTCATCGGGCCTAGAGGTGGCCTGGGACCGCGAACCGGTAGAAGACGGGGGCGTCGCCCTTCGCTGCGCGGGGGAGCCACCCGAGGTCCTCCAGGGCGCGGGCGCGGTCGATCCCTCCGACGAAGACAGGGTCGTACCCGGCGTCGGTGATGAGCGCTTCGGTTGCCGCGCGGGCGTCGTCGTCTGCGGCGTAGAGGCTTGATGGTCGGACGCGTTGGGCAGCCACCTGGTCGAGGAGTGAGGCGTAGTTCAGGTTGAAGCTCTTCGCCACGGGGCCGTGGGTGAAGGACTGGATCTCTTCGCTGAGGGAGGCGAATCGGCCGGTTCGTTCGGCGTAGATGTTGGTGGCGTCGATGGCGATCTTGCCGGTGAGCCCGTCGACCTTTCCCAGCGCGTCGGCGATGGCAGTGCCGGGGACGGCGACGAGTAGGACGTCTGCGTTGCTGGCGTCACCACCGTCGCGGCCGAACGTGGTGACGTTGTGGCCGGCGGCTGTCCAGAGTGTGGCGAGGCCGTTGCCAATGTTTCCTCTGCCGATGGTGACGATGTTCATGTCGTGGTTCCCCTCTTGGCTGTCGTGGTCGGTCTCGATAGGTGTGTGAGCCGGTCGAACGGGACGGGGCACCATTGCGTGGCGGTGTCGGCGAGGTCCCAGCCGGCGAGGGATGCTCCTGCTTCGTAGGCGCTCTGAAGGAAGTCGAGCAGCGTCGTCTTGGGGTCGGGTGCACGCCTGACGTCGTCGTAGCGGAGGATCGCGAGCGAGCCATTCGCTTGCGGGGCCCAAGAGGCTTCCGCGGGCCGGAGGGGCTTGCTTGGGAGCTCCCGGGGTTCGGGTGCGGTGTAGGAGTAGTAGGCGGGGAATGG
>CAYSAC010000047.1:0-17190 GCA_964428815.1 uncultured Acidimicrobiaceae bacterium | reverse complement strand
GTCTGCACGCCGATGTAGTCGTCGCCCGCGGTGCCGTCGAGGAACACGTCCTCCATGCCCCGGCGGATCTGGTCCCGCTTGGACTCGCCCCCGTCGACCGCTTGGTAGTCGCTCATCGACAGGGTAAGCCCGACCGGGGTGCCCGGCGATCCCGCCCGGATCGCGCTGACGGCCTTTTGGTGGGCGTCGACGAAGGTGCCGTTGACGCGCCGGCGCAGCTCGGTGTCGCGCAGGCCGGGCGGGAAGACCCCGGCGAGGTGGCCCATCGTCGACACGATGTTGGGCTCGTTGATCGTGCACGCCCTGCCCATCAGCCCGTGCAGCTCGGCGGCCGCCCGCCCGCAGAACGCAGCGAAACGGTCCGCCATCTCCGGGTCGGTCCAGCCGCCGCGGTCGGCGAGCCAGCGGGGCGTCGTGAAGTGGTGGAAGGTGATGACCGGTTGCACGCCCCGCGCGAGCAGCCCTTCGCAGACCTGCTTGTAGTGATCCATCGCGACGGTCGACCACACGCGCTCTTCGGGCTCGATGCGGCTCCACTCGATGGAGAACCGGTAGTTGTCGAAGCCGAGCACCGCGCAGAGCTCGGCGTCCTCGGACCAGCGATGCCAGCTGTCGCACGCGTCGCCGCTCGGTTCGACGCAGCCCGACTCGGGCGTGTGCTCCCAGCGCCACCAGTCGTTGTTCCAGTTGCCGCCTTCGATCTGGTGGGCTGCCGTCGCCGTCCCCCACGTGAAGCCGTCGGGGAACGAGCGTGCGGGCATGAGGTGGGACCGTAGCCGTCGGAGGTCCGTGCGAGGATGGGCCGATGCCCCAGGAGCCGCTCGACGCACTCGTCAAGCTGCTCGACCTCGAACCGATCGAGGTGAACATCTTCCGCGGGCTGTCACCCGACGAGGACCGCCAGCGCGTCTTCGGCGGTCAGGTCGCGGGTCAGGCGCTCGTCGCCGCGAGCCGCACCGTCGAGCCCGACCGCTTCGTGCACTCGCTGCACGCGTACTTCCTGCGGCCGGGCGACCCGACCGTGCCGATCCTCTACGACGTCGACCGCATCCGTGACGGCCGCTCGTTCACGACCCGCCGGGTGGTCGCCATCCAGCACGGCCGCGCCATCTTCAACCTGGCGGTGTCGTTCCACGTGCGCGAGTCGGGGCTGGAGCACCAGCTGCCGATGCCTTCCTCGCCATCGCCCGACGAGGTGCCGACCTTCTCCGAGCGGATGGCGCCGTACCAGGACAAGTTCACGGAGTGGCTGAACCGGCCACGGCCCATCGACATGCGCTACGTCGACTGGAGCCCGCCCGACCGCAAGGCCGAGCTGCCGCCGTACCAGCGGGTCTGGCTGCGCGCCGACGGCCGGCTGCCCGACGACCCGGTCCTGCACGCGTGCGTGCTCACCTACGCGAGCGACATGACGCTGCTCGACACCGCGCTGCTCCCTCACGGCGGCAGCTGGCACGACCCGAAGCTGATGATGGCGAGCCTCGACCACGCGATGTGGTTCCACCGGCCGTTCCGGGCGGACGAGTGGCTGCTCTACAGCCAGGACACGCCGGCCGCGGCGGGCGGGCGCGGCCTCGGGCGCGGTCTCATCTACACCGAGGCCGGCGAGCTCGTCGTGTCCGTCATGCAAGAGGGCCTCATACGGGTGCTGGGTTGAAGCGCACCGCGTCGCTCCTGGGCGTCGTCCTCGCGTTGGCCGCGTGCGGCGGGGAGGACGCTCGACCACCGGCGACCAGCGCGGCCTCGTCCACCACCGCGGGTACGGACGGTGGCTCAGTCTCGACGGCGACCTCCGGGGCCGGCGCCGACCTCGAGTCGGTGACGTTCGCGCTCACCGATGTCGCCACCGTCGACTCACCGACCGCCATGGCGATCCGCTCTGGCTCGTCGTCGCTGTTCGTGACCGAGCAGGGGGGTCGGGTGCGGGAGATCACCGTGACCGAGGACGACAAGGACAAGCGCACGTTCAAGCTCGTCTCGCGCCCGCTGCTCGACATCAGCGACGACGTCATCGCCGGCGGCGAGCGCGGCCTGCTCGGCCTGGCGTTCTCACCCGACGGCCGGCGGCTGTACGTGTACTACACGGCCCAGCCTGACGGCGCGAACACGCTGCAGGAGATCACCCTCGCGGGCGACAAGCTCGACCTCGACACGCGGCGGACGCTGCTCGCGGTCGAGGACCCCTACGCCAACCACAACGGCGGCGACCTGCACTTCGGACCGGATGGCTTCCTCTACGTCGCGCTCGGCGACGGAGGGTCGGGCGGCGACCCGGAGGGCAACGGCCAGGACAAGAACGCGCTGCTCGGGAAGATCCTTCGCATCGACCCGGAGGGCGGATCGGGCGACGCCGAGTACGGCATCCCCGATGGCAACCCGTTCGCTGACGGCGGCGGCGCGCCGGAGGTGTGGCTCTACGGCGTACGCAACCCTTGGCGGTTCTCCTTCGACGCGAAGACCGAGGACCTCTGGGTCGCCGACGTCGGCCAGAACCTTTGGGAGGAGGTCAACCGCCTCCCGGCCGCGACCGGCGGTGGGCGGGGCGCCAACCTCGGCTGGAACCGCATGGAGGGCACCCACTCCTTCACGCGCCGCCAGAACCCGGAGGGCGCGGTGCTGCCCGTGCTCGACTACTCCCACGACGAGGGGTACTCGGTGACCGGCGGCTACGTGTACCGGGGCGACGCCGTCAAGGGCCTGCAGGGCGCGTACCTGTTCACCGACTACGGACGCAGCGACCTCACCGCGATCGTCGTCGACGACGCCGGCACCGTCACCGCGCAACGTCGGTTCGACACCGGCACGCCCGCGGTCTCCTCGTTCGGGCAGGGACAGGATCTCGAGCTGTACGTCCTGTCGCTCGAGGGATCGATCTGGCGGATCGACCCGGAGTGATCCTGCACGTCTACGGCGCGGTGCCGGTGGCCGCGGTGACCGAGGTGCGAGCGTGGAGCACCGGCGCGACCCACCCGTCCTCCACGGCGACGGACCCGACCTCGTAGCGACCCGCATAGGCGGCGACGACCGCGTCTCGTTGCGCCGCGAGGATCCCGCTGAGGATGACGGTGCTGGCGTCGATGCTCGGCGCGAGGTCGATGAGCGCGGCAGCGCCGATGTTGGCGACGACGAGGTCGTAGTCGGCGGTCGGTGTGATTGCTGTGCGCACGTCGACGCCGTTCGCTTTGGCGTTGGCCGCGGTCGCGGTGAGCGCGGCGTCGTCGATGTCGACCGCGGTGACTGTCGTGGCGCCGAGGCGGGCGGCGGCGATCGCGAGCACGCCGCTGCCGCACCCGAGGTCGAGGACGCGGTGCCCGGCGTGCACGTGCTGCTCGAGCGCGGCGAGCGCGAGGCGGGTGGACGGGTGCGAGCCGCTGCCGAACGCGCGGCCAGGGTCGACGGCGATGACGATGTCGTCGGGCTCGGCTGGCGGCGGCAGCTGCCACGCTGGGTGCACGACGAGCCGCCGGCCCGCTCGCACCGGCACCGCCCACTCGCGCCAGCGGTCGAGGACGCTGTCGTCGACCTCGACCCACGTGCCGGGCCAGCGCGCGGTCAGGTCTCCGGTCTCGGGATCGCTTATCAGCAGCACGCGACCCACGGCGACGGTTCGCTCCTCGATGGCCGTCGCGCCGGCGGCCCAGAGCATGTCGGCGGCGAGCTCGGCCTCGTCCGCCGGGACGTCGAGGTGGAGCTGGCGATCAGGCAGGCGCGAGCTCAACGAGGTGGGCCATGACCGCGCGCGGTCCGGCCAGGCGAAGGAGGATCGTGCCGTCGGGGCCGGCCAGCAGCACGGTGGGCGCGGCCCTGATGGCGAGGGCTTGGGCGAGGTCGGCGCGGTCGGTGGCGTCGATGCGGCGCACGGTCGCGTCCGGGTCGAGGGCTCGCAGCCGCTGCTCGGCCGGACCGCACGTCGCGCACGTCGGCGTGCTGAACAGGATCCACGTGCGGTCGCCGGGACCGAGCAGCTCGGCGGGCACGCGCTTGCCCGCGGGTTGGTGCTGGAGGCGCCGTTCCCACCGCCGGTAGGCGAGCGTGCCCGCGGCGACCAGCACCAGCAGCGCGACGAAGACGAGCGCGCGGCCGGTCACTGGTGCACCAGCTCGACGTGGCGGCGGCGTGCGAACACGAGCCAGATCTCGCAGCCGACACAGATGCCGGTCGTCGCCGCTAGGCCGGCGAGCGCGGCGACGACCAGCGCGAGCGCCCAGCCGAGGCCAGGAGCGCCGGCGAGGAACGCGATGGTCGCGGCGCTGAGGAGGAGCACGCCGACGGTGGCAGCGAACCGGGGCGGGCGGGGGTCCTCGAGGTGCGACGGCGGGTCGAGCCGTGGGCGGATCAGCTCGGTGTACAGGCGCAGGATGGGGCCGTAGCGGGGGCCGAACGCGGCGCCGAGGAGCAGCACGACGGCGAACGCAGGCACGACTGCGCGCACGTCGAGCAGAAAGCCGGCCAGCAGCGCGAGCGCGAGCACGCCCTGGTTGGTGCGGGGCCCTCTGGGGTCGATCGCCTGCGGTGTCACCATGCCATCCTAAACCCGACCTTGTGGGTCGACATTCCGGTTCGGCCCGGTGGGCCCTACCCTGGTCCGTCGTGGGTCGCCGCTTCCTCGCTCTGGGTGTCATCGGCGCGCTCGTCGCCGGGTGCGGGTCGGGCGGCGACCAGGTCGCGGTCGAGCGGGTCGCGGCCTCGTCCACCACGACGACGACCGCACCGTCCACCACCACGTCGGCGCGACCGACGACGACGACCGCCCCGGCGGCACCCCCACCGACCGTGGCGCTGGCCCTGCGGCCGCCGAAGGCAGCCACGGACCCGGTCGGCCTCGCCGCCCAGATCGTCCGATCCGAGCAGGCCATCCGCGACCCGGCGGTCGTCGGCGAGCCCTTGGCGGCCGCCGCCCTGCTGCAGCAGGTCGCCTACCGCCAGCTCGGCCGTCACCCCGAGTGGGACGGCGCGGTGCTCGCCGCCGTGCCGCCCGCACTGCACCCGTCCGTCCAGCGCAACGCGTTCGCCCGGCGCGAGTTCCGGGCGATGCACACGACGCTCACCGACGCGATCCCGGCGTGGCGCATCGTCGACCCCGCGCCGGCCGAGGAGCTGCTCGCGCACTACCAAGAGGCCGAGGCGATGTTCGGCATCCCGTGGCAGGTGCTCGCGGCGGTGAACCTGGTCGAGACGGGGGTGGGCCGCATCCGAGGCACTTCCGTCTCCGGTGCGCAGGGGCCGATGCAGTTCATGCCCCGCACCTGGGACGCATTCGGCGAGGGCGACATCAACGACCCGCGCGACGCGATCCTCGCCGCCGGCCGCTACCTCGCCCACAACCACGGCGCGACCGACATCGCCGGCGCGCTGTGGAACTACAACCACAGCGACCACTACGTGCAGGGTGTGATCGCCTACGCCGACGTCATGCGCGAGGACCCCCGCGCCTTCCTCGGCTACTACCACTGGGGCGTCTTCTACCTGTCCACCCTCGGCGACGTCTGGCTCCCCCAAGGCTTCGAGGCCATGGAAAAGGTCCCGGTCGCCGACTACCTGGCGGCCCACCCCCAGTAGGGGCGTGCTTCTGGCGGTGGTTTTCCACCTGTGCGGTGGTCAGCCTGCGCCAGTTCGGAGGGCGATGGCCCGACGGACGTCACGGACGACGAGGTGGGGTTCGTCGACGAGGCGCTGCCACGTGACCTCGATGACGATCCAGCCGTCGAGCTGCAGCTCGTTGCGGCGGACGGGATCCGATTCGAACGATGCATCGTTCAGGTGGCCGTCCTTGCCGAGGCACTCGATCGCGACCTTCAGCTCGGGGTAGGCGAGGTCGATGCGGTAGCGGCGACCGAGCGCCCAGACCTCCGACTCGGGCTCGGGCAGCCCGGCGTCGACGATGAGCTCGAGGGTCATCGCCGCGATCTTCATGTGAGGGACTCGCTTGCCGTGGCGTCGCAGCAGGATGCGGCGGTAGCGCGCGATGCCGTTGCGGCCACGAGCGGCGTGGAGGACGAGGCATCGCCAGAGCTCGTCCCACGAGACGATGTGACGGCGGAGCGCGCAGTCGAGAGCGGTGAGCGCCTCGATGTCCGATTCGACGACCGCGCAGACGTCGAGGATCGTGCGCGCGACACCTGTGCACGGGATGCCCTTGTGCCGCACCTCGGCTCGTAAGTGAAACGCCTTGCTCTCGTGCATCCGGATGCCGAACCGGTGCCCGTCGCACGCATGCCGGCTCGCGGTGACGTCGATGATCCCCGGCGGTCCAAACCCCTCGAGGCCCCAGATATGCGCGGCGCACCGGTGGCTGAGCACGGCGTCGCATGATGCCGAGAGCACGGCGGCGAGAGCGCGGCTCTCCCACGTCCGCGGCGTTCCGGCGATGCGGTACACGTTCTTGTGCACGCGTACCCAGCGCCCGGTCGTCAACCGGTTGTCGATCATCCTCGACGTGATGCCGATCTCGCTGGCCTGGGCCCGCGTGATCAATCCGTACTGGGTCGCCGCGAGCGCGGCGACCTGAGAGTCGAGCGTGGACATCGCTCCCCCGTCCCGATCGAACTGGCGCAGTCCAGCCACCGCTCAGGTGGCAAACCACCGCCAGAAGCAGTGGATTGTTGGGGGAGGTGCGATTGCTGCGTAGAACTTAGCGGCCGAACCTCACGAGGCGGCCGGGGCGCTGGCCCGTCGGCTCGCCCTGCACGAACGTCGGCTCGCCGGCGACGAGGGTCATCTCGTAGCCGTCGACGTGCTGGACGAGGCGGCGGCCGCCGGCCGGCAGGTCGTGCACCATCTCGGGTGCGTGCAGCCGCAGGCCGTCGAGGTCGACGAGGTTGATGTCCGCGCGCTTGCCCGGCTCGAGCGTGCCGCGGTCGGTGAAGCCGTAGACCGACGCGGTGCGGCCGGTCTGCAGGTGCACGGCCTGCTCGAGCGACAGCCGCTCGCCGCGGGACCGATCACGCACCCAGTGCGTGAGCAGATACGTCGGCATCGACGCGTCGCAGATGAGGCCGCAGTGCGCGCCGCCGTCGGACAGGCCGAGGACGGTGCGGGGGTGGCTCATCATCTCCCGGATGGCTTCGTGGTCGCCGTCCACGTAGCTGGCCAGCGGGGCGAACAGGAACGCCTTCCCGTCCCGCTCGAGCAGCCAGTCGAGCACGACGTCCTGCGGCGTCCGGCCGGTCGCTGCGGCGACGCCGGCGACCGAGGTGGACGGGTGCGGCTCGTACTCGGGCGGGTCGCCGAGCGGGAAGATCTGCTCCCACCGCGACATGAGGCTGACGGCGATGCGACTCGTGGTCGAGGGCTCGTCGGCCAGCAGTGCGGCCCGCACGTCGGGCTGCCGCAGCCGCGCGACCCGCTCCGCGAGCGGCAGGTCCGCCAGCGCGCGGTAGGTCGGGTGGGTGATGAACGGGTGGAGCGACGACTGCAGCCCGAACAGCATCCCCGTCGGCCGGCAGGACACCTGCGGCACGACGTCGAGCCCGTCGGCGAACAGTGCCGCTGAGTCAGCGAGCCCGTCGCGGTACGCCTCCGGCGCGTACGGCGTCTGCGCGAGTGCGTACGTGACCGTCGCGCCGGTGCGCCGCGCGATCTCGGTCATCCAGCTCCGCTCCGGCTCGTTCGGCGCGATGTCGGACACGAGCTGGAACACGCCGTGACCAGCCCGCCCGATCGCCTCGCCCACCGCGAGCAGCTCGTCGGGCAGCGCGCTCGTGCCGGGCACGAGCCCGTGCTTGGACCGGTGCAGGATCGTGCGTGAGGTGGTGAACCCACACGCGCCAGCCTCGAGCGCGGCCTGCACGAGCTTTGACATCTCCGCCAGCTCGTCGGGCGACGCGTCGTCCTCGTGGGCCCGGTCGCCGAGCACATAGGCGCGCAGCGCGGCGTGCGGCACCTGCGCGGCGATGTCGAGGACCCGCTCGTCCTCGTCGAGCGCGTCGAGGTACTCGGGGAAGCTCTCCCAACGCCAGTCGATGCCCTCGTGGAGCGCGGTGCCGGGGATGTCCTCGACGCCTTCCATCAGCTCGATGAGGAAGCCCTCGGCACCGGGGCGGACGGGAGCGAACCCAACGCCGCAGTTGCCCATCACCACGGTCGTCACGCCGTGCCACGACGAGGGCGTGACCTCCGGGTCCCAGGTCACCTGCCCGTCGTAGTGCGTGTGGATGTCGACCCAGCCGGGCAGGACGAGCAGCCCGTCGGCGTCGATCTCGTCCCGCCCGCGGCCGACATCGTCGCCGACTGCGGTGATGCGCCCCTCGTCGATGGCAACGTCGACGCCGGTCACCGGCGCTGCGCCGGTGCCGTCGACGACCGTCCCCCCTCGGATCACCCGATCGTGCATCACCGCAGCATCACCGAACTTGACCGTGCGGTCAAGAGACGGCTGCCTCCAGGGTTGCGAGCTGCTCCCGGATGCTGGCCACATGCTCCCGCTCGAGGAGCCCGACGGCCTGGCCGAGCTGGTCGAAGCGACCATCTGACGCGGCAGACTGGTCGGGTGCGAGCGACGGGTGTCCACCACGTGTCCATCAACACACCGGCGGTCGACGAAGCGGTGCGCTTCTACGTCGACGTGCTCGGGCTGACCCAGCGGGACGACCGGCCCGACTTCGGCTTCGCCGGCGTCTGGCTCGACGCCGGCGGGCAGCAGGTCCACCTCATCCAGGCCGACGCGCCGGAGGGCAAGGGCCAGCACTTCGCGCTGCTGGTCGGCGACCTGGACGAGACCGTCGCCGAGCTGCGCACCAAGGGCGTCGAGGTCAGCGACCCGTCACCGGTCGGCACCGGTCGCCAATCGTTCCTGAGCGATCCCGCTGGCAACCTGGTCGAGCTGCACCAGCCGGGCTGATCACACGGGCTGGAACGCTCCGCTCGCGGTGACCCGGTAGCCCCGCGACTGCGGGTCGTAGCCCATCACGCTGACGTAGCCGGGCTCGCCGTCGCCGGGATCGCCGTCGCACCAGCCGTGGCCTTGGACGTCGGCGACGAAGTCGCAGAACCCACGCGCCTCCCCGAGGCTGCCGTCGGGCTGCCCCGACTGGATGAGCACGTTGTGCGCGACGCCGGGGGCGAGCCCGTCGACCTCGACCTGCGCGTATGGGCTGCCAGGCGCGGCCAGCCCCCAGTCGGACGAACCCGACGCGCCCGACCCGAACTCCGGGCCGAGGACAGCGCGGTGCGTCCAGGTCACCACGGCGGCGTAGTCCGGCGGTTTCGTGGTCGTCGTCGGCTCCTCGACCACGATCGTCGTGGTTACCTCCGGCGGCGGCACAAGGACGGCGACGGACGACGGCGACATCTGGTCTTCCTTGGGCGGGCGCGGGCCCTCGTCAGCGACCTCGGCGGACACCGACACGCCGTCGTCGTCGCGGGCACCGAGCGCGACGGCTCCCGCCGGCACGGCGAGTGCGAGGACAGCCGCGGCGACGATGGCGCGCCGGGCCTGGACCTGGTGAGCACGCGCCTTGACCGCAGCTGAGCGCTGGGGCTCGTGGGGCACGCCGGTGGGATCGTCGAGGTGGTCGAACATCAGGTCTCCTCGTGGAGGTCGGCGTCGGATCGGAGGGCGCGGAGCGCTCGGTGGGCGTGCTGCTTGACGGTCGCGCGCGACCGGCTCGGTCGAGGTGAGGTCGAGTGCAGTGGGATCCTCGGTCATCACGGACATGTCACCCATCAACGCCCGGGGCGCCGAAGGTTTGACAGACGTCAGGCGAATTCGACCTCGGTGTCGAACACCCGTGCCAAGTGCGCGAACAGCGACCGCCATGCGGCGGGCACCGAAGCCTCGATCGGCGCCCTGATGCTCAGCGCCTCGACGAGGTCGACCGACCTTCCGGTCAGCTTGGGGGCGCCCGGCGGGCCGACCTCGTCGCGGACCGAAACCGTCGTCCCGACCTCGATCACGACGTGCGCGCTCGGGTCGGTGGCCTCGATCACGAAGGTCCCGCCGCCGCCGGTCTCGGACGTGGCGAGCAACGCCGGACCGAGCGCAGCCGCGTAGCGCAGGCACGCGACGACCTCGTCGGGCTCGTCTGGCGGCGTGATGGCGAGCGGCAGCAGGACATCACGCTCGTGCACCCATGAGTCCCACAGCGCGTGGTGCGCGAGCAGATCGATCGGGACGTGCCCCGGAGGCGACTCCGCGACCGTCGACCACGAGTCGGCATCGAGCGCCTCGACCACACCGAAGAGCGCCGCGTTGGTGTCGCTGAGCTGGTCGAGCACCTCGCGCGGCGTCATCGACCGCATCGGCTCCACCATCAGCGGAGGGGTGGCGGCCGGGTCGAAGCCGGCGAGGATGCGCGTAGGCGATCCGGCGATCCCGGCGACCATCGAGCCATGCCAGAACTCGTTCGTGCCGATGAGGTGGGCCACCACGTCCTGGGCGGTCCAGCCCGCGCACCGGCTCGGGTGCTGCCACTGCTCGTCGGTGAGGCTCGCGAGCTCCTCCTGCATGCGGCGGCGCTGGCGGACGAACGCCTCGCCTACACGGCCGGGCGGCCCGTCCATCGCCATGATCGTCGGACCGTCGTAGCGCGGCGTGAGCAGCATCGTCTATGACCCTAGGAGTCGTGGTGCGCCCACGCCGCGAGCTCGGACAAGACGAGGCCGGCGACGCGCTCGTCGTAGCGCCGCAGATCTTCCTCGTCGAGCAGGTCGCGCCATTGGCCGCTCGTCCCTCGGTTGAAGAAGCGAGCCTCGTCGTGCCAGAGGCTCTGCGTGCCGGCGCGCGGCGCGGTCGTCGACGCGCTGGCGCGCATCCGGTCGAAGGTCGCGGCGCCGACAAGCTCGTCCCATCGATCCTCGGGCACGTCGATGCCCAACCGGTCGGCGAGCGTCCGCATCTGACCCTCGAGGTCGGCCTTGAGGTCGTCGTAGTGCAGCATCACGACGTCGAGGTCCGGAGGCGCCTCCCAGAAGGTCTCGAAGTGGCGCAGCGTGCGGAGCAGCGACGACCCGGACTGCGTGGGCGACGTCTCGTTGTTCACCCAGAGCCAGAACCGCTCGCGCTCGATCTCAGAAGGTGGCGGCGGCGGTTGCAAGGGCGCGAGCTCCACGCCGTCGATCGCAGCCGCCTGCGCTCGGGCAGCCGAGAACGCAGCGAGGTCGATGTTGGCCATGTGGTTGTCCATCGACAGCGCGACGTCGCGCGGGTCGCGCCCCACGCAGATGTAGGTGGCGGTCGGGTGGAGGGGCAGGCCGTCGAGGGGAGTGTGGGTCTTGATGAAGCGACGGTGCTGCTGCGCCTCGAGGTCGGCGACGACGTCGCGACGAGCCCGTGACTGCATGTCAAGCCACGGCGAGTACTTCGATAGCGGCTTGTCCAGCGCTGGCGTCTGCAGGATCAGCAGTGCGCAGATCATCTGCGTCCAGGTCGTGCCGCACTTCGGTGGGGTGCTGATGATGATGTCGTCGGGACGGAGCTCGAAGCCCTGCCATCGCGCGCTGTCGTAGACGAAGCTCGTGTAGCGGACCAGCTCTCGATCGCCCATGCCGGCGCAGAGCGTAGACGGACGCCGGAGTGGGCCGTCGCCGTGGCCGGCGGGGCGCCTCCGGCGCGGGGCTCGGTAGGATCCGCCGACGTGGACGGGATACCTGCGATCTTCTGCATCGACGCCGAGCCCGATCCCCGCGAGGTGCGGCAGCCCGAGCCGTGGCTCGGATTCGAGGCGATCGTGCCCTTGGCCTCGCAGATCCGCGACCGCCTCTCCGAGTCAAGCGGTTCGGACGCGCACCTCGCGTGGTTGGTGCGGATGGACCTCGGCATCGGCGCGGTCTACGGGTCGAGCGGCTGGGGACTCGAGGCCCATGAGCGCGAGATCGCCGCGCTGGTGGGTGCCGGCGACGAGATCGGTGTGCACCCGCACGGCTGGCGTCGCGATGACGGTGGCTGGTTCATCGAAGCCGCAGACGAGGCGTGGCTCGCGGAGTGCGCGAACGTAGCCCTGGCGAGCTACCGCGAGGCCTTCGGCAAGCCGTGCCCCGCGCACCGCTTCGGTGAGGGGTTGCTCGTGGGCTCGGTCCTGAGAACGCTGCGCGACCAGGAGGTCATGGTCGACCTCACCGTCGAACCGGGCTACCCCGCGCGGTCGACGCCGCCCGAGCACGGTGAGCGGATCTCCGGGCTGCTGCCCTCTTCTGCATCTGCCCCCACCGTCCCCTACTGGGCGTCTGTGGACGACCCGCATGCGTCCGGCGGCGAAGCCCGCTGGCCGCTGCTGATCCCGATCACGACCGGCGTCGGGGTCGCTGCGCAGTCAGCCGGTGGCCGAGTGCTGCCCTTCGGGGTGAACGACAAGATCGCGTTCTGGAACCACCCTGACCAGTTCGCGTCGATGCTCGACGACGCCCTCGACGCGACACCGGCCCACGTGGCGTTCGCGATCCGTACCGACATCGCCCTTCGCCCGGCATGGGAGACAGTGATCACGAACCTCGAGACGCTCTGCGCCCATCCACTCGCCGCGGCGCTGCGATGGTCCACCCCCTCCGACGCAGCCGCCGTACTGGCACCCGGAGCGGGCGCGACGCCCGGCGTTGCCGTACGGCACTCGCAACGCGCCCGCCGTTGGTTGGGGGGCGCGGAGGGACCCGGGAGCACGAGGAGGCGCCGACCTGGCGGCGATCGATGCGCTCATCGACGAGGCGACGCGCCTGGCCGAACGCGAGCGCGCGCTCGAGCGCGAGCTCGCGGTCGCGAACGACTGGGCGAAGTCGATCGAGGCGTCCGTCGATGAACGAACGACGGCGCTGCAGCACGAGGTGGAGCGCCTTCGCGAGCGGGAGCGCTCCCTCGAAGGCGAGCTCGACACCGCGAACGCATGGGCGAAGTCGATCGATGCAGAGCTCGCCGCGATCCGGCAGCGCGCGACCGACTAGTGCAGCCGCGCGGAAGTTCCGTGCACGAAGTGCAGTGATCACCCCACTTCGTGCACCACATTCGTTGGAGGAGCTCCTCTGTGGATCCTGCAAACTTGGTCTGGCCAGAGTCCGTCGCGCTCGACGACGCCCAATCGTGGGCGAGCGACGTACTGGGCCGCCGCGTTCATCTGCTCGACGTGCTGCACGCGAAGTTCTGGAGCGTGACCGCGCGCTTCCAGGGGCGTGGCTCGCTCGTCGTGTTCAAAGCCGCGGCACCCGCGATCTTCCCGGGCGCCGCACATCATCCGCTTCGTCAACGGCGTCGCGCCCACCGCGACGGCGGAGCTTCTCGCATGGACCGATCGTCTGCCGCAGCAGTGGATGCTGTTCGAGCACGTCGAGGGCACCGTGGCCGAGCAGGCAGGCGCCGCGTCGACTGTCGCCCTCGCCGAGACGACCGCTGACATCCAGTCGGCGGCGAGCGGCCGCGACCTGGCTGGCCTGCCGAGCCTGCTGCCACACCTCCTCGGCGACCTCGACGATCAGCCACCCGCCCTCGTCGACGAGCTGGAGAAGAACCGGCCGAGGCTGATCGAGTGGGCATCGGAGCTCGACCACCTGGTGCCGCACTCGATCGATCTCGTCGACCTCCACCTCAGCAACGCCATGTGCGCTTCCGACGGCCGACTCGTCATCCTCGACTGGGAGGAGGCGGTGATCAGCTGTCCGGTGTTCTCACTCGAGCGGCTGCTGGTCGACGCTGCGGAAGCAGGCGTCGAGGACGATGTCAGCCGGACGTACATCGAGCGGCTGCTCCCGGATCTCGCGACGACAGGCGCGCGAGGGCGCTGCGCCTGGCGCTCGCGCTCGCGCCACTCAAGGTCGCCCACGAGGCACGGGAGTTCGCACGGTTACACGGATGGGACTACCGCCACACCGAGCTGACGACCCGCATGCTCGGCCTGGCGACGACGAGGTGGCGCGAGCTGTCGGCCTGGTGACGGACGCGGCGACTACACCAGCTTGGTCACGGCGACTGCGAGACCAACCATCGTCGCGTTGGCTGCGATCAGCGCAAACGTCTGACTGAGGAGATCTCGCCGCCATTCAGCCCGCAGCACATTGCCAAGGTTCTCGGTCCGGAGTCCAAGCGACGACTCCAACGCATCGACGTCACGCTTCAACGAGTCGACGTCACGCTTCGTGGCAACGTCGGCCCAGCCCAGTGGCGGGAGATGCTCCATCAGAACCGCAGCCTGCTCATGACCCAGGACCTCCTCGAGGCGCTGGTACAGCTTGTGTCTTGACTCCTCGGTGATCGCCACCGGAGCTCCCGAGCCGGCCAAGTCGGAGCTTTCAGCCTATGCCTCAGCATGTACGGTCGGCGGACGTGGATTCGGACGCTGCGGTCTCGACCCTGTCAGATCGCTCCACCGGCTGGCTGCGCTACCTCCACCGGAAGGCCACGACGCCCGACGACTGGAGCCGCGAGGGTCGTCCTCATCCGCACTGGGACGACCGCAGCGATGCGCCGATGGCGTCGTGGCACCGGTTCGACCTGGTCGATTCGAGCTACGCGCTGGGCCTCATGGCCCGGACCACGCCGGCGTGGCGTGAGGTGTACGTCCGGATCCTCGACGAGCTGATCGCGCGGCACACGGGCTGGTGGTCGGCCAGCGATTGGCTCACCCAGTTCGGGCCCGATCCCGAGCGAGGTTCGTACCCGGACGTGTACCGGCTCCTCATCCCGCCCGAGCTCTGGGGTAGCTACGACGCGCCCGGGTGGACCGCGAACGGGATCGATCCATGGCCGGTCCAGATGGATCCGATCGCGGCCGACGGGATGCTGTTCTACAAGGGGTTCTTTCTGGTGCTGCTCGGCATCCGATCGCTCGTTGCCGGAGATGATCGGTGGAACACGCCGTTCGAGATGATCCGCGACGGGGAGCACACCTTCACCTGGTCGCACTCCGGCATCGCCGCGCACCTCGAGGACCAGTGGAAGGCGATGCCCAAGGGCGTCCACTGCGAGAACACGAAGATCTGGCCGTACTGACTGACGGGTGCAGGTCTCGGTCTGAGGCTCCACGACACCCGCTTCGGCACGAGCCGATCGGCGGCGTTCGACGACTGGTGGATCTACGCCCGCGATGCGTACATGGATCTCGGCGGCGAGCTGCCACCGCAGGCGGTCACCTTGTACTACGACCCGCTGCTCGACGTGCACCACAAGCTGCCGGTGATGGTGTCGGTCATCAACGCGCTGTACCTCGCGCCGCAGCGACCCGACGACGCGCGCCGGCTGTTCGACGCCGGTCTCGGCATGCTCGGCGCGCTCGGCGATGGATCGCCGACGGTCATCGGTGAGCGGCTCACCGGCGTCGGACTGCTGCTCGCCCGGGAGTGGGGCATCGACGAGACCGCGGCTCGTCTCGCTGCGGGCGCCGAGACGACCTACGAGCCGAGCTGGAACCGCGAACGAGGTGAGTTCACGTGGGGGTTCGGGCTGCGCGAGGAACATCCCCGCGGCCAGTTCAACGCCATCATGGCCGCGGCCGAAGCGGTCACTCCTGGCGCCTGGACCGATCTCGCGAGCACGGCACCGCCGTGGCCCTCCGCCGAGGTCGTCGGTGTGGACTTCCCAATCGTGAGCCTGCGCCAGGCCGCGTGGCTCGATGGCGTCCTGCACCTGTCAACGTCGCCGATGAACGACGCTGTCGTCGGGACACCGACGTCGTGGCGAGTCAGCGGCCTCGATGATCCCGCGCGCTGGACGGTGCTGACGTCTGGCGATGTTCCGGTCTCGACGCGGATCGAGGCCGGCGACCTCGTGGTCGAGACCGTCGTCGGCGCCCACGACTACGTCGTGGCGCGCCGCTGATCAACGCCGTCGATCGGCCAGCACACCTCGGCGCGGTCTTCGGCCGTGTAGTGCTCGCGGATCGGCCCCGCGAGGCCGATCCCGTGCTCGGTGACGTAGGTGCCGAGCGCGCCGTAGGTGCGGTCGAGCTCGTCGAAGGCTCGTCGACATCGACGACGACGCTCGGCGCATCGCCTACGCAGTTGTCGACTCACCCCTCGGCATGCGCCACCACCACGCGTCGATGCAGGTGGTCGCCGAGGGCGAGCACTGCAGCCACCTCGTGTGGATCGCCGATGTCGCGCCGGACGAGAGTGCGCTCGTCATCGGCGAGCTCATGGAGCACGGCGTGCTCGCCATGCAGCGCACCCTCGAGGGGATGTCCCGATGAGCGTCTCGCTCGAAGCGGTGACCTTCGACTGCACCGACGCGCTGGCCCTCGCCCAGTTTTGGTCAGCCGTGCTCGACCATCCCATCGACACCGGCGGCACCGCGGACTTCGCCGCCGTCGGCCTCGCCGACGACAACAAGCTGCGACCCGCGTGGATGTTCATCAAGGTCCCGGAGCCCGAGACGGCCAAGAACCGCTTCCACCCCGACCTGGTCAGCGCCAACCAGCCGGCCGAGGTCGATCGGGCGATCGCGCTAGGAGCGACGCGGCTCGGCGACTTCGATGAGGGCGGCACCCGGTGGACCACGCTTGCAGACCCCGAGGGCAACGAGTTCGACATCGCCGTGTCGTAGCCGTTGCGACTACGCCAGCTTGGCCGCGGCGATGGCCAAACCAGCCATCGTCGCGTTGGCTGCGATCAATGCGAACGTCTGGTTGAGGAGATCGCGGCGCCATTCAGCCCGCAGCACATTGCCAAGGTTCTCGGTCCGGAGTCCGAGCGACGACTCCAACGCGTCGACGTCACGCTTGGTGGCAACGTCGGCCCAGCCCGCTGGCGGAAGATGTTCCATCAGAACCGCAGCCTGCTCATGACCCAGGACCTCCTCGAGGCGCTGGTACAGCTTGTGTCTGGAACTCCTCGGTGATCGCCATGTCGTTCTCCTCTAGGGCGGTGTCGTCCTGAGGGGAACCGGAACTCCCAAGCCAGCTAGCCGGAGCCTTCAGACTACGCCTTCGATGTCACACCCCGTCGCTAGAACATGCAGATGCCGAAACGACCCGACACAACCATCGCAGGTGAACCTCTTGAGACTCTGTGCGAGGCACTCCATTTCATGCGCACGGAGCAGACATCCGGCGGGGTCACGATCGACGTGTCGCTACCAAAGCCAATCGGCGACCCGTTCGCGCGAGCGTTGTTCCGGACGGAAGCTGAGCTTCTCCTCGAGGAGGCGGACCGCATCGGGACTGAAAGTGACCCATGGGACCGGTCGCCCGAGGCACGCCTCGCCGATGCATTCGTGCTGCTGGTTCAACGGATCGGCGACGCGGTCTCGTGTCAGCGGAGGTCGTAGCGCCAGACGTT
>CAYSAC010000046.1:0-17311 GCA_964428815.1 uncultured Acidimicrobiaceae bacterium | reverse complement strand
TGCGCCTACGGCCACCAAGCCGCCGAAAGCGACCCACAGAAACCCGCGGAGTCCCTGAAAACGCGCCGAATTCCAGCGCGCTTTCACCGCCAGTTCGATCGCTCTCTAGCCGTCCGGCTCGTCCGGTGGGGCGTTGCCGAAGATGGTGACGCTCGTGCTGGTCCCGCCGCCTGGCTTGGTCGTGCTCGTCGTGCTCTCGTCGTCGGGGGTCGACGTCGACGTCGTCGTCGGCGCATCGGCCTGCGGCATCGGTGCGTCCAGGAAGTAGGGACCCCCAACCCCGCCACCCTCCGGCCGTTGGCGCGGTCCCGGTTCGAACCCCTGGCGGGCGCGCTTCTTGGCCTGGTCGGCGATGCCGCGGATCGGTGCCGGCTCGCTGAACTCGGTGACTGGCACGCCCTTCAGCGCCGCCTTCATGTACGACTGCCAGATGCGCGCCGGGTGGGTGCCGCCGGTGACGGCGCGCACGCCCCTGATGTTGGTGAGCGGCTTCGGCTCCTCCTGACCGGGCAGGTCATTGCGGTAGCCAAGCCACACCGAGGTCGACAGCGTCGGCGTGTAGCCGATGAACCACGAGTCGACGTTGTTGGTCGTCGTGCCGGTCTTGCCGGCCGCCGGCCGGTCGATGCCTCGTCCCGCCGCGGTGCCATCGACGAGGACGCCCCGGAGGATGTCGGTCACGTTGTCCGCGACCTCTTCCTTGAGGACGCGCTTGCCGTCGCGTCCGGTGTTGTCGATGAGGACGGCGCCGTCGCGGTCGGTCACCCGCGTCACCGGCGTCGGCTCTTGCAGCACCCCGCGATTCGCGAACACGCCGTAGGCCGATGCCATCTCGATCGGCGCGACGTCGAGGGCGCCGATCGCGACGCCGGCGCAGTACTTCTCCCCGTCGTACGGCGGCACGCTGTTGACACCCATCGACCGGGCGCGGTCCATGGCCTTGTCCACGCCGACGTCCATGATGAGGCGGGTGTACACGGTGTTGACCGACTTCCTCGTCGCGGTGCGCAGGTCGAGCGTGCCGTAGCGCGCGCCGCCGTAGTTCTCGATCACGGAGCCGCAGACGTCGTGCGGCGCGCCCGAGTAGGTCTTGCTCGGCAAGATCCCCTGCTCCAACGCCTCGGCGAGGACGAACGGCTTGAACGACGAGCCCGGCTGGCGACCCGATCCGCCACCGGCGCGGCCGAGCGCGAGGTTCACCTTCGAGACGTTGTAGTCGCGCCCGCCGACGAAGGTGCGCACGAAGCCGGTCGGCGGCTCGATCGAAACGATCGACATCTCGAGGTCCGCCGGCAGGCCGTCCAGGAACTCACCCACGTCCGTCGCGGCGATGAACTGCAGGGTCGGGTCGAGCGTCGTCTCGATCTTGAGGCCACCCTTGAAGATCTGCGCCTCGCCCCCGGGCAGGTGGCTCTTGAGGTACTGGAAGACGTAGTCGGTGAAGAAGGGTTGCGTGCTCGTCTGCGTCTCGCGCGGCTTCACGAGCGTCGCTAGCCCCGGCGGCGGGCCGTTGCTCTCCAGCCACACCGGCTCGAGCAGAGCAGCGTCGTAGATGACCTGCTCGATCACGTGCTCCTCGAGCATCGCCCGCAGGACCAGCCGTCGCTTCTCCTCCGCCAGCTCAGGGTTGACGCGCGGCGAGTAGCGGCTGGGCGCGGGGATGACCGCCGCGAGCAGCGCCGACTCCGACACGGTCAGCTCTGACACGGGCTTGTCGAAGTAGGTCAGCGCCGCGGCCCCGACGCCGTACGCGCCCTCCCCGAGGTAGATGACCGAGAGGTACTCGAAGAGGATGTCGTCCTTCTCGACCTGCCGGTCGAGCTGGCTGGCCAGGATCGCTTCGCGGACCTTTCGTTGCAGGGAGCGCTCGCCGCCGGTCACGGTGTTCTTGACGAGCTGCTGCGTGATGGTCGAGCCGCCCTGGACGGCCTCACCGCTGCGGAGGTCGGCCCACAGCGCGCGGACGGTCCCACGAAGGTCCACGCCGCCGTGGTCGTAGAAGGCACGGTCCTCTGCGGCGATGACCGCGGCCTTGAGGATCGCGGGGATGTCCTCCGGTTCGACCGGGATGCTGGTCTCGAACTGCTTGAACACCGCGATCGGGTTCCCGTCGGCGTCGTAGACCCGGCTGATCTGGGACTCGTTCGGCGGCTCCCGAGGCGGCAGCTGCGCAGGCAGGGGGAGGAAGAGGAATGCAGCGAGCATCACGCCCGCGCTGGCGATGGGCGTGAGCACGGCGACGACGAGCATCGCGACGAGGGTCTTCAGCAGGCGGGCCATGGTCGAACCACCTCCATCTTCCACCAGCGCGCACGTGTCAGCGGTTCAGGTGGCGGCGCAGGCGCTCGAGGCGGCGGTCCCATGCCCGCCCGGTGGCATCGATCCAGTCGGTCGCGACCCGCAGGCGCGACGGCGTGGCGTCGTAGCGCGTCTCGCGACCGGCCCGGTTGGCGGCGACGAGGCCCGCCTCCCGCAGGACGCCGAGGTGCTTGGACACGGCCTGGCGGCTGATGGGGAGGTCGGCGGCCAGCTCGGTGGCCGTGACCGGCCCGTGGTCGACGACGGCGCGGAGCAGGCTGCGTCGGGTCGCGTCGGCGAGGGCGTCGAAGACCGCGTCGGCCCCGCTGGCGCTCACACGCGGATGGACTGGCGGCAGAGCGCGTACAGCTCGAGGTCGACCAGCCGCGCCGACACCGCGGCGGGAGACGACTCGATCACCGTGAGGCGCGTACCGCCCTCGGGCAGCGGGATCAGCGTGATCGAGACGGTGCTCTCTTCGCCCTCCTCACCTGCGGGACGCCAGGTCCAGGTCAAGGCGTGGCCGGGCTCGCTGCGGTCGACCCGCGCCGCGCGCCGGGCCGCGAGATCGTCCTCGTCGCCGAACCAGGCCTCGAGGGCTTCGTCGTCGGTCAGCGCTTCCCACACGTCGTCGGGCTCGGCGGGAAGGTCGACGGTGCGCTCGGTCTCCATGACCCGCAACCTTACGGTTGCGGGTGGCCGTCTGCACCCGGTACGGTGACATGCAACCATTCAGTTGCACAACCAGGAGGCAGGCGATGCTCATCCCGACCGTGATCGAGACCACGAACCGAGGGGAGCGCGCCTACGACATCTACTCGCGGCTGCTCCGCGAGCGGATCGTGTTCCTCGGCGCCGCCCTCGACGACTCGGTCGCCAACCTCGTCATCGCCCAGCTGCTCCACCTCGAGTCCGAGGACGACGAGCGCGACATCAGCCTCTACATCAACTCCCCGGGCGGCGACATGACCGCGCTGTTCGCGATCCACGACACGATGCACTTCCTGCGGCCCGACGTGGCGACGATCTGCGTCGGGCAAGCCGCGTCCGCGGCGGCGGTGCTGCTGGCCGCCGGCGCGAGGGGTAAGCGCTTCACGCTGCCGAACGCGCGGGTGCTGATCCACCAGCCCCACGGTGGCGCGCAGGGTCAGTCCTCCGACATCGAGATCCAGGTGCGCGAGATGGTCGAGATGCGGGAGCGCATGATCTCGATCCTGGAGGAGGCGACCCACCAGCCCCGCGAGCGCATCGCCATCGACATCGACCGCGACTACATCCTCCGCGGCGACGCTGCCGTCGAGTACGGCCTGGTCGACGAGGTCATCACGAAACGCACGCTCAAGGCCCTCCCGAGCGCGGCCCACACCTGACCAACGCGAGACTTCGGCGGTGACCCCGTCCTCGCACCCGCCCTCCGTTGATGCGCTGGCGCGGTCGCTCGCCGGGACAGGGCTACCGCACCCGCTGCTGGTGGACGCGGCGCGCGCTGCCATCGCCGCCGGCGATCCCGATCAGGCGCGCGACGAGGCGGAGGCGATCCGGCGGGCGCTGCTCCAGCCGGTGATCAACGCCACGGGCGTGCTGCTGCACACCAACCTCGGCCGTGCGCCGCTCGCGGTTGCCGTGAGCGCCCGCCCGACCAACCTCGAGCTCGACCTCGCCACCGGCAAGCGAGGCTCGCGGTCGGCCCATGCCGGTGGGTTGCTGGCGCGCGCGTGCGGCGCCGAGGCGGCGCTCGTCGTCAACAACGGCGCCGCTGCCGTGCTGCTCGTGCTGGCTGCGCTCGGTCGCGACCGCGGCGTGGCGGTGTCGCGTGGCGAGCTGGTCGAGATCGGCGGCGGCTTCCGGGTGCCGGAGGTCATGGCCGAGTCGGGCGCGCGCCTCGTCGAGGTGGGCACCACCAACCGCACCCGCGCCGAGGATTACGAGCGGGTGGCGGACGACGTCGCGCTGCTCCTCAAGGTCCACCGCTCCAACTACCGCATCACCGGCTTCACCGAGGAGGCGTCGGTGACCGCCCTCGCGGCCATCGGGCCGCCGGTGGTGGTCGACCTCGGCAGCGGGCTGCTTGACGCGGCGACGCCGTGGCTGCCCGCTGGGCCGCCGGCGTGGCTGCGGGACGAGCCCGCAGCCCGCCAGACCCTCGACGCCGGCGCCGCGGTTGTCACCTTCTCCGGAGACAAGCTGCTCGGCGGCCCCCAAGCCGGCGTCATCGCCGGGCGGGCCGACCTCGTCGCCACGTGCGGTCGCCACCCGCTCGCCCGTGCTCTGCGCCCGGGCGGTCTGGTGCTGGCCGCGCTGCAGGACGTGGCACTCGCCTACCTCGCCCGAGACGGCGCCTCGCTGCCGTTCTGGCGGATGGCGACCGAACCCGTCGACGCCCTCGCAGCGCGGGCCAAGGCGATCGGCGTCGGGCGGCCGCTCGACACCGTCGCGGTCACCGGCGGCGGCACCCTCCCCGGCGTTGAGATCCCCTCCGCCGGCATCGCCCTCGACGGCGACCAGACGGCCGCGCTGCGCGCCGGCGAGCCGCCGATCATCGCCCGGGTCAGCGAGGGGGAGACCGTCCTGGACCTCCGCACGGTCGACCCGGCGGACGATCCCGTGCTGGCCGCCGCGCTCCGCGCTCTCGCCTGACGTGCACGTCGTCGCCACTGCCGGCCACGTCGATCACGGCAAGTCCACCCTCGTCCACGCCCTCACCGGCACCGACCCGGATCGCTGGGCGGAGGAGAAGGCCCGCGGCCTCACGATCGACCTCGGCTTCGCGGGGACGACCCTGCCGTCGGGGCGGGGTCTGGCGCTCGTCGACGTGCCCGGCCACGTCCGGTTCCTGAAGAACATGCTCGCCGGCGTCGGCGCCATCGACGCGTGCCTGTTCGTCGTCGCCGCCACCGAAGGCTGGAAGCCCCAATCAGAGGAGCACCTGCGCATCCTCGATCTGCTCGGCGTCCGCGGTGGCGTGGTCGCGCTCACGAAGGTCGGGCTGGTCGACGAGGACGAGCGCGAGCTCGCCACCCTCGAGGTCACCGAGCGCCTGGCGGGGTCACCGCTGGCGGACGCGGAGATCGTCCCTGTCGACGCGCCCGCTGGGCTCGGCGTGGGGGACCTCGCCGCCGCCCTCGACCGGCTCCTCGGGGCGACCCCCACCGCCGAGGACCGTGGCCGCCCTCGGCTCTGGATCGACCGCTCCTTCGCGCCGGCCGGTGCCGGCACCGTCGTCACCGGCACCCTGACCGGCGGCGGCCTCCGGGTCGACGACGAGCTGGTCGTCGTGCCGGGCGGGGCGCGGGCTCGGGTCCGGGGGTTGCAGACGCTCCACCAGCGGGTCGACGAAGTTGCGCCCGGTCACCGCGTCGCGGTCAACCTCGCAGGCGTCGCCCACACCGCCGTGCAGCGCGGCGACGCGCTCGTCAAACCCGCGCAGTGGCACCAGACCCGTGCTGTCGACGCCAGCCTCGCCGTACTCCCCGCGCTCGACCACGCCGTCAGCCGGCGGGGCGCCTACCTGGCTTACCTCGGGTCCGGCGAGTACCCCGTCGCGCTGCGGGTCCTGGGCGATTCGGCGATCGCCCCTGGCGAGCGCGGCCTCGTGCGCCTGCACCTGCCCGCCGCCCTGCCCTTGCTCCCCGGTGATCGCTACGTACTCCGCGAGAGCGGACGGTCAGAGACGGTCGGCGGCGGCGAGGTGCTCGACGTCGAGCCGGTGACCCGGGCCGCCGAGGCCCGCCCGGACCGCTCGGTGGACAGGGTCATCGCCGAGCGCGGCTGGGTTGATCCCCACGAGCTCGAGCTGCTGACCGGCGAGCGGCGGCTCCCCGACGTCGGACGGTGGGTCGTCGCCCCCGCGGCGCGCTCCGCCGCGGTCGAGCGCGTCCGCGCCGCGATCACAGCGGCCGGCCCGCTGGGTCTCGACCTCGGGTCGCTCGACGAGCGGGCCCGGGCTGTGGTCCCGACGATCGAGGGCATCACCGTCGACGGCGGCAGGGCGCGGGAGGCCGAGGCTGCCGACCCGCTCCTCGACCACCCCTACCTCGCAGCGCTGGACGCCGCGCCGTTCGCGCCACCCGAGCCCGTCGGCGTGGACCGGGCCGAGCTGCGCGAGCTGGTCCGCCGCGGCCTCGTCGTCGAACAGGACGGGGCCTGGTTCTCGGCTGCCGCGGTCGCCGCCGCTGCCCACAAGGTTGCCCGGCTGCTGCAGACGGAGCCCGACGGCGTCACGGTCGCGCAGGTCCGGGACGCGCTGGGTACGACCAGGAAGCACGCGCTGCCGTTGCTCGCTCGGCTCGACGCTGATGGCGTGACGCGCCGCCGCGGCGACCTCAGGATCGCGGGACCCCGCCTGCCGGCGGTGTGATGCCAGATCGCTAGTTGGCGCGCTGGGAGAGCATCTGCTTGCGCTCGAGCTCGTTGAGCCCGCCCCAGATGCCGTGGGGCTCGCGGATCTTGACCGCGAAGCCGAGGCAGGGTTCGCGCACGGAGCACGTCTGGCAGATCGCCTTGGCCCGCTGCTCGCGCTCGGTCTTCTCGTCCTTGCGCTCGAAGTGCGATGGCGGGAAGAACACTGCAGCCTGCGGCCCGCGGCACGCCGCCTTCATCTGCCAGGTCTCGTCTATCCGCTGTGCGCTCACGGCCCGTTCCCCCTTGCTCGGGAGGCGACCCTACCGCCGCCTGTTTGACTGAAACAAGGGTCACTCCCGCCCGGCGGGCGACCCAGGGGCCGCAATCCCAGGTCACGAGGGATGTGTCCGCGAGGACCTCCACAATGGGCGCGCCGCGAACGACTGCTATTGCCGAAATGCTTCAGTGCGCGCCGCGGCGTTCCCGGTAGTCGATGGCGGCGCCGACCTGCGGTTCGACCTCGAGCACGAGGCCGTCGATGGCTACGACCCGGACGCTGTCACCGGCAGCGATCGGCGTGGCTCGGTTCGTCCGCGCCCGCCAGGGGGCGTCTCGCACGGTGACGATCCCGTCGGGCGCGACCGCTCCCTGGGCGGTGCCGACCTCCCCAACCATCCACTCCCGCCCGATCGTGGGCGTCGAGAAGCGGCTCCTGACCATGGCCGGCATGCCCGCGAGCATGGCGAGCGTCATCCCCACGATGGCGACGAGCAGGGTGATCCACGACACGCTCACACCGTCGTAGAGGAGCAGCGATCCGGCCACGAACAGCACCGTGGCGATGCCCGTCCACACCTGGGGCACGCCGGTCTGCACGTCGATCGCGTAGCCGAACATGGCCGCGAGCAGAAGGCCGACCGCGAGCGGTGAGGTCGGCAGCGCGGCCAAGCCATAGGAGCCGAGGACAAGCGAGCCCGCGCCGACGACCCCGGCGACGCCGACGCCGGCGGTGAACAGCTCGAAGAGGATCAGGGCCAGCCCGATCACGAACAGGAGGTAGGCGACCGCCGGGCTGGCGACGGTGTGCATCAGCTGGCCCGTCAGCGGCAGCTGCGCGAAGCGGACCTGCGTCGTTGGCTGCCGGCGGGGGCCACCGTCGGTCTGAACCACCTTGCTGCGCACGCCTTCGAGTCCGCCGATGAAGTCGACGAGCACGGCGTCATCGGTGTCGGCCAGGCCCTCCTCGACCGCGGCCTCGGCGCCGAGCCGGTCGCCGACCGCGACGCCCGCGCCCGGCGAGCGCGAGAGCAGCGCCTCGGTGGCCTCGACCCTGCTGCCAGGCGCCACGCCGACGACGTCGGCGACGGTGAGGAGCTCGGTCGTGCCGCCCAGCGCGCGGCTGCCCGACGGCCCGACCCAGATGTGGACGGGCACCGCCGCGTCGCGGATGTGGCGAGCCAGCCGGTCCAGCCGGCGGTCCGACACGACCGCGCCACTGCTGTTGACCTGGAGGACGATGGCGATGGCGCCGGTGTCTTCGGCCTTGCTCACCGCCTCCTCGACGAACTCGACGAGGACCGCGTCGAGCAGGCCGCTGACCTTGACGACGGTGACGAATCCGTGGTTGTCAGACCCGCCAGCGGAGGCCGCGGAGGGGCTCAGCACGAGCGCGACGAGGTGCGCGAGCACCAGAGCCGCCATGGCTAAGGTGCGAAACGGTCGGCTCCCCGCCGGCTGGGCCGGGAGGTGCCCGGCCGGGAGAGGCTTCCGTGGACTCTGCGCGATTCTTCGCTGCATCCCGGCTGGTCATCGTGGCCGGTAAGGGCGGTGTGGGCAAAACCGTGGTGACGGCGACGCTCGCACGGGCTGCGGCGCTGTCGGGCCTCACGACCCTCGTCGTCGAGGTCGAGGGCAAGAGCGGCCTGGCCACGATGTTCGGCCAGCACCCGCTCGGCTACGACGAGATCGTGCTGGCCGCGGGCGGCGGTCCGGACGGGGCCGGCGACGTCAGGGCCCGCACGCTCACTCCCGACGAGGCCCTCCTCGACTACCTGCGCGAGCACGGCCTCAGCCGGATCTCCAAGCGGCTCGTCCAGAGCGGCGCGCTCGACGTCGTCGCCACCGCCGCGCCGGGCATCAAGGACATCCTCGTCCTCGGCAAGGTCAAGCAGCTCGAGCGGGCCGGTGCCGCTGACCTCGTGGTGCTCGACGCCCCCGCCGCAGGCCACGCCATCACGTTCCTCCAGGCGGCCAGGGCGCTGCTCGACACGGTGCGGGTCGGGCCGATCAACGCGCAGGCCCGCGACGTCCTCGAGATGCTCGAGGACCACGAGCGCTGCCAGGTGATGCTCGTGACCCTGCCGGAGGAGACGCCCGTCAACGAGCTCATCGAGACGGCCTTCAACCTGGAGGACCGGGTCGGTGTCGGCCTCGGCCCGGTCGTCGTCAACGCCGTCTATCCCGAGATCGTCGGGCTGGCCACCGACCCTGCGGTAGCAGCGGACGAGGCGTCGGTGACGTTGCGCAACGGGGAGGCCGAGGCGCTCGCCGCCGCGGCTGCGTTCCGGCGGGACCGCACCGCGCTGCAGGCCGAGCAGATCGCCCGGCTGGCGGAGCAGCTGCCCCTGCCTCAGCTGCGGCTGCCGTTCCTGTTCACCACCGAGATCGGTCCGGTCGAGGTCGACCTGCTAGCCACCGCGCTCCTCGCCCAGATCGACGCGCTGGCCGACCATCCCGCATGAGCGGATCGCTGTCCGAGCTCGCCGGCTCCGCGCGCATCCTCGTGTGCTGCGGGTCCGGTGGCGTCGGCAAGACGACCACGGCGGCGGTGCTCGCGCTCGAAGCCGCGCGCGCCGGTCGCAAGGCGGTCGTCGTCACCATCGACCCGGCCAAGCGCCTTGCCGACGCGCTCGGGCTCGAGGGCCTCACCGACACCCCCAGCAAGATCGAGGGCGACTGGGACGGCGAGCTGTGGGCCCTGATGCTCGACGTGAAGACGACCTTCGACCAGCTCGTGCTCAAGAACGCGGCGACCGAGGAGCAGGGCCAGCGCATCCTCGGCAACCGCTTCTACCGCAACATCTCCGGCGCGCTGTCCGGCACGCAGGAGTACATGGCGATGGAGAAGCTCTACGAGCTGCACGAAGAGACCGACTTCGACATCGTCGTCGTCGACACGCCGCCGACGCGCAACGCCCTCGACTTCATCGACGCGCCGCGGCGCATGTCGAAGTTCCTGAGCCACCGCCTGTTCCGCATGCTGATGGCACCGACGCGCGGCTTCGTGAAGGCGGCCAACGTCGCGACCCAGGCGTTCCTGCGCACGATCGCCAAGGTCGTCGGTGGCGAGGTCATCGACGACGCGATGGCCTTCTTCCAGGCGTTCTCCGGCATGGAGCAGGGCTTCAAGGAGCGCGCCGACCGGGTGCTCCAGCTGCTGAAGGCACCGGAGACGGCGTTCGTGCTGGTCGCCTCGCCACGGCGGGACACGGTCCAGGAGGCGCAGTTCTTCGCCGACCGGCTGGCCGAGGCCGGCATCCCCGTGCGCGCGCTCATCGTCAACCGCATGCACCCCGTCTTCGAGGGCGGCGGCCTGCCGGAGGCGATCCGCGAGCGGGCGCGGACCTTCGCCGGCACCGACCTCGGAGCGCTGTACGAGAACCTCGCCGAGTTCCAGCTCGTCGCGTCACGCGAGGAGGAGCACCTCGCGGGCCTGGCCGACACCGTCTCACCCGCGCCGGTCGTGCGGGTCCCGTTCCTCGCCACCGACGTGCACGACCTCGCCGGCCTCGAGGCCGTCGGCCGCTACCTCTTCTAGCGGTCCTCGTCGGGCGCTTCGGTCAGCGCGCGGGCCGCGTCCTCCACGGTCTCGGTCACCGGCACGATGCGATCGAACCCGGTCGTGTGCAGCAGCCGTGTCAGCGTCGGACGGCTGCACGCCACCGCGACATCGCCGCCGGCTTCGCGCGCTCGGCGGATGCCACCGATCAGCGCGCCGAGGCCGGCGGAGTCCATGAACGGCACCGACGACAGGTCGATGAGGAGGAGACGGGAGCTGGCCAGCCCACCGAGCGCCTCACGGAACTGGCCGACGGTGTAAGCGTCGAGCTCGCCCACGGGGCGGCACAGGGTGTAATCCGGCGCGTCCTCCACCTGGATCTCGAGCAAACGTCCTCCTCGGACAGTGATCGGTCCGCGACAGGGTAGGCCGCGATGTGGCTGCCTCGCGACGGCCGTCGCTAACCTCGCCGCCGATGGCCACCGTCCTCATCGCGACCGACGCCGACTGGATCTTCGACGAGGTCGAGGCCGCGCTGGGAGACCTCGACACGACGATCCTGCGGGTGCGCGAAGGCCGTCTCGTGCAGGGCGCCGTGGCCGAGCACCGCCCCGACCTGGTCGTCCTCGACCTGCAGATCGGCAACATGGGTGGGCTGGCCGCATGCATCAACCTCCGTCACGAGGAGGGTGCGGGTCGGCTGCCCGTCATCCCCGTGCTCGTGCTGCTCGATCGGGGAGCGGACGTCTTCCTCGCCCGCCGCTCCGGCGCCGACGGCTGGCTGGTCAAGCCGCTCGACAGCTTCCGCATCCGCAAGGCCGCGCAGGCGCTCCTCGACGGCGGCAGCTGGGACGAGCACCCCGACCTTCCGACGGTCCAAGCCGGCTAGCGGTCGCGCCCGCGGCGAACCGCGTGCGTGAACCCGTGCCTCGGACGGGTTGGCGCACGCAGATGGGTTCACGCACACGGTTCGGCGGGATCTGAGCTGGCGGGGCGGCAGAGGCCGTCGGGTACGATGGCCAGCCGCACACAGACGGGCTGTGGCTCAGCTTGGTAGAGCGCTGCGTTCGGGACGCAGAGGTCATCGGTTCAAATCCGGTCAGCCCGACTAGAGAAGGTCCTGATGAGGGCCAATGTCTCTTCACTCGGTGGAGAAGGCGCCTTCCGAAAAGACCACAGAAAGACCACAGTCGTCTCGGTAACCAGCGGTCGACGACGGTCATTGCTGAGGTGCGTGTGGTCGCGCGAACGGTTGTGCTGGCAGTTGGATCGACTGCATCGCGCCGAGGCTTTGTGGTTGACGGTCCGCTCAGCGGAGCCGCACTCGGTTCGGCTGACCATGACCTGCCGAACTGTTACGTGCGCGGGAAGTGCAGCCGATCTAAGGCTGCAGTAGGAGCGATCAGCGGTCGTAGTGGTCGAAGATCAACTCGTGAACGGCAGCGGCTGTTGCCGGATCGAAAGGACCGTCGAGCTCGACCGCTACTCGAGTCCCGCGCGCATGGGACACAATGTGGGTGTCTACCCGCATGAAAAAGACCTTCTGGCCGACCTGTGGCCCGTCCACCAGCGTGCCGTAGCCGTTCTCCTTGGTGATGTCGTCGATGACGGTCGAGTCCGGCATCACAACGCGCACCCAGAGATAGTCACCGTCCGGAAGGTCGTACTTGCAATCACCGAGAGGAGGCGGGTCCGTCGCTTCCGTCCGATCAAACGGCCCTGCCACTCTCACCCCCGGCAGGAACGGCGATAGCTCGTCGGCCGAGATATCTGCACAGACATCGAAGGCGGCGGTAGTGGATGGCGCCGAGGAGCTGGGTGGCGCTGCCTCATTGTCGCTGCATCCCGTCGCACACAACACAAGAACGACGAAGACCCAGCGGATCACCGACTCAGTCTCGTCTCTGCATTCATGCCGCGGGAAATGCCGCTGACTCCAACAGATCGGGCAGAGTGTGCAGATGATCGTGCCGCGTCTGGTGGTGGCTGTCGTCCTCGTCGTCTCCACGATCGGGGCCGTCGGAGCCGAGCCAGCGGCCGCGAGCTGTCCCCGGTTGGCGGTCCAGGTCGAACCCGGGTCGGGCACCGCCGGATCGCTCGTGTCGATCTCTGGTCAGGACTTCTACAACTGCTCCGACTTCGTGAGTTGCCTGGAAGGCGAGGAGTGCCCCACCGAGCCTCCTCCGCCGGACCCGCTGACCGGACTGGCGATCGTCTTCACAGGAAGCAATGGCGAGCGTGCGGAACTGGCCAGAGTCGACGGCCCGGACTTCTCGATCCAGGCGACCGTTCCGCCGGCAGCCGCACCCGGACCGGCTTCGATCGCAATGTTCAACGCGTCGGGTGACGTTCTGCTCGTGTCCGATCCGGCACCATTTGAGGTCCGCGTTACTCCGGACACCCGTGCGAAACCGCGCGCTCAACTCCCCAGGACAGGCAGCGCTGCCACGCTCCCCTTGCGAATCATCGGGCTCACGCTCGTTGGGATCGGAGCCGCCGCCCGCAAGCGAGCACGGCTGATACTCGACCGCGACTAACTGCCGTTCCATCGACCTTCGGGCCAGCAGATCGGGCATTCTCTTGAGGTGCGCAGATGCGTCGGCATAGTGGCCGCTCGGGTTGGTCTTGTGGTGCTGGCAGCGCATGCTGCGGGATGTGGCGTTACCGCGTCGGCTGGGCAGGACAGCTCGACCACGACCTCCACATCGTCCCCTGTCGAAACCACGGTCACGACGGCGCAAACGGTCGGCGAGTACAGCCGAGAACCCGCGGGCGGTCCGGCTGGAACAACCATCAAGCTCTTCGGTAAGGGATGCACCGCTGACGAGGTGTTCGTCAATCTGACGACCGTGGATCGACAGCAGGGGCTCGGGGCGTCCCGTGTCCCCGTAGACGACAATGGCGACTGGTCGGGAACTCTGGTCGTCGCGCCGGGTGGTGACCCGGCCGTCGAGTACCACCTCAACGCGAGCTGCGCTAACGGCGATGCCATCTTCTTTGAGTACGGCTTCCAGACGTTCGATCTCACGGCGACGAAGAAGGCTCTCCTCCCGCGATCTCGGTGAACAGAACTGCCTTCGATCTGTTCAGCGCGCGGATGTGCCTGACGGAGAGCCCCATCGGGCACCTGCGTGGGTGATGAGGTTCACAGCGACATCAGGACGCACGCGAGGTGCCGTGACGGTGTTCGTGTTGCGCGGTGGCGGTCGGGCGTCGTGTGCTGTTCAGCCAGGTGTTGATGTCGGCGGGGTCGAAGCGGACAAGGGCTCCGATCTTGAGATAGGGGATGCGGCGTTCGGCGACGAGGCGTCGGATGTGTCGGTGGGTTGTGCCCAGCTGGTCGGCGAGGGTGGGGATGTCGATCAGGGCCGCTCGGGGCTGTCGGGGCGAACTGGTCATCGGATGCGCCTTTGTCGGGGACGGGTTCGGTCGGCGGTTGGGGAGCTGCCGGCGGGGCTCGGTCGGTAGGAGACCTCGACGCGCTCACCGTTTCGCTAACCGCATCGCTAACCGCATCGCTAACCGCCAGGAAAATCTGATCGGGCTCTCGCCGCCGCCAAGTCCCGCGACTGTCGTCCCAGCGCAGTTCCAAGGTCGCTGTTCGGCGCCCGCGAAATCGGCGGCGGTTAGTGGTCGCACAGTGCTGTGCAACTGTGTGTCCATCTCCATTCCCGTCTGGCGCGACTCGCATGGTGCTACGAGGGTCGGTGGTTGCCCTTCGGCGGTTAGCTCATGGGACGGCTGTCGCTCGAGGTCCTCGGTGACGCTTCGTGAGGTCGGGTCGATCGGTCAGTCATCGCGGTGATCGGTCGCTCGGATCCTCGCGACGTGGTCTCCCGACGCCGGCTCGCCGCGCAGCGCCAAGAAAATCGTCTGCGAGGGCGCCGGAGGTTAGCGATGCGGTGAGTGACCCGCGGTTAGATCGTCGGTGAGAGCGGCCGGTCCGCCGGTAGGATCACCGCAGCGTCGCAGGCCCGCTTCACGGCCCGCCGTCCGTTTCCGACAGGGACCTCCCTGCAGTCCAGGAGATCGAGATGGCTCTGCTGCGCCCCGCTGCACCATCGGCGCTCCCGCTCGCGACCTGAGCGCTGCGCGGTGGCATCGATTCGTCAGAGACCGAGCGGAAGCTGGGAGGTGCGCTACCGGGACAGCCGGGGCAGCATGCATGCCCGCACGTTCAGGACCAAGACCGACGCGTCGCGTTGGGCCAAGGAGGTCGAGACCGACCTCCGCCGGGGCGATTGGACCGACCCGAGGTTGGCCCGAACGACGTTCGGCGAGTGGGCCGACGCCTACATGCAGACGATCGTGCACCTCCGCAAGATCACTCGCGGCGACTACGAGCGGGCGTTGAGGGTGCACGTGCTGCCGACATTCGGTGACTGGCCGATCGGTGAGATCGAGCCGATCGATGTGCGTCGGTTGTTCGCACAGCGGCAGGCGACCGGCATGGCGCCGAAGACTCTGCAGAAGGTGCGGCTGGTCCTGCGCCAGGTGTTTGAGACGGCGCGCGAGTCCGGTGCCATCAAGGCGAATCCGTGCGCTGGCATCCGGCTGCCGCGGGCACAGCAGAAGGAGCCTGTGTTCCTCAACGCCGACCAGGTCGAGCTGCTGGCTCAGACGATCAAGCCGCCGTTTGGCGTGCTCGTTCGCCTTGCCGCGTTGACCGGGATGCGTTCCAGCGAGCTCTGCGGGCTGAAGGTCGGTCGCCTCAATCTGCTCAAGGGGACGGCGGACGTCGTCGAGGCATTGACGGTCGTCGAGGGCCGGCTCGAGACGGGTCCCACGAAGACAGGTGCACGCCGAACCGTCAGCCTGACGCGAACGATGTGCGACGACCTCGGTGAGCATCTCGCTCGACGCGCGGCTGATCTTGGCAGACCGCTCGTCGGCGACGACTACGTGTTCACCGCGCCGCTCGGCAGCGCGCTGCGTCGCGACCTGCTCTACAAGCGGTACTTCCAACCGGCTGTGCGAGCCGCCGGACTTCCGCCTGCGCTGCGTCTTCATGACCTTCGTCATACCTGCGCGGCCCTCATGATCGAGCTCGGCGCTCACCCAAAGGTCATCCAAGAGCGCCTCGGTCATCGCTCGATCATGGTGACGATGGACGTGTACGGCCACCTCTTCCCGTCCCTCAACGAGGCGCTCACTGAACGGCTGGACGAGGCCTTCCTGGCCGCCAGAGCCAGTCGGGGGGATGGCGCCTCAGCACCTCGAGGTCGACCGGTGGCGGTCATAGGGAACGGCGCGGATGCTCCGGTGCTGAACGCACGACGGCGAGACTGACAAGCGATGTCGATGCCGCCGAGCGCCAGAGGCAGGAAGAGCCGGCTTGTTCGTGCGGGCGAGACGCGAGCCGATCTGATGCTCGTCATCCGGGCCACTCCAGCCGACCGTGACGGCGCTGTCGCCGAGATGGTCGAAGACGCCGAGCTCTCGGGGCGCCAGTACGTCATCGAGGCGACCCTCGGATCGCGCGAGGTCCTGTACGGCGTCTCGGTGTTCGCTCGCCGCCCGGGCGTCGACGCCATCTCGATCCTCGACCGGTTCCCCGGAGCGCCCGCGTACCTCGAGGTCGAAGTCCGCGCGCTGCGCACCGCTGGCTTCGAAGTCCACCCGACAGGGATGAACACGGACCACTTCGACATCCAGCTGATCGCCGGCAGCCTCGAGGACGGACGCGAAGCCTCGACCGCCGAGCTCGAAGCCGCGGCCACTCGCGTGCTCGGCGTAGCCGGCCGGCTGCAACCGAACTCGGCCTACGCTGGTGGGACTGCAGCTCCGCAGGAGGACCGATGAACGGCAGAACCAACCCGTGGCACGTCGAGATGGTCGACCCGGCCCTCGTCGAGCGGCTGGCGGCGCTGCACACGCCGCACGAGAAGGCGGTCGCGACCGGCGTCGACATCATGGGTGACCCCCACCGCGAGACGGACGACGGCTACAGCTGGACCGTCCTCAGCAGGGCGAGGAACGTCGCCGACGTCGTGCCTGGCTCAGCAGTGGTGATGGGGAGCGGGATCGGGATCTACCTGGCCAAGGTCGTCGCGTGGGACTTCGAGGCAAGCGACGACGACCCTATGGTCGTGCTCGACCTCGTACCGCTGAGCCCGCAGGCGGTCGAGAAGGCGCTGGCCCGCGCACGAACCTCCGCCGCCTGACCCTCGCGTGGCTCTCGGGGCCCGCCGTGCCGGGACGGATCTCCGCTCGAGACCGCTGACGGCGCTGGGCGCTGCCTTGGGAGGTGACCTCAGGGACTCGTCGTCGTGGAGGTGGCCGTGGTGGTGGACGTCGTGGAGGTGGCCGTGGTGGTGGACGTCGTGGAAGAAGCCGTGGTGGTGGACGTCGAGGAGGTCGTTGCCGTGCTCGACGTAGTCACGGTCGACGTGGTCTGCGAGGCGCTGGGTTCAGCCACCGGCTCTTCGGGGTCACCGGCGGGTGTGGCCGAGGGGTCCGCACGGATGATGTCGAGGCTGCGCCGCTCGTAGTCGGCCAGACGCGCCTGCAGCTCTGACAATGCGACACCCTCGATCGACTCCCCGAACGCGCGGATCTCCTCCCACAGCGCGGCCAAGTCGGCATTGCCCTGCTCGCTGAGCGGCCCCGACAGCGTCACGACCAGCTGCGTCGCGAGCGCGTACGTCACGCACTCCACGCAGCTGTAGTTCACTGCCCCCGCCAGGTTCTGCGGGACGACGACGTCCGCGTGGCCGACCACCAGGACGACCTGGAAGGCGACCGCCACCGTCCGACAGTCGGTGCAGCTCGCGAACGCGTACGCCTCGTTGGTGTTGAGCACCTGGTCGCCGGTCGCCCAGACCAAGGCGAACACGACGTCGTAGACGGTCGACCCGTCCTCGGTGTTGACCGCGAGCGCCTGGTTGTCGCCCG
>CAYSAC010000045.1:0-17369 GCA_964428815.1 uncultured Acidimicrobiaceae bacterium | reverse complement strand
GGCGACCGCGCCCGTGACGCCGAGGCCGGCGATCGCGCCCGCTGCTGGCGTGTAGGGCTCGACCGCGACGCCAAGTGCCTCGAGCGCGGCGCCGACTGCCTGCGCCTCTGGGTCGGCGCTGACGACGGCGCTGCGGACGTGCAAGCGCTCGAGCAGGTCGGTCGGCACAGCGTCACCTTCGACGCGGTGCAGCGCCCCGGCCGCCTCGACCACGGCCCGTCCGAACGTGGCGACGAGATCGTCCTCGACGTTGCGATACGTCAGCACTGGCGCCTCGCGCGTCGGCGCGGGGGCGGGGTGCGCGACGTTCACCGGCACGCCACCGAGCAACCGGTCGCGCAGCGCGCCGACGAACGCGGCCCGGTCGCCCGTCTCCGTCACTTGATGCCTCGCTTCCAGCTGTCGCGGAACCGCCGCGCCGCAGGTCGCGGCACCGCCCGTCCGTCACCCCATGGGTGGAAGCCCGGCGCGCGCTCGGCCAGCGAGGCCAGCAACCGGCCCCACCCCGCGGCGCGCGTGCTCGCGCGGTAGCCCATCGGGGAGGACCACGCCGCAGACCACGCCTGCCAGAGCCGGCGCTCACCCGCTCCCGCGTCGGCCGCGCTCCGGCGGCGTAGGGACAGGAGCAGGTCCTGCAGCGGGATCTGCACAGGGCAGGCGTCCATGCACGCGCCGCACAGGGTCGACGCGCCGGCCAGCTCGGCGGCCTCGGGGTGCCCGGCTGCGAGCAGCGGCGTGAGCACCGCGCCCATCGGTCCGCTGTAGACCCAGCCGTACGCGTGCCCGCCCGTCTGCCGGTAGACGGGGCACACGTTGAGGCACGCGCCGCAGCGAATGCAGGCCAGCATCTCGTGGTACTCGGTGCCGAGCAGCTCGCTGCGGCCGTTGTCGAGGATGACGACGTGCAGCTCGTCCGGCCCGTCGGCCTCATCAGGCCGTCGCGGCCCGGTGGTGATGCTCGTGTAGGACGTGAGCCGCTGCCCGGTCGCGGAGCGCGTCAGGAGCGCGAGCATCAGGTCGAGCTGGTCCCACGTCTCGACGAGCCGCTCCATGCCCATCACCGCGACGTGCACGCGCGGCAGCGCGCTCACCATGCGACCGTTGCCCTCGTTGGTGACGAGCACGAGGGAGCCGCTCTCGGCGACGCCGAAGTTCACCCCGGTGATGCCGACGTCGGCGCGCAGGAACTCACGCCGCAGCGCGTCGCGCGCGAACGCGTTGAGGTCGCGCGGCTCCGGTCGCAACCCGACCGCACCGGCGCGCTGCTCGAAGACCTCGGTGATCGAGTAGCGATCGCGGTGCAGGGCCGGGGCGATGATGTGGCTCGGCGTCTCCTCCGCGAGCTGGATGATCCACTCGCCGAGGTCCGTCTCGACCACCGTGCAGCCGGCCGCCTCCAGCGCGGCGTTGAGGCCGATCTCCTCGGTCGCCATCGACTTGGACTTCACGACGGTGCCGGCGCCGGCGGCGATCGCGACCGAGCTGATGTACCGGTTGGCGTCGTCCGCGGTCGGCGCCCAGCACACGTGCCCGCCCGAGGCGAGGACGGCGTCGGCGAAGCGCTCGAGCAGCTCTGGTAACCGGGCAAGCACATCGGCCTTCACCGCCCGTGCCGCGACCCGCATCCCTTCGGCGTCGCCGAGCTCGGCCAGCCCGGTGACGCGGCTCGTCGCGAACCGGTCGACCGCGCGCGGGACGTTGCGGCGCAGGACGGGGTCAGCGACCGCGGCCGCCATTCGCTCCCGAAGCGTCGTGCCCTCGAGCTGGTGGTCAGCCATCAGGCAATGCCGCGTCGAGCACCTCGGCCAGGTGCTTGACCAGGATGGGCGAGCCCGCGACCTCGGCCCGGCTCCGGAGGTGGACGAGGCACGAGCTGTCGCTGCCTACGACGACGTCCGCACCGGCGCCGGCGATCGAGGCGAGCTTGTCGTCGGCCATCGCCATGGACGTCTCCGGCAGCTTCACGCTGAAGAGCCCGCCGAAGCCGCAGCAGCGCTCGTCGGCGTCCCACGCGATGCGCTCGCACCCCGCGACCAGGTCGAGGAGCGCCGCGGGCTGATCGTGGAGACCGAGCTCGCGGAGCATGTGGCAGGAGTGGTGGTACGCGACGCGCACATCGCGGCCGAGCGCGAGCGGCGGGAGCGAGCCGGCCCGCTCCGCGAGCAGCTCGGACAGCTCGCGCGTGCGCTCCCCGACGCGGCGGGCACGCTCCGCCGCCTGGTGGTCGCCGACGACCTCGAACAGCTCTGGCCAGAAGGTGCGGACCATCGTGGCGCAGGACCCCGCAGGCACGACCACGACGTCTGCGCCACCGTCGAGCTCGGCCTCGAGCGCCGTCAACGTCGTGCGAGCGACCTCAGCGGCCTCTTCGGCGAATCCCGCGTTCCACGCTGGCTGCCCGCAGCACGTCTGGTCGAGTCCGCAGGTCACCTCGCAACCGCTCGCCCGCAGCACGCGGACCGCCGCCTCGCCGACCGCAGGCTCGAAGACGTCCACGACGCAGGTGATCAGCAGGGTCGCGCGCACGGGTGCAACTTAGGTTGTCGCGATGGACTGCACGTTCTGCCACATCGTCGCGGGGGATGCTCCCGCCCACGTCGTCCTCGATGACGCCGTCGCCATCGCGTTCCTCGACGTGCGGCCGCTGTTCCCCGGCCACACGCTGCTCGTCCCCCGAGCCCACCACGAGACGTTCGCCGACCTCCCCGCCGACGACGTGGCGCCGCTGTTCCAGCGGGCGCAGCGCCTCAGCACGGCGATGGAGGACGTGCTCGGCGCGGCCGGATCCTTCGTGGCGATCAACAACAAGGTGAGCCAGAGCGTGCCCCACCTCCACGTGCACATCGTCCCGAGGAACCGCAAGGACGGCCTGCGCGGCTTCTTCTGGCCGCGGACCCGCTACGGCTCTGACGACGAGGCCGCGGCGATGGCTGCCCGCCTGCGCACCGGTCTGCGCTAGACGCCGACCCGGCTGAGGCTGGCGAGGTCGTCGGTGGAGACCCCTGCCGCCTCCACGAGCTCGTCGAGCGCGGTCTGCAGCCCGTCGGCGATGTCCCACAGGTTCGGCACGAGGTCGGGGCACGCGAGCAGGCCGAAGTCGAGCTGGTCGAGGTAGCTCATCACCGTGATGTTGAGCCCGGCGCCGTCGTTGATCGGGCCGACGGGATAGTTGGCGACCATGCGAGCACCGGCGGAGTACAGCGGGAAGTTCGGGCCCGGGATGTTGGAGATCGTCACGTTGAAGAAGGGGCGGACTCGGTCGAAGACCCGCATGCGAGACGCGAGCCGCGCCGCCCGTCCCGCGATCGCTGGGGCGGCGAACTCGGCCCAGTCCTGCAGGGTGTCGGCGCCCAGCGCCTTCTGCTGGTCCTTGGCCGTCGCCATCCCCTCATGGATGGCCTCGAGGCGCTTGATCGGATCGTCGATGTCGGTCGCCAGCGAGCAGAGCATGCTCGACACCTGGTTGCCGAGGGTGTCCTTCTGATCCTCGGTCCGGACCGACACGGGAACCATCGCGACGAGCGGCGCCTCGAGCTCCTCCCCGCGGGCGTCGAGGTAGCTGCGCAACGTGCCCGCGCACAGCGCGAGCACGACATCGTTCACGGTCGCGCCGGTCGCGTTCTTGACCGCCTTCACCGTCGGCAGGTCGACCGACCGGTACGCGTAGCTGCGGTGCGCGGTGAGGGTCGCGTTGAACGACGTGCGCGGTGCTGAGAACGGCGCGGGTGGCGGCGTCACGTCGGGCTGGCGGTTGCGCTCGCGGATGCGCAGCAGCGCCCCAGCAGTCTTGCGGGCCGCCTTCGCGACCCGGAACGGCTGGCGGGCGAGGCTGTTGGCGGCGTAGCCGAGGAGCTCGATCTCGGTGGGGACGCGGTCGGCCTGCCACTCCTTCTCCGGCGGCGGCAGCTCGGCAACCTCTGGCGTCATGTCGAGGATGGCGACGGTCATCTCGTTGCCGGACGCACCATCGATGGCGGCGTGGTGGACCTTGCTGAGCGCGGCGATGTTGCCGTCCTCGAGGCCCTCGATGATCCAGACCTCCCACAGCGGCCGGGTGCGATCGAGCTGGAGGGAGCTGAGGTGCCCGACCAGGTCCGCCAGCTGCTTGGCGCCCCCAGGCGCGGGCACGGCGATGTGGCGGATGTGCCAGTCGAGGTCGAAGTCAGGATCCTCGATCCAGAGCGGGTGGTGGAGGCCCATGGGCACCTCGGCCAGCCGGCGGCGGAACGGCGGCGCCGCGTCGAGCCGGCTGCGGTACATCTCCTTGACCTTCTCGAGTGAGAAGCCGCCGGGGACCGTCGAGGGGTCGAGGATCATCAGGCCGGCGACGTGCATTGGCGACGTCGCCGTCTCGAGGTACAGGAACGTGGCATCGAGGCCGGTGAGGCGCTGCATGACCCGCGACCCTAACTTCGACACGCCTTCGGCGTCGTCGTTGCCGCCTGCGGCCTGGCGGCCGCGACGCCGGCGGTGCTGGAGCCTGGTGGCGCTTCCGGCTCAGAGCAGGATCTCCATGAGCCGTCCTGCGCCGTCGCGGCTTGCGTCCCCCAGCCGATCCGCGCGCCCGGTGGCGATCCGGCGGGCGGTCGTCGTGAGCGCGACGGCGTCGAGCACATCGTCCCGCGCGCTGCCGCGCGGGACCGGCGGTCGCACGCTGCCGAGCTCGGGTGCGAGCAGCGCGAGGCGCTCTGCCGCGCCCGCCGGTGTGCGCTTGGCGTGGGAGAGCGGGGCACCGGCGAGGACGGCGAACGCGAGCTCGGGATGGGCTTCATTGAGGCGCGGCTGGTCCGAGCCTGCGAGCGCGGCGTCGACCTCGGCGATCTTTGGCAGCAGGTGGAACGCCTGCTGGGACAGCCCTCGACCGTCGGCGGCGCGGTGAGCGGCGAGCGCGTCGGCGAACGTCGCGGCGCCGAGGGTCGCGCGCACCGGAGCGGGGAACACCGACGCGCGCCGCGGCCCGAGCCGGCGACGCGCGTCGACGTCGCACGCGCGCGTGCCCGCGTCGGGAAGGCCGATCGGGATGTCGATCGCGATCGCGGCGATGTCGAGCGCGAGCACGTCCGCGATGCATTCGAACATCGTGATCGTCACCCGCCCCCGACGGGCGAGCGGTGCGAGCGCGACGACCCACCCGGCACGGCAGCCATCCACACCGGCGACGGTCGGGCGCGATCTCAATCGTCGATCGTCACCGTCGGCTCGCCCCCCGCCACGGTGATCGTCGCGGGCATGCCGAGCAGCTCGATCTCGTCCCCCGACAAGCCGGTGGCGCGCACGGAGACGACCTCCCCCTTGCTCGGTCCCGCGAGGATCGTCAGCTCGAGGATCACCACGTCACCGGTGCTCGTCGCGTCCACGACGAAGGCGTCGTAGGTCCCGTCCTCGAGCACCGATTGATCCTCTCAGACCCTTGTGTCACAAGGGGGATGCTTGACCTGGGCAGGTGAATGCGCTCAGATGCGGGCCGCATCCGCAACGACAACCAACCAGGAGGTGGTGGTGGCAAACATCACCAAGGCCGAGCTGCTCGACAAGGTGGCTGGCAAGGCCGACGTCAGCAAGAGCGACGCGGAGGCCGTGCTCGACGCGTTCTTCGAGGCGGCGACCGACGCCGCCAAGGGTGGCGACAAGGTGGCGTGGCCGGGCTTCGGCTCGTTCTCGGGCAGTGCTCGCTCCGCCCGCACCGGTCGCAACCCGCAGACCGGCGCCCCGGTGGACATCGCCGCCTCGACGGCGATGAAGTTCACCTCGTCAGCGACCCTCAAGCAGGCGCTCAACCCCGGCAGGAAGTAGTGCGCTGATCGCAATGCGATCGTTGTGAGGAGGGGCCCTGGCAGGCCCCTTCCTCGCGTCTGGGCGTCGTCATCAGATGACGGATAACTGTCATGTCACCTCTTGTGATGAGCCAGGTCAGAACAGGCAAGCGGAGAAGCTCATCCACCAGGAGGTCCTGATGTATCACTTCGCAATCGTGGCCATGTTGGCCCTGGCCAGCGTCAAGCTGGTCGACTTCCTCACCGACAACCTGGAACTCCTCCACCGGTTCCGCGGCCTGCTCACCTTCGTGGTCGCCATCGGCGGTGTTTGGTTCCTCGACTACTCGCTGTTCGACGGCTTCGGTGTCGCGGTGCGTGACCGTGACATGGGCATGTGGATCACCGGGTTCATGGTTGCCGGCATGACCGTGCCGTGGCGGGCCATGTTCGGCTGGCTCACCCACGACCACGCCACCAAGGACGAGACGCTCGGCGAGCACCTCCCGATCCGGCGCGCCGCGTAACCGCCGAGCGGCAACACTGGCGGCGTGGAGCAGATCTGCGCCGACCTCGCCGCTGAGCACGGGGCCCTCGACGTCATCGTCGGGGGCCTCGACGCGTCCGGTTGGGACACGGCCACCCCCGCTGAGGGCTGGTCGGTCCGCGACCAGATCAGTCACCTCGCGTTCTTCGACGGCACCGCGCTGCTCGCTGCCACCAACCCCGAGGCCTTCGCCGCCCACCTCACCGAAGCGCTGGAGGACATCGAGGCCGCGATCGAGGAGCCGGTGCGCCGCGGTCGCTCGATGGAGCCGGCTGCGCTGCTCGCCGGGTGGCGCGACGGCCGCGCCGCGCTGCTCGACGCGCTTCGCGTGGTCGACCCCGCCGCCCGCCTGCCGTGGTACGGCCCACCGATGGCGGCGCGCTCCTTCGCCACCGCGCGGCTGATGGAGACGTGGGCCCACGGCCAAGACGTCGTCGACGCGCTCGGCGCTGACCGCCCTCCGACCGACCGGCTGCGCCACATCGCCCACCTCGGCGTGCGCACGCGAGGGTTCAGCTACGTAGTGCGCAACCGCAGCGCGCCAGAAGGCGACGTCCGCGTCGAGCTGCAACCGCCCGGCGGCGGTGACGACTGGACGTGGGGCGAACCCGCGATCGACGTCGTACGGGGACCCGCGCTCGACTTCTGCCTCGTCGTGACCCAGCGTCGCCACGTCGACGACACCGCGCTCGTCGTCGAGGGCCCGCTGGCGACGGAGTGGATGGCGATCGCCCAGGCGTTCGCCGGTGGACCGGGCCCGGGGCGCGCGCCGCTGGAAGGACCGGCGCGATGACGGACTCGTTGGCGGGCCGGCTCCTCATCGCCGAGCCGATGATGGGCGACGGCAACTTCGACCGCGCCGTGGTGCTCATGATCGAGCACAACCACCAGGGCGCCCTCGGGTTGGTGATCAACCGGCCGTCCGACCTGGAGGTCCGCGACCTCGTCCCCGAGTGGACCGAGCTGACCGTCGACCCGGAGGTCATCTTCGTCGGCGGCCCCGTCTCCCAGACCGGCGTCATCGCCCTCGGCCGCCGGCCAGGGCACGAGCCCGTCACCGGCTGGGGCCAGGTGATCGGCAGCTGCGGCACGCTGGACCTCAACATCGGCAGCGGTTCGGCGGTCGGCTCGATCGACGGCGTCCGACTCTTCGCCGGCTACGCCGGCTGGAGCGCGGGCCAGCTCGAGGATGAGATGGACGTCGGCGCGTGGTTCGTCGTCGATGCGCTTCCCGACGACGCGTTCACCCCAGAGCCGGCCCGGCTCTGGCGAGAGGTCCTGCGGCGCCAGCCCGACGAGCTCAACCTGCTCGCCGACTTCCCGCCGCACCCGTCGCTCAACTGAACGACACGCAGTTCGCGCGCTGAACCGAGGTTGGGGGCATTTGGGTGTCGAATCGACCCTCTGGTGCCTCGAACCTCGCGGCACCTGCGGTTCACGGCGTCGAGGTCGGCCCGCAGACCTTCTCGTGCACCTCGGCTGTCATCGCGTGGATGGTCTTGACGATCTCGTCGGCCTCTACGTTCGTCTCGTAGTCGTGCAGCGCGAGCTCAGAGGAGATCTGGTCCTGGCGCTTCGCCGAGATCAACAGGATCGCCCCCTGCATCGCGGCAAGGCAGGAGAGGATCAGGTTCAGCAGGATGAACGGATACGGATCGAATCCGACGTTGCGGTTGCCGAGCATCCATCCCGCGAGGAACAGCAGCGCTCCGAAGACGAATCCCCAGGATCCCATGCCCTTGCGAAGCGCATCGGCCGCCCGTTCGCCGCGCGTCAGCTGCTCGCCCGACCGGACGCCAGGATGACGATGCCATTGGGAGGAGAAGGAGGTCATGATTCGAAAGGGTAGGACGCCCTCTCGCTGTACCCGAGCGTCAGAGGGCGCTGAGCGCCTTGAAGCCCTCGCCGGCGGCGATGCCGGCGAGGGCGCCGTGCTCGGCCAGCACCTGCTGAACCCAGCGGTGGAACTCGGCGCGCTGCGCGCGCTCGTCCGGCGACCCGACCTCTATCCGCATGGTCGAGCGCAGCTGGCTCTCGTGGGCCTCGAGGGCGGCCAGCTTGGCGTCGACGAAGCTGCCGACGTCCTCGACGTGGTCGACCTCCTCGGCTTCGAAGAGGAGGAGCATGTGGGGACGGTGGTGCGGGAGGCCGTGTTCCGGGAAGAAGTGCGGGTCGCGCGCGGCCACAACGCCCTCAACTGCGAGCCGGCCCGCGTGGCGGTGGTCGGGGTGCAGCCGGTAGCGCTTCCAAGGGTCGTGGCCGAGCACGACGTCTGGCCGAAGCTGGCGGATCCAGCGCGCCACCTCCGAGCGCTCCTCCATGCCGGAGCCGAGCTCACCGTCGACGTGGCCGAGGAAGACAACCTCGCCTGTGGAGCCGAGCGCCTTGGCCGCAGCGCGCTGCTCGTCCTGGCGGAGGAGCACGAGCTCGTCGCGGTCGGTCGACGGGTCCCACGACCCTTTCGAGCCGTCCGTGCAGACGAGGTGGTTGACGGTGCACCCCGCCGCTGCCCACTTGGCGAGGGTGCCGCCGCAGCCGAACTCGATGTCGTCGGCGTGCGCCCCGATCGCCAGCGCCCGCTTGGGCACCGGCAGGTTCAGCTGCACGGCAGCGCGAGGTCGGCGGGGATGTCGACGTCCCACCCCAGCCGCGGGTCCTCGACGACGCGCAGCGGCAGGGCGAGCCGCTCCGCCTCGGCGCGGTGACGCGCGAACGAGCCGGGCCCGTACGCGAAGCCGAAGCCGCACCGGGCGGGCACGCAGATCACGTTGGTGCCGTCGCGGTGGCGGTCGGGGACGAGCGTGATGCCGTCGAACTCCGCGACCCACCCGAGGCTCGTCGCGAGGGGCAGGTCGGCGTGGGCGACGATGACGCGCTCGATGCCGTCGTCGCGCAGATGGTCGACGCCGTCGCGCACCGCGCCGTTGAGCCCGCGCCCGGGCGCCCAGACGACTGCCGCGCCGCGAGCTTCGGCCCAGGCGCGGACCTCGTCGTCGTCGCACACCACGGCGACCGGCAGCGCACCGGCGGCGTCGAGCACGGTGTCCGCCATCGTGCGCGCCAGCGCGGCCCGAGCCGCGGCGTCGAGCGCGCCGATGAGGCGGACCTTCGCCTCGGAGAAGCCCTTGACCGGGACCAGCACGCCCACCGTCATGTGGACCGCAGCGTACCGACCCGAGTGACCTGAGACCCTCCGTCAGTAGGGTGGCGCCCATGCCGATCCGTGTCGCCGTCATCGGGGCTGGTTCGTGGGGGACGACGGTCGCGTCGCTCACCGCCAAGAACACGCCGACGACCCTGTGGTCGCGCCGCGCGGACCTGGCGGTCGAGATCCGCGACAAGCACACGAACAGCGACTACCTGGCCGGCTACGAGCTGACCGAGGCGCTGCACGCCACCGACTCCCTTGACGAGGCGGTCACCCAGGCCGACCTGCTCGTGATGGGCGTCCCCTCCCACGGCATGCGCACGACGTTGCAAGACCTCGCGGGCTACCTGCGCCCTTGGGTCCCGGTCATCAGCCTGGCCAAGGGCCTCGAGCAGGGCACGCGGCTGCGGATGACCCAGGTGATCGCCGAGGAGCTGCCTGGCCATCCTGCCGGCGTGCTCACTGGGCCCAACCTGGCGAAGGAGATCCTGGCCGGTGATGCCGCCGCCTCGGTCATCGCGATGGGGGACGAGACGATCGCCAGCGGGCTGCAGCGGTGTTTCACGAGCGAGCTGTTCCGCACCTACACCAACCCCGATGTCATCGGCTGCGAGGTGGCGGGCGCGCTCAAGAACGTGATGGCGATCGCGGCCGGCATGGCCGACGGTCTCGGCACCGGTGACAACACGCGCGCCGCGGTCATCACACGCGGCCTGTCCGAGCTCACGCGCCTCGGCATCGCGATGGGTGGTGAGGCGATCACGTTCTCAGGGCTTGCCGGGATGGGCGACCTCATCGCGACGTGCATCTCGCGGCAGAGCCGCAACCGGCACGTCGGCGAGCAGCTCGGCCTGGGCCGCACGATCGACGAGATCATCGCGGACATGAACATGGTCGCCGAAGGGGTGAAGACCTCGAAGGTCGTGATGGAGCTGTCGGAGCAGTACGGCGTCACGATGCCGATTGCCGAGCAGGTCTACGCCGTCGTCCACGAGGGCGTGACCGCGGCCGACGCCTACGCCGGCCTCCTTCGCCGCGAGACGCGCAGCGAGATGCACGGCATCAGGTGAGCGTCCGCGCGTGGGCGCTGCGGCGCCTCATGGGCCGGTTCCGGATCGACGGCGACATCGTGCGCCATCTCTCCACGCTCCAGCGGTTGGGCGAGACCGTCGAGGTCCAGATGCCCGGCGAGGTGCTGCCCATCGGCGCCCGCACCGTGTTCCGCGCGCTGCGGACCCGCGCCGCCGCCCAGATCGGACCGGACTGGGTGTGGCCGCATTGGCTCGAGCGCCAGATCGACCCCACGTCGCCAGCGTTCGTCCCGCGTGGGCACCTGCCGTTCCTCACCAACGTCACCAACCGCAACTGGACGATGGTCGGCAACGTCGACTCGCCGTGGGAGGCGATCGTCGACCCGCGCGGCCTGGTGACGACCTGGTTCGACGGGTGGTCGCTGGACTGGTGGATCGGCGCGGACGATCGCTGGCACGTCCCGTCCCGCGAGGTGGGCGTGCGCCAGCAGCTCCTGGGGGCCAGCCCCGTCGTCGAAACCCGGATGCGGGTGCCGACGGGCGACGCCGTGCACCGGGCCTACGGCGTGCAGGCCTCGTCGTTGGAGGGCGGGGGCGAGCTCGTCATCGTCGAGATCGAGAACCGCTCGACGCTCCCGTTCGCGGTGGCCCTCGGCGTGCGGCCCTACAACCCGGAGGGCCTGTCGGTGATCGAGCGGATCGAGCTGCACGACACCACGGTCACGGTCGACGGTCGCGTCGCGATGCTGCTGCCGAGGCCGCCGGCCAAGCTGGCGGCGTCCACGTTCCACGACGGTGACAGCGCGCTGACGGTCATGTCCGGTGACGCGGTCGACGAGTTCCCGCGCGCCTTGCGGGACGAGGCCGGCATGGCCCAGGCCGCGTTCGTGTTCCCCCTCGCCCACACCGCGACGCTGCGGGTCGCGCTGCCGCTCGACCCCGCGCGCAGGACGCGGCGACGGGGCCTGACCCGCCGGCGGGTGCAGCGAGCTCCCGCCTACCCCAGCGCGCTGCCCACGGGGGCCCAGGTTGCTAGCGGGTGGGCGGCCCACACCCGCCGGGGCATGCGGCTCGAGCTGCCGGACCCGCGCTTGCAGGAGGCGGTCGACGCGAACCGCCGGTTCCTGCTGCTCTTCCATGACGGCGACGAGATCACCCCGGGCCCCACGACCTACCACCGCTTCTGGTTCCGCGACGCGGCGTACCTGCTCGGCGCGCTCGATCGCTACGGCTTTCACGACGAGGCGGCGCAGGTCCTCGCGTCGTACCCGCGCCGCCAGCACGTGGATGGGTTCTTCTTCAGCCAGCGCCAGGAGTGGGACGCCAACGGCGCCGCCCTGTGGGCGCTCGAGAACCACTGGCACCTCACCCACGACCCGACCTTCATCGCCGACATGGCCGGACCGATCGCGAAGGGCGTGCACTGGATCGACCGCAAGCGCCGGTCGAAGCGCCGCCGGCGTGATCCCAACGTGCAGGGCCTGCTCCCCGCCGGTCTCTCGGCCGAGCACCTCGGCCCGTACGACTACTTCTATTGGGACGACTTCTGGGGGCTCGCCGGCCTGCGCGCGGGCGCCACGCTGCTCGACGCCATCGACCAACCGGAGGCAGCCGACGACGCGCGCCGGTTCTTCGTGGCGATGCACGAGGACGTCATCGGGTCGATGCGGTTGACCGCGGACTGGTTGGGCACCGAGGCGATCCCGGCCGGCCCACGGCGGCGGCTCGACGCCGGCGCCATCGGCAGCCTTGTCGCGTGCGCGCCGCTCGGCCTGCTCGGCGCGGACGACCCCCGGATCGTCGCGACCGCGGACCTCATCCGCGAGCGGTTCATGATCGACCGCGCCTTCTTCCAGGGCATCAGCCACACCGGTCTGGGCACCTACCTCACCCTGCAGCTCGCGTTCGTCGAGCTCGAGGCGGGGGACCGGCGCGCCCTCGACCGTCTCGCGTGGATGCTCGACGCCGCCACCCCCACCTGGACCTGGCCGGAGGCCATCCACCCAAGCCTGCCCGGTGGGTGCATGGGCGACGGGCACCACGGCTGGGCCGCGGCCGACTTCCTCTCCTTCGTCCGGATGATGCTCGTGCGCGAGCTCGATGGCGGGCTCGCGCTGTGCACGATGCTGCCTGACGCCTGGACCGGCCAGGGCATCGAGGTGCACGACGCACCCACCAGGTACGGGCGGCTCTCGTTCGCGGTGCGCTGGCACGGCGAACGCCCCGCGCTCCTTTGGCACCTGGTGCCTCACGAGGGAGTCGGCGACGTGGTGCTCACTGCGCCCGGTCTGGACCCGTCATGGCGCACGACAGAGCCCAAGGGTGACGCGCTGCTCGCGCCTGTCCGCCGGCCGGTCCCAGAAGGGGCGTCGTTCAATTGAGCGAGCTCGTCGACGGCGCCGGCAATGCGTTGCAGCTGCGCACGGTCCTCGCCGGCCTCGGCTGCACCGAGGAGGAGCTCGCGCAGGCGGAGGCGACCGGCACCCTTCCGCTGCTCGCGGTCGAGAAGCTCGTCATGCCCGAGCCCTGTTACGACGTCATCGAGACGTCGCAGCGATCCGGGCTGCCGATCGATCAGGTCGAGCAGCTGTGGCGATCGCTCGGCTTCCCCCAGCCCCACCCCGGCGAGCTCATCTTCACCGACGCCGACGTCGCCAACTTCGCGGCTGTCTCCGACATGATCGACCAAGGCATCGTCTCCCCCGAGCTGGCCACGCAGATGACGCGGGTGATCGGCTCGTCCATCGCCCGCATCGCCCAGGCGCACGTCGACGCCATCACCGCGCGCCGCCCAGGGGCGTCCAGCGACGCCGACATCGACCTCTCGCCGCTGGTCGGCAGCGCGGGGCTGCTCCTCTCCACGATCCCCTCGGTGCTCGAGCAGGTGTGGCGCCGTCACCTGCAGGCATCGGCGCGCCGACGGCTCGTCCGTGGCGCCGACCGCGACGAGGGGCCGGGGGTCGTCGTCGGGTTCGCTGACCTCGTCGGCTTCACCGCGCTCAGCCAGCAGGTGTCCGACGAAGAGCTGGCCGAGGTCATCGACCGGTTCGAGACGCTCGCCTACGACGCGGTGACCGGTGGTGGTGGCCGGGTCGTGAAGATGATCGGCGACGAGGTCATGTTCATGGTCGAGGACGTGCAGGCGGCGGCCGAGATCGCGCTCGCGCTGGCGGATGCCAGCCGTGATGACGAGGACCTGTCGGACGTCCGTGTCGGGCTCGCCGTCGGCCCGGTGCTCGAGCGAGAGGGCGACCTCTTCGGGCCCACCGTGAACCTGGCCAGCCGCATCACCAACATCGCGTTCCCCGGCACGGTCATCGTGTCCACCGAGGTGCACGACCTGCTGGCCGAGGACGATGCCTATGCGTGGCGGACGATGCGGCCGCGCTACCTGAAGAACATCGGCCGCGTCGAGCTGTGGGTCATGCGGCGGTCAGGGGAACGCTCGCCGAACATGTTCCAGTCGATCGTCGATCGCCGCACCGACTTCCGGCAGGCGGTGAAGGAAGCGATCGCGGAGCGGCTGCTCGAGCCCGACGGCTGATTAGGGTACCTGACCTGCGCTTCAGGGCTCGGCAAGCACGACTGTTGCGAGGCGGCATGGCGCGAGCTCGAAGGACGACTCGAACGGAACGAGGGGTCGGCCGCGGAGATCGACCAGCCAACCGGCGCGCCCCTCGATCATCACCGTCGCCGCCTCGCTCGACGGGTTGAACACGCGCACCTCGAGGCGCCCGGCGCTCCGTTGCACCGCAGAGACCTCGGCGCCGGTGATCGAGAGCGCGTTGCCTCGGGCGGGGCGCTCCCCGCCACCGGCGGCCGTGACCAGTAGGGGGACGAACGCGTCGTCCACCACCGCGTAAGCGTTGCGCCCGCCGACGTGCAGCGCGTAGCAGACCTCGACGGGCCGCTGCAGCTGCGGTCCTTCGATCGGCGTCATCGGACCGGCCGGCAGCGGGCGCGTGGTCATCGGTCCCCGCGACAGCATCCCGGTGCAGCGCAGCAGCGTGAGCGCCAGCGCGTGCGCGTGCCCACCCCTGATGTCGACGAGCTCGTACTCGAGCAGCCCTTCGTGGGCGACGGTGAGCCCACCAGCGGTGACGAACCGCCGGGACGGAAACGTGGGCAGGCCCTGCTCCGACGGTCCGCCCTCGGCTTCGAGGCCGCGCTCGACGACCGCGAACGCGCACTCGGCGCGCGACGCGCTCGCGGGCTCCGGCAGAGGGAACCACGCCCGGAGGCGGTGGTCCCTCGTGCGGTTGTCGAGCGAGGTCGTGACCCGCAGGACGTCCTCGCCGGCGCGGAGCTCGAGGGTGGTGACGATCTCGACGGGCACCGCGTCGCCCCGTGCGAGCGCGGTCGAGCGGGCCGGCAGCTCATAGGTCGCGCGGATGCGCAGCTGGCCCCGCAGCGGCCCGTCCTCCAGAACCTCGACCGAACAGGTCGTCGGACGGTCGATTGCCGTGTCGTCCGCGGGTGGGCAGTAGTTGTAGGTGTCGCCGACGTCGCCGTCGTCGACGAGGCGCCCGTAGCCAGGCTGGCCGTTGATCGACCAGGTGCCGTCGGTGACGTCGACCTCGACGGTGAGGATGCCGTTGGTCAGCGCCGTGCCATCGGCGCGCGCACCGCCGTGCTGGGCTGTGCTCGCGGGTTCCCACGCCTGCCACCCGTAGCCGAGAACGTCTTCGACGCGCGCGAGCACCGTGCAGCGTGGTGGCTGGCTGATGACGATGCGCACGGGTCCGTCGTGCTCGAGTGCACGCAGCTGCACCCGCCGTGCCGGTGTGATCAACGTGCCCTCGTCGCGCTCCGCGCTGACCAGCACGGTCCCGGTGGCGTCCTCGATGCGCATCGCCTCGATGCTGCGCACGTACTCGAGCTCGGCGACCATCACCGCGGCCACGCGGACGTCGTCGACCTCGAGCAGGGTGCGCTCGGCCGGCCGGGCGCGCAGCATCTGGGTGCCGGGCGGAGCCTCGTCCCCCGGGAGCCGAATCTCGACCAACCCTCCGCGGGCGCGCGCCGAGGGGTTGACGACGACGGGACCGGTGCCGCCGATGGAGCTGCCCAGTGCGGCCAACGCCCGGTCGGCCAGCCCGTCCGCGATCTGAGTGGCTTCCGCGAAGCGGTGCAGTACCGCGTCGCACACCTCGTCGACCGAGCACGCGCAGATGGAGTCGTGGGCGGCGTTCCGCACGACCGCGAGCCAGGCCTCGTGCAGCAGCGCCGCGGGCCAGCGGTCGACGGGGAGGAACAGCGCGGACATCGGTTCAGCCAGCCGCTCGATGGCGCGCTCGGCCCGCGCCGCCGCCTGTTTCACGTCGACGCGGTTGGAGCCGACGCCCATGAGGAGGTTTGCCCGCGCGCCGGACCGCAGCTCGCCCTGCCACCGCGGCAAACCTTCGGTCGGCGCCCCGGCCAGGTGCTCGGCCAGCCCGGTGACCCGCAGCTCGTAGTCGTCCTGGATGGCGTTCGCCTCCGCGGCGACGCGACCGAGCCAGGGTTGAGGCATGAGGTGGTCGGTGCCGTTCATCCAGAGGATCGGTCCGGTCAGCAAGTCGCCGTGCTCCGCGGCGAACTCATCGATGCGGCGGACGAGCGCCTTCGCGTCGTCGGGGACGAGCGCGCCGTTGCCGTAGCCCTGGGGCAGGTACTCGGCTCGGACCGTCGACCCGTCGGGCGCCTCCCACCAGAAGGCGCTGCGGTCAATGGCGGACGGGACGCCGCGCCAGACCACTGCGTGCTCGAGCCCGAACTGCGCGAGCAGCTGTGGCATCTGGGCGACATGGCCGAACATGTCCGGCAGGTAGCCGACCTCCATCGCGCCGCCGAAGCGCGTTGCGGCCGCCAACCCCATTTGCAGGTCGCGGACGATCGTCTCGCCCGAGACGAGGAACTCGTCCATGAGGATGTACCAGGGACCGACGGACAGCCGCCCCGACGCCGCCAGCCGGCGGAGCTGCTCCTCCGCGTGCGGGCGCACGGCGAGGTAGTCGTCGACGACTGCCATCTGCCCGTCGAGCATGAAGTGCGCGTACGACGGGTCGGCCTCGAGGTCTCCCAGCAGCTCGTCGAGCAGGTCGACCAGCCGCAAGCGGAACGTCTGGAACGGCGAGTACCACTCGCGATCCCAGTGGGTGTGGGGGACGATGTTCACCCTTCTACGGGTGCTCTGACCTGCGGAAACGCTCTCCACCACGATGCCCCCTAGATGGCCTCAGTCCTCAGCCAGTCCTCAGCAGATCCGACGAGCGACTCATCCACGATGGCACGCACCCGATCCTCGTCATGGCGGATCACGTGCGCGTAGGTCGACAGCAGCGTCTTGATGTCGTGCCCCAGCCGCTCCGCGACCAGGGCGGGGCTGACGCCACCGTCGTGGCGTCGCCAGCTTGGGCGGTACGGCGGGCGCACATCCCTACGACGGCACCGGCACCGGCGAACTCGCGGGCCAGCGCCGCGCCGATCCCGGACGACGCCCCGGTCACGAGCACTCTCGCGCCTTCCCATTCGAACATCGGCATCCGCTTCGTAGGTTCAGAGTTCGCCGCGGGCGAGCAGTTCGACGGGGTCCTGCACCATGCCCAGGTAGCCGCCACCGCGCGAGATGCTGTCGTGGAGGGCGTAGCCCAACAGTTCTTGGGCTTGACGGGGCAGGGTGGCGGCGATCGCAGGTGGCACGGACAGGTAGTTGTTCTCCTCGGTGCGCAGCCACCCGAGGCAGTAGCTGAGGTGCGCGCCGCGCCTCGGCAGCTCGGTGGTGTTCGCTCCGCCGCCGTGGATTGTGCCGCCGGTGTAGATGATCGCGGAGCCGGCGGGCATCTCGGCGTAGGCGGCTCGGGTTCGAGGCGGATGCACGAACGACCACTCGCCGATTCGCAGAGACACCC
>CAYSAC010000044.1:0-17370 GCA_964428815.1 uncultured Acidimicrobiaceae bacterium | reverse complement strand
CGTTGTGGGCGACCAGCCGGTACGGGTGGGCCAGCGGCCACGACGGGAACGTGTTCGTCGAGAACCGCGAGTGCACGAGCGCGAGCGCGCTCGTCAGCCGCTCGTCGCGCAGGTCGTCGAAGAAGTCGCGGACCTGGTGGCTGATGAGCATCCCCTTGTAGACGAGGGTGCGGCTGGAGAGGCTCGGGAAGTACACGGTCTCGGCCTCGCCCGCGACCTCGTGCTCGATGCGCTTGCGGACGATGTAGGCGCGCCGCTCGAGGTCCATCCCCGACACCGGCGGGCCGTCGGCGCCACCGGCGATGAACAGCTGGCGGAACGTCGGCTGCACCTCGCTCGCCTGGAGCCCGATCATCGAGTCGTCGACCGGCACGTCACGCCACCCGAGCACCCGCATGCCCTCGCTGGCGACGACCTTCTCGATCGCGGTCACCGCGGTCGCGCACTCGTCGGCGTCCTTTGGCAGGAACGCGCAGCCGACGGCGTAGGACCCGGCTGGCGGCAGCTCGAAGTCGACGACCGCACGCAGGAACTCGTCCGGGACCTGGATGAGGATGCCGGCGCCGTCGCCGACGTTCTCCTCGGCGTTGGTGGCGCCCCGGTGGTCGAGGTTGCACAGCGACCCCAGGCCGAGCTCGATCATGCGGTGGCTCTTGCGGCCGTGGACGTCGACGACGAACGCGACGCCGCACGCGTCGTGCTCGAAGCGTGGGTCGTACAACCCTTCGCGGGCAGGCAGATCAAGCATGGTCATCCCGTGGAGCGGTGGATCGGAAAATGGTCCAGAGCTCTGCGGTCGGGACGACGTTGGCCCGTGCGCAGGTCGATCTCACGGTAGCGGTCAGGGACCCTTCAGGCAAAGCACCTATCGCCAGTGGTCGAACCAGTACCCTACGTGTCCATGGCGATGGACGGCGGGTCGGACGCCCCCTCTGCGCGACCTGGACAAATCAGCGCGGCGTTCGCCGCTGCCCGGGCGCTGCGAGAGGACGCGCAGGCCGAGGCGGACGAGATCCGCCGTTCGGCGTCCGCCGCCGCGGAGATGGCCCGCAACGACGCCGAGCGAGCCGCCGCCCGGCGGATGCAGGAGGCCGAGCTGCTGGTGGCCAAGGCCCGCCGGACGATGGCCATCGCGGATGAGAAGGCCGCGGTCATCGTGTCCAACGCCATGGCCGAGGCCGACCGCATCGTCGCCGAGGCGCGCGTGCTGGTCCAGCGCTCCGTGGCGCCAGAAGCCGTGGTCCTCGACCTCACCGACACCGCCATCGCCGAGGCGGCAGCGGTCGCCAACGCCATCGAGGCCGAGGTCATCGCCGACGGCGACCCGTACGACCTGGCCCCGCGCCGCGAGCCCAACGACCTCGATCGCATGCTCGGCAGCGCCATCCACAAGGCTGTCGCCAAGCTGGCCGAGACCTGGGAGCAGCACCCCCGCTTCGCCGGCTGAGCACCACCGCCCAGCCCACATTGGCTCGGGTTCGAGGGCGGTCCCTAGACTGATCGACACCTGTCGACCACCTCGGGGGAAGCTCGCATGCCTGGTTCGGTCATCCTCTCCGGCGCTCGCACGCCGATCGGCAAGCTCTCCGGCGCCCTGGCCGGCTTCTCGGCCGCCGAGCTCGGCGGCTTCGCCATCAAGGCCGCCCTCGAGAAGGCGGCCCTGTCGCCCGAGCAGGTCGAGTACGTGTTCATGGGCCACGTGCTGCAGGCCGGCGCCGGCCAGATCACCGCCCGCCAGGCCGCGGTCAACGGCGGCGTGCCGATGACGGTCCCCGCCACCACGATCAACAAGGTCTGCCTCTCCGGCCTCAACGCCATCTACCTTGCCGACCAGATGATCCAGGCCGGTGAGGCCGACGTCGTGGTCGCCGGTGGCATGGAGTCGATGACCCAGGCGCCGTACCTGCTGCCCGGCGCCCGCGCCGGCTACCGCATCGGCGACCAGAAGGTCGTCGACTCGATGATGTACGACGGGCTGTTCTGCGCCTTCGACTGCGTCGCGATGGGCGCCGGCACCGAGAAGTATGCGGCCTCGGCCGAGCTGAACCGCCAGGACCAGGACGAGGTCGCCTACAAGTCCCACGAGCGGGCCGCGCGCGCTCAGAAGGACGGGCTGTTCAACGACGAGATCGTCCCGGTCGAGATCCCCCAGCGCAAAGGCGACGCCATCGTCTTCGACACCGACGAAGGCGTGCGCGGCGACACGACCATGGAGTCCCTCGGTGCGCTGCGCCCGGCGTTCGACAAGAGCGGCAACATCACCGCGGGCAACGCCAGTCAGATCAGCGACGGCGGCGCGGCCGTGATCGTCACCTCCAAGGCCAAGGCTGACGAGCTCGGCATCACCCCGCTGGGCGAGGTCGTCGGTTACGGCCAGGTCGCCGGCCCAGACGCCTCGCTGCTGACCCAGCCGTCGCGCTCGATCAAGCGTGCCCTCGAGCGGGCCGGCAAGCAGGTATCTGACGTGGCCCTGTTCGAGCTGAACGAGGCGTTCGCCGCCGTCGGCATCTCGTCCATGCGCGACCTCGGCATCACCGACGAGATCACCAACGTCAACGGTGGCGCCATCGCCCTCGGTCACCCCGTCGGCATGTCCGGCACCCGCGTCGCGCTGACGATCCTGCTCGAGCTGCAGCGCCGCGGCGGCGGCCTCGGTGCAGCCGCGCTCTGCGGTGGCGGCGGCCAGGGCGACGCCATGCTGCTGCAGACGATCAGCTGAGGTTCCAGCCCAACATCACCTGAGCGCCTTCGTGTACGGCTCCGGCCGAGCCATAGGTTGCGAGTGCTGCATCGTTGTCGGCGTCGGTGAGAACCCACATGCCGTAGCAGCAGCGGGACCGGGCCAGCTCCATGAGCGCGGTCACCAGCGCGTGACCGACACCCTGGCGGCGCGCCGGCTCGTCGACGCCGAGCTCGTAGAGGAACATCTCCGTGCCCTTGTCCGGGTGCGTCACCTCGACGCCGCTGACGAAGCCGACGGGCTCGCCGTCGCGTTCCGCGAGCAGCAGGTGGTGCCCGGGCTCGGTGAGGAAGCGTGCCGTCGCGTCGGCGCGTGCCGGTTCGTCGAACAGGTGGCCGGCCCGCTCGACGACCGCGTCGTCGCCCGGTCCGAGCGGACGGATGCGGACGTCTTCAGCCGTCGTGGTGTTCCTCACCCGGCGCGACGAGCGCGGTCGCGAACTCGATCTGGCGGATGGCCGCCTCCAGCTCGCTCTCCTCGGGGCCGGGAGATACCGGCGGCGCGTCACCCAGCCGGTCCCGCACGGATCCGGCCACGTCGTCGGGCAGCCGCTCGCAGACGCGCGGCAGCGCCTCGGCGACGTCCTCGCCGGCGATGTCGCTCAGGCCCTGTCCGAGGAGGTAGCCGGTCGGGTCGCTTCCGAACGTTGCCCGCTCGCCCTCGTCGATCAGCAGGACTCGCAGCACCTCGATGACGTTGGCCATGGCGCCAGAACCTATGCCTCCCGTGGCCTGGTTGCGACGGAGTCGTTTGACATTCGGCGGCCGATCCCCGTCTACTGCTGCCCGATGGCAGGACCCCTCGTGATCGTCGAGTCGCCGGCAAAGGCCAAGACGATCGCGGCCTTTCTCGGGGCCGACTACGTCGTCGAGAGCTCCGTCGGCCACATCCGCGATCTCCCCTCGAAGGGGCTCTCCGTCGACGTCGACAACGACTTCAAGGTCGACTACGTCGTCCACCCTTCCAAGAAGGATGTGATGAAGCGGCTGAAGGCCGCGCTCAAGGAGGCGGACGAGCTCTACCTTGCCACCGATGAGGATCGCGAGGGCGAGGCCATCTCCTGGCACCTGCTCGAGGAGCTGAAGCCCCGTGTACCGGTGAAGCGGATGGTGTTCCACGAGATCACGCAGTCGGCGATCGAGCACGCGGTCGAGCACTGGCGCGACATCGACTACGCGATGGTCGACGCCCAGGAGACGCGCCGCATCGTCGACCGCCTGTTCGGCTACCCGGTGTCAGAGGTCGTGTGGCGCAAGGTGAAGCCGAAGCTCTCCGCCGGCCGCGTCCAGAGCCCGTCCGTGCGCCTCGTCGTCGAGCGGGAGCGGGAACGCATGGCTTTCGTCGCCGCCGCGTACTGGGACCTCGGCGCGTCGTTCCCAACCGAGCCCGCCTTCGTCGCGCGGCTGGTCGCCGTCGAAGGCAAGCGGGTCGCCACCGGCAAGGACTTCGACGGGCGCGGCCAGGTCGGCCGCGATGACGTCCGGGTCCTCGACGAACAATCCGCCCGTACCCTCGCCGACGGGCTGGCCGGCCGGGACTTCACCGTGCGGTCGGTCGAGACCAAGCCGTACCGCAGCTCGCCCCGGGCGCCGTTCATGACCTCCACCCTCCAGCAGGAGGGCGGCCGCAAGCTCCGCCTGTCGAGCCAGCAGGTGATGCGCACCGCGCAGGGCCTCTACGAGCGGGGCTACATCACCTACATGCGGACCGACTCGACGACGCTGTCCGAGACCGCGCTCTCCGCCGCCCGCTCCCAGGTGCGGGACCTGTTCGGTGAGAAGTACGTGCCGCAAGCGCCACGCCAGTACACGAAGAAGGTCAAGAACGCGCAGGAGGCCCACGAGGCGATCCGCCCGGCCGGTGACTCGTGGCGTACGCCGGACCAGCTCGGCGCCGAGCTCAAGGGCGACGATCTCCGGCTCTACGACCTGATCTGGAAGCGGACGCTGGCGTCGCAGATGGCAGACGCGACCGGCCAGACGGTGTCGGTGCGGATCGGCGCGCAGACCGGCGACGGCACCGATGCGGAGTTCGCGGCCTCGGGGACGACGATCACCTTTCCTGGCTACCGGCGCGTCTACGTCGAGTCGACCGACGACGCCGCCGCCGAGGAGGAGCAGGAGGCGCTGCTCCCCGCACTCACCGAGGGCGATCGGCTGCCCGAGCCGGCGCTCACCCCAGAGGGTCACAGCACCCAGCCGCCCGCCCGGTTCACCGAGGCGTCACTGGTGAAGCGGCTGGAGGAGCTCGGCATCGGCCGCCCATCCACGTACGCGTCCATCATGGGCACGATCCAGGACCGCGGCTATGTGTGGAAGAAGGGCACCGCGCTCGTCCCGACGTGGACCGCGTTCGCGGTGACCAACCTGCTCGAGAGCCACTTCGGCAACCTCGTCGACTACGCGTTCACTGCCAACATGGAGGACGACCTCGACCGCATTGCTTCACGCGAGCAGGAGCGCGTGCCCGAGCTGCGTAAGTTCTGGTTCGGCAACGGCACGCTCGGCGTCAAGGCGCTCGTCGACGCTGCCCTCGAGAACGCGGACCCTGCGGTCGTCAACGCCATCCCGATCGGCGTCGACCCCGACGGCAACGAGATCGTCGTCCGCAACGGCAAGTACGGCCCGTACCTCAAGCGCGGTGACGACACAGCTTCGATCGCCGAGGACATCGCTCCAGATGAGCTGACCGTCGAGCGGGCGCTCGAGATCCTCGCCGCGCCGAAGGGCGACACGCCGATCGGCGCCGATCCTGAGACGGGCCTGCCGGTGTACGCCAAGAACGGTCGGTACGGCCCCTACGTGCAGCTCGGTGACGCGGAGACGTTGCCTGACGGTGAGAAGCCGAAGATGGCGTCGCTGTTCCAGACCATGACCCTCGAGCGCATGACCGTCGAGGACGCGCTCACGCTGCTGCGCCTGCCGCGCACAGTCGGCGAGCACCCGCAGGGCGGCGAGATCGTCGCCGCCAACGGGCGCTACGGGCCGTACGTGAAGTGGGGCGACGAGACGCGCAGCATCGACTCGGAGGAGCGCCTCCTCACCGTCACCTTGGATGAGGCGGTCGACGTCCTCGCCCAACCGAAGAAGTTTGGCCGCAGCCGAGCCGCTCCGCAGCCCCCGCTGCGCGAGCTCGGCGTCGACCCAGTCTCGGAGAAGCCGGTCGTCGTGAAGGACGGTCGCTTCGGGCCCTATGTCACCGACGGGGAGACCAACGCCAGCCTCCGCAAGGGCGACACCGTCGAGGAGGTCACGATCGAGCGGGCGGCCGAGCTGCTACAGATCCGCCGGGAGACCGCTCCGGTCAAGAAGCCCCGCAAGAAAGTCGCAGCCAAGAAGGCGACCAAGGCGGGCAAGGCGACGAAGAAGCGGTCCGCGGCCAAGAAGGCGCCCGACTCGTCGCCTGAGTAGCGCGGTACCAGGCGGTTTGCGGTGCAGCCTCTAACCTCCGCTGGATGGCGGAGCCGCGCCGCGTGAGCGTTCCAGGATCTGGCGGCAACGACCCGCTGCACCCGGATCAGGACGCCCCGACGGCCGAGATCGCGAACGTCCTCGAGCCCGCCGACCTGCTTGACGCCGGCCGCCACGTGCGCCTCTTCGGGTCCCACGCGTTCTTCAGGCTGTGGCTCGCCCAGGTCGTCGCATCGATCGGGGACTGGCTGGGGTTCCTGGCGATCGTGATCCTCGCGACGCGCGTCGGTGCAGGCGCCGCGGGCGCGTCGGTGGGCGTGGTGATGGCGGTCCGGATCATCCCCGGGTTCTTCTTCGCCGCCGGCGCCGGGGTGCTCATCGACCGGTGGGACCGCAAGAAGGTCATGGTCCTGAGCAACCTCGTGCGGGCGTCGGTTGCGGTCTCGCTCCCCTTCGTGGACACCATCCTCGGGCTGGTGATCGCGAGCTTCGTGCTCGAGATGGCAACCCTGTTCTTCAGCCCCGCGAAGGAGGCATCGGTCCCCAACCTCGTGCCGCAGGAGTACCTGACGACCGCCAACTCGCTGTCACTCGCGGCGGCCTACGGCACGTTCCCGGTCGCGTCCGCGCTCTTCGCGCTGCTCGCGAAGGTGGCCGAGTGGCTCGGGTCCATCGACGCGCTCGACGCGCTGCGCACGAACCAGACCGCCATCGCGTTCTACTTCAACGCGCTGACCTACCTGCTCTCGGCTTGGGTGATCTCCAGCCTCGCCATATCGCGCGACAACGTGCGCCGGCGCGGCGATGAGCAGCGCCGCCGGCTGGACATGACGGGTGTGTTCACCGAGCTGAAGGAGGGGTGGCACTTCATCTTCATCAACCCGGTCGTGCGAGCAGTCAACATCGGCCTCGCGATCGCGCTCATCGGCGGCGGGATGCTCGTGCCGCTCGGCCCCGAGTTCTCCGCGGAGGTGCTCGGCGCGGGCGCGGCGGGCTTCGGCGTGTTCATCACGGCGCTCGGGTTCGGTGTCGCGGGCGGTGTGGTGCTCTTGTCGCTCGTGCAGCGACGGTTGCCAAAGGCGAAGGTCTTTGCCGGCTCGGTCATCGGCGGCGGGCTGTCGTTGCTGACGGCGGCGTCGATGAGCTCGCTCGGGCTCTCGGCCCTGTTCGTGATCATCCTCGGTGTCTGCGCGGGCTCGGTCTACGTGCTGGGCTTCACGCTGCTGCACGAAAACGTCGACGACGCGCTCCGCGGCCGTATCTTCTCCGCGCTGTACACGCTGGTCCGGCTGTGCGTGCTGCTGGCGTTCGCCGTGGGACCGTTCCTCTCCGAGCTGCTCGGCCGGCTGTCTGACCGCTACCTCGACGGTGAGATCCACGCCGGCATCGACATCGCCGTGCCAGGCGTGCGGCTCACCCTCTGGTTCGCAGGGGCGCTCATGCTCATCGCCGGGACGCTCGCGGCCTTGAGCCTCCGTGCCGGTGTGCGCGCCAGCGCCGCCGGCGAGTCCGCCTGATGCCGGGCCGGTTCATCGCGTTCGAGGGCGGTGAGGGGTGCGGCAAGTCGACGCAGTCCCGGCGGCTCGCCGAGCGCCTCGGCGCGGTGCTCACCCACGAACCCGGCGGCACGGTGATCGGCGAGGCCTTGCGGGCGGTGCTGCTCGACCCTGCCACCGTCGGCCTGTCCTATCGAGCGGAGACGCTGCTCATGGCCGCGGACCGCGCCCAGCACGTCCACGAGGTCATCGATCCCGCGATCACCGCGGGGCGCGACGTCGTGACCGACCGTTTCATCGGCTCGTCGCTCGCGTACCAGGGCTTCGGCCGGAACCAGCGGTGGGAGGAGGTCCGCGAGCTCTCCCTGTGGGCGACCGACGGGCTCTGGGCCGACCTGACCATCCTGCTCGACGTGCCGCCTGAGCTGGCCGCCCACCGCCTCGGCGCCGCGCCCGACCGGTTCGAGGGTGAGGGGGCCGAGTTCCATCAGCGGGTGGCCGAGGGCTTCCGCTACCTCGCTGGCCACCTCTCCAACTGGGTCCTGATCGACGGTTCGGCCGACGAGGACGTGGTGGCCGACGCCGTCTGGTCGGCCATCATGGCGAAGTGGCCCAACAGCTGAGCGACGACGTCTGGTCCGGGGTCATCGGCCAGGACCACGTGGTCACGCAGCTGACCGCAGCGGCCGAGCACCCCGTCCACGCCTACCTCTTCGTCGGACCGACAGGGTCGGGCAAGCGCGCCGCCGCGCGCGCCTTCGCCGCGCTGCTGCTGTCGAACGGTGATGACCCGGAGGAGCGCGAGCGCCACCGGCGGCTCGCGCTCGCCGAGCAGCACCCCGACCTCCACGTGATCGAGCCGACGACGGCGACCGGGCGGATCAAGCGCGAGGACGCGCGCGAGATCGTGCGCCAGTCGGTCCACAGCCCGATCGAGGGCTCGCGCAAGGTGCTGGTGCTGTGCGACTTCCACCAGATCGAGGACAACGGCGTGATCCTGCTCAAGTACGTCGAGGAGCCGCCGCCGTCGACGTTCTTCGTGATCCTCGCCGACGAGCTGGTCCCCGACCTCGTCACCCTCGCCAGCCGTTCGGTCCTCATCGACTTCGGGCCGGTCCCGGAGACCGCGATCGTGAGCGCTCTCCGCGTCGAGGGGGTGGATGAGGACGCGGCAAGGCTCGCCGCGTCCGCGGCCGGCGGTGACATCACCCGCGCCCGGTTGCTGGTGACCGACGAGCGCTTCGCCATTCGCAGGCGCTCGGTGATCGAGATGCCCCGGCGCCTCGACGGCACAGGCGCGCGCGCCGCGGAGCTCGCGGCCGAGCTCGCGGCGCTGCTCGACGATGCCGGCGCCTCGATCGACGCGGTGCACGCGACGGAGGTCGCTGCCCTCCAAGAGCGGATCGAGCGCTACGGCCAGCGGGGCAGCGGCAAGAAGGAGCTCGATGAGCGCCACAAGCGCGAGGTGCACCGCCACCGCAACGCCGAGCTGCGCATGGCACTCGCGACGCTGGCTGCGGAGTACCGCGACGCGATCGTCGACCACCCCCGCCCGACCGAGCTGTTCGACGGGCTCGCGCGCATCGACGCCGCCGCCGAGGCGCTCATCCGCTTCCCCAACGAGTCGCTGTTGCTCCAGGCGCTGTTCGCCCGATTGCCGTCACTGGCATGAGAGGCCGGCCGCTAACCTGGCCCATCCCGCCCGGGTAGCTCAGTCGGCAGAGCAGCTCACTCGTAATGAGCAGGTCAAGGGTTCGATTCCCTTCTCGGGCTCCACTGTGGTGCAGGTCAGAGCACTCTCGATTCGCCTGTCGTCTTGTTCCATCGAGGTTGACGACTCGAGGATCGTCTATACAATGTGTGGACATGGAGCGCAAGGACAAGGTGTTGAACCTCAGGGTCACTGACCGGCAGCGTGGCGTGTATGAGCGCGCCGCGACGCTTGAGGGTGTGTCGGTGTCGGCGTTGGTGACCTCCGCCGCTGATGCGCGTGCTGACGAGGTCCTGCATGCGCACGCGTCGATGGCAGTCCCGTCCGATGTCTTCGATCAGCTCCTCGCCGCGCTCGACCGGCCGGCGGCACTGGCGCCGGCCTTGGAGAAGGCGCTCGTCGAGCCGCGCTACGAGAACCGCTGACCCTCTGAGTGGACTTCGTCTGCGAGGGCTTCGCGGACGGGCATGACGCTTCGGGCTTCGGCAGCGGTCAACCGACCCTGGACGACTGGCTCCGCAAGTCGGCTCGGGACAGCGACGGGCGAAATCTGACCCGGACCTACGTCTGGCATCGACGCGACGCGATCGTGGTCGCGTACTACACGCTGATGCCGTACTTCATCGAGCGGGAGACGCTCAGCAAGAAGCAGGCGAGGGGACTCCCCGATCGGATCCCGTGCTACCTCGTCGCTCGCCTGGCGTTGCACCGCGAGCTCCACGGCAACCGCCTCGGCTCCCAGCTCCTCGCCAGCGCGCTGACGCGAGCGGCCGTCGGTTCACGTGACCTCGGCGGCCGCTACGTCGTCGTGGACGCCATCGACGACGCGGCCGCGTCCTTCTACCGGCATCACGGGTTCGAGCCGATACCGACGCGGGAGGATCGCCTCGTACTGCCGACCAAGACGCTGGCCCCCTACCTCCCGTAGGTGGCCGCGGTTGTCGGTGAGCCTCACGGTGAGACGGACACACGATCCGTGATCGGGACTCGCTCTTGGTGGTCGTTCTTCACACGCATGCGTGAGAACGCTCGGGCGTCTCACCCTCGACACTCACGCAGGCGCGGCCGAAGAAAATGGGCGCTCGGGGAGAGGCGGTGAGTGCCGGCGGCGTTGCCGAGCACTGCCCGGGAACCTGCCGGTGCGGCGGGTCGTCGTATGGGGCAGTGTCTGTCCGCGCCGCGGCGTGTGTCCGGCGGCGTCCGACGAGCTCATAGGGGTGGCGATGCATCGGCAACACCGGGTCCGCCGGGCGGTTGCTCTGGGCCTGTGCCTTGCTGTGGTGCTCGCCGCCTGCTCGGGCGGCGACGGTGCCGGCCGGCTGCCCGCCCCCGGGAACGACGACGGGCCGTTCGTGGTGAAGCTCAGCGCCGGAAAGCCGATCGGGTCAACCGAGGACCCGGCACCGGTGGTCGATGGCGACGCCCTCGACGACGAGGCCGTCGCTGGCATCATCCGACGGCTGCCCGCTTTCGCCGGATCTGACGACGACCGCACGTCGTTCAACCGGCCGCCGCAGACGTTGCCTCGGCCCCGGGTCGGACGGACCATCGACAGGCCCTTCGGCGCGGCGGGCGATGCACGCCCGCCGGCTGTCGCCAAGGGGCCGTTGGAGGTGGTGCGTTACGAGCCCGAGGGGGATGTCGATGTCGCTGCGTTCGTGAGCGTCACCTTCAACCAGCCGATGGTGCCGCTGGGCACGTTGGAACAGCTCGACCGCGCCGACGTTCCCGTGCGGGTGAAGCCCGCCCTCGACGGCCGCTGGCGCTGGATCGGCACCCGAACGCTGCGATTCGAGCATGACGCCGATGCCATAGACCGTCTGCCGATGGCGACGGAGTACACGGTCGAGATCCCGGCCGCCACCCGCTCGCAGAGCGGTGTCACCCTCGACAAGCCGGTGACGTGGGCGTTCCGCACCCCGGCGCCGCAGGTGCTGTCGTTCCAGCCCGCGAGCGAGAGCATCGACACCGACCCGGTGTTCCTCGCCACGTTCGACCAGCGGGTCGACGCGGCGGCCGTCCTGCGAACCATCACGCTGAAGGCCGGCGGCGACCGTCGATCGGTCCGCCTGGCCACCACCAAGGAGATCGCCGCCGACGAGGTTGCCCGCCAGCGCACCGAGGAGACCCTCGACGGACGCTGGGTGGCATTCCGTCCCGTGACTCGGTTGCCCACCGACACCGACATCACTGTCGACATCGGGCCCGGGACACCCTCGGCCGAAGGGCCCCGGGTGACGACGAAGGCGTCCACCCAGCGGTCGCGCACCTACTCGGCGCTGAAGGTCACAGGCAACGCGTGCGGATACGGCGAGGGGTGCCGGCCGGCCAGCCAGTTCTCGATCACGTTCAACAACCAGCTCGATGTCGAGGCGTTCGACCCGGACAGCGTTGAGGTGAGCCCCGAGCTCGGCGCGTCAGTGGGCGCGTACGGCAACACGCTGGTGGTGCAGGGCTCGACCCGGCCGAAGACCACCTATGAGGTGCGACTGCCTTCGTCGCTGCGCGACGAGTTCGGCCAGACGCTCGGCGATTCGGAGCCGTTGCGCTTCGAGGTCGGCGACGCCGCGCCCGCTCTGTTGCCATTCGAGAAGCCGCTCGTCACCACCGACCCGATGGCAGAGACACCGACCGTGTCGGTCACCTCGGTCGGTCACGAGACGCTGAAGGTCGATCTGTACGCGGTCGGGCCGTCGGACTTCGCGGTGTACGACGAGTTCATCCGCAACTGGGGTGGCGAGCGCCTCGACGGCCTACCGAAGTGGCGACGGGTGTCGTCGGCCACCATCGACGTTGCGGGCGGCCCGGACCAGCTCACCGAGACGACGATCGATCTCGATGACGCGTTGGGCGGTCAGCCCGGCCACGTCGTGGTGGTCGTCTCCCCGACGCGGAGCTTTCCGCCGGACTCCAACGAGTACTGGAGCAACCAGCCGACGCTGGCGTGGCTGCAGGTGACCTCGATCGGCGTGGACGCCCTCGCCGACCGCGACCAGTTGGTCGCCTGGGCAACGGATCTTCGCGACGGATCGCCGATCGAGGGAGCGACGGTGCAGCTCGGTGGCGCCGGCACCGGCGCCTCGACCGACGGCGATGGCCTGGCCACCTTGCCGCTGGGCAAGACCCGGTTCCTCGTCGCGACGCGAGGCGATGACTCAGCCCTGTTGACCGCGGACTACAGCGGCATCTGGGAGACGACCACGGTCAGCGACGTCGTGCGCTGGTACGTGTTCGATGATCGCCAGCTCTACCGGCCGGGTGAGCAGGCTCGGGTGAAGGGCTGGGTTCGCCGTCTCACGCTCACCGGCGACGCCCGCATCGTGCCGCTCGGAGGCAGCCTCACGGTGCGGTACGTCGCGCGCGACTCGTTCGGCAACGAGCTGGCCAACGGCACCACCACCCTGAACCGCACCGGTGGCTTCGACCTCGCCGTCGACCTCCCGCCCGGGTCCGCCCTCGGCCCGGCCTGGATCGAGCTGACGGTCGAGGGCGCCGACGGGCTCGGCGAGGTCTCGTCGGTTCACCAGTTCCAGATCCAGGAGTTCCGCCGGCCCGAGTTCGAGGTCGTCACTCGGGCAGAGAGCCGGATGCCGCATCTGCTTACCAAGGCCGTGACCGTCGCTGCCCTGGCCCGCTACTTCGCTGGCGGCACCCTGGCCGACGCCCCGGTCACGTGGCGGGTCACCACGCAGCCCACGACCTACTCGCCGCCGAACTGGTCGGAGTTCACCTTCGGCATCTGGAAGCCGTGGTGGCTCGCGGACGTCGCCGGGCCGGTCGGCGACTTGGGCATCGCCCCTTGTTGCGGGCCGCCGCCCGAGCAGGAGGAGACCACCTACGGGGGTCGCACCGACACGACCGGCACCGACTACCTGCAGCTCGACTTCGAGGGCCAGAAGCCCGACGAGCCGATCACTGTGTCGGCCAACGCCGCGGTGGACGACGTCAACCGGCAGAGCTTCGCGTCGACGATCGACCTGCTCGTGCACCCCGCGTCGCTGTACGTCGGCCTGCGCAGCGCGCGGACCTTCGTCCGCCAGGGTGACCCGCTCGAGATCGAGGCCGTAGTCACCGACATCGACGGCGAGGCCGTCGCCGACCGGAAGATCAACGTGACCGCTGCCCGCGTCGTGCAGAAGTTCGTGAAGGGCACCTGGACTGATGTCGACGTCGACCCCCAGGACTGCACGGTCACCTCGGGCGACAAGGCGGTCTCGTGCTCCTTCGACACCGACACCGGCGGCCAGTACAAGATCAGCTCGACGGTCACCGACGACGACGGCGGCCGCAACCGCAGCGAGCTGACCCGCTGGGTGAGCGGCGCCGACGCCATCCCCACCCGCAACGTCGAGCAGCAGCAGGTCACGATCATCCCCGACCGGGCCGAGTACCACGCCGGTGACACCGCCGAGCTGCTCGTCATCTCGCCGTTCAGCCCGGCGCACGGCCGGCTCACCATCGGCCGCAACGGCATCGAGTCGACCCGGACTTTCGAGATCACCGACGGCTCGACGGTGCTCAAGCTCCCGCTCACCGAGGCGCTGGTCCCCGGTGTCGACCTGCAGATCGACCTGGTCGGCGCCGCACCCCGCCAGCGCGACGACGGCACGACCGCAGACGACCTGCCGCCCCGTCCCGCCTTCGCCACCGGCACGCTGGCCCTGCCGGTCCCGCCGCGGTCGAGGGTCCTGAAGGTGACAGCCAAGCCGAAGGACAGCGCCGTCGAACCGGGCGGGCGAACCTCGGTTGCGGTGACCGTCGAGGACGCTGACGGAAGGCCGGTCGATGGCGCCGAGGTTGCTGTGGTGGTCGTCGACGAGGCCGTGCTGTCACTCGTCGGCTACGACCTCCGCGACCCGATCGCCGCGTTCTACCAACCGCTGGTGAACGAGCTGCGCGCTGACTACGGGCGCCGCACGCTGCTGCTGGCGAACCCAGAAGCGTTCGGCGCTCGCGACTCCTCTGCGTCCTCGACGACGGCGGCGACGCAGCTTGGCGCGGGGAGCCCTGCGTCAGGCGAGGGCGCCACGGGTGGCGGCACGGTCGATGTCGCGACATACGGCATGCCCGTGGAGCCCGCCTCCGACGCGGGTCTGACGCGCGATGAGTCCGCGGCGGCAACGGCCGCGAACCCGATCGAGGTGCGTAGCAATTTCGACGCTCTCGCCGTGTTCGCACCGGCCGTGCGCACTGACGACGACGGCTCGGCCACCGTCGACGTGCGCCTGCCCGACAACCTCACCCGCTACCGCGTCATGGCCGTGGCCGCCGACGACGCCGACCGCTTCGGGACCGCCGAGTCAACTATCACTGCTCGGCTGCCGCTGATGGTGCGCCCCTCGGCCCCCCGGTTCCTCAACTTCGGTGACCGCTTCGAGCTGCCGGTGGTCGTCCAGAACCAGACCGACCAGTCCCTCGACGTCGACGTCGTCGTCGAGGCCGCCAACCTCTCGCTCACCGGCCCCGCCGGCAAGCGGCTGCGAGTGCCAGCCAACGAGCGCATCGAGGTCCGGTTCCCGGCCGCAGCCGACGACGCCGGCACCGCCCGCTACCGGGTCAGTGCGGTCAGCGGCGACATGGCCGACTCGGCGACCGGTGAGCTGCCGGTGTACACGCCGGTCACCACCGAGGCGTTCGCCACCTATGGGGTGATCGACGACGGCGCCGTCGCTCAACCGCTGCTGACCCCGACTGGTGTTGTGCGGCAGTTCGGCGGGCTCGAGATCGACACGTCGTCGACCGCGCTGCAGGCGCTCACCGATGCGGTCGTGTACCTCACCGTCTACCCCTACGAGAGCGCCGATGCCTATGCCTCGCGGGTCATCGCGCTGGTGTCGCTGCGCGACGTGTTCGCCGCGTTTGGGTCCGAGGGTGTGCCCGCGCCGCAGCAGCTCGACGACACCATCCGCTCCGACCTCAAGGGACTCGTCGCCCTTCAAAACGACGACGGCGGGTTCGCGGCCTGGCAGCGCGGCCGTCCGTCGCAGCCGTACGACAGCGTGCAGGCGACCCACGCGCTCGTGGCCGCAAAGGCGGCCGGCTATCCGGTGGCCGACGACCCCTACCAGCGGGCGCTGGAAGCGATCAAGAACATCGACGCGCTGTTCCCACCCGACTGGGACGAACAGGCCCGCCACGCCGTCAGCGCCTACGCCCTGCATGTGCGCAACCTGGCCGGCGACCGCGACAGCGGCAAGGCCGAGGCCCTGTACCGCTCTGACCCAACCCTCCCGCTCGACGCGCTCGCCTGGCTGTGGCCGGTGGTCGCCGCCCCCGGCATCGACGCCGCCATCGAGCGGACACTCGCGAACCGCGTGACAGAGACCGCCGGGGCGGCGACCTTCACGACGGGCTACGACGAGGGCGCTCACCTGGTGCTCGCCTCTGACCGGCGCACCGACGGCATCATCCTCGATGCGCTGATCACCAAGCGCCCGGCCAGCGACCTGATCCCGAAGGTGGTCCAAGGTCTCATCGCCAACCAGGTGAAAGGCCGCTGGAACAACGTGCAGGAGAACGGGTTCATCCTCCTCGCGCTCGAGCGCTACTTCGAGACCTTCGAGGCCCAGACCCCGGCGTTCGTGGCGCGGGCGTGGCTCGGTGACAGCTACGCCGCCGAGCACAGCTACCAGGGCCGGTCGATCGACCGCCAGCAGACGCTCGTGCCGATGACCGAGCTGGACGGCAACCCCGACATCGTGCTCGCCAAGGACGGGCCCGGCCGGCTCTACTACCGCCTCGGCCTGCGCTACGCCCCCGCCGACCTGACCCTGGCACCCCGGGACGAGGGGTTCGTGGTCGACCGCACCTACGAGGCGGTCGACGACCCCGCTGACGTGCGCCGCGACGCCGACGGCACGTGGCGCATCAAGACAGGGGCGACCGTGCGGGTGCGGCTGGCCATGGTGGCCGACAGCAACCGCACCAACATGGCCCTGGTCGACCCCCTGCCGGCCGGTCTCGAGATCGTCAACCCGGCACTGGCCGCGTCACCACAACCGCCGGCCGACGACAAGCGCGGCCCGGTGACGTGGTTCGGCTGGACGTGGTTCGACCACCAGAACCTTCGCGATGACCGGGCCGAGGCCTACAGCGCCTACCTGTACGCCGGCACCTACGACTACTCCTACGTGGCCCGGGCCACCACGCCGGGCACGTTCGTCACCCCACCGACCAAGGCCGAGGAGATCTACGCGCCCGAGGTGTTCGGCCGCTCGGCCACCGACACCGTCGTCGTCGGATCCTGACCCGCCGCCTTGTGGGTGGAAGCTGACCCGCGTGTCCTGCACGCGTGGCCGACTACCCGAGTCGTCTACCAAGGCCCGGTGGTGAACGCGGGCGTTACCGGAGACCGGTCAGGACGCCGGCGAGGACAGCGACCTCGTCCTTGAGCACATCAGGAATCCGCTCCATGCGCGAACGCGTCCGCCTCCTGCGGAGGTTGGGGGCAACTGGGCCGTCAAGTCGCCCCACCCGTATGCCCCAAACCTCCGCACTCCGCGTACCAAAATGGGGGACGCTCATGCGTGTAGGAGTCGGTGGTTGTCATGAGCGAGGCGGGTGCAGCGTTGAACGACGGGGGTGAGGCGTCGTTCGACGCGTTCTACCTTGCCGAGTACGCGTCGGTCGTGAGGTTGGCGTTCGCCCTCACGGGCAGGCGCGACGTCGCCGAGGAGCTCGCGCAGGACGGTTTTCTGGCCTGCCACCAGCGATGGGACTCGGTGTCAGGCCTGGAGAACCCTCGCGCGTGGGTATGCCGCGTCGTCACGAACAGGTGCGTGTCCAGCGGCCGGCGGCACGTCACCGAGCTCCGGCTCCTCGCACGGTTGCGCCGTGAGCGACCACCCGAGCCGGACCTCACTGATGCCTCTGCGCACCTCTGGGAGGTCGTGCGCGGGCTTCCGAGGCGCCAGGCCCAGACCTTGGCACTCGCGTTCGTCGACGACCTGAGCGTCGCCGGCATCGCCGAGGTCCTGGGCATCGGCGAAGAGTCGGTGCGCACGCACCTCAGAC